>CAYWAO010000042.1:0-2354 GCA_964456695.1 uncultured Cryptobacterium sp. | reverse complement strand
GTGTTGATGATTTTCAACATCAGCGCAGTTCAAGCCCAATAAATATGCCCTGAAATCTCATAGGTACCGGGCTCATCAGCTTCAATGTAGTGAGGCACGTTGGCATCACAGGTTTGATAAAAGCCAGTGCCGTTGTCTTCGTTGATAGCATGAACTATAACCGAAATGGATGTCTCCGGGTCGTATCCGCCTGCTTAACGCCAGTGTTGAGTGCATATACCCCATCAACCCATCAGTATCCTTAGCTATGCTCGAAAATACCAAAAGGCCAATCAATGCTATAACAGCGACAAGTGCGCCAATACCACCTACAATGAACAAAGACTAAAACAGCAAGCGCAGAAGGCGCACCAATCTAGCAGACGGTTCTGTCCACTTTTCGCTCACTCTAGAAAACATACTGCTCAGAGAATATGTTGCTCTGCACGCCTAAACGCACCCAATGCTGCAAGGCTACGCCATACATTTCAAGCTACTTTTGATGATACGTAGAAAGAAAGTCGCCGAAGTTTTCCATTGCATCCTGCAAAATTTCAATACGTGGCAGATAGACAATCCTCAAGTGATCAGGCTGATCCCAATTAAAGCCACTTCCCGGAACAATCAGGATTTTCTTTTCACGCAATAAATCGAATGCAAATTGCTCGTCATTGTGAATATTGAATTTCTTCATATCTAAGCGCGGAAACACATAGAATGCTGCCTTGGGCTTTACAACGCTCACACCCGGAATATCATTTAAGGCATCGCAAATGTACTCTCGCTGTTCATAAATTCGTCCTCCGGGCACAATGTAATTGTTGACGCTTTGATGCCCACCTAATGCTGTTTGAACGATTGATTGCGCTGGCACATTAGAGCACAAACGCATGTTTGAGAGCATGTTCAACCCTAAAATATAGTCCTCAGCAATAGCCTTATTGCCAGATAAAACCATCCAACCAATCCTAAAACCAGCAACCATATGAGATTTCGAAAGGCCACTAAACGTCACACAAAACAGATCGGGAGCCAATGATGCGATTGATACATGTTCTTCGTCATCCATAACCAAGCGATCATAAATTTCATCCGAGAAGATCATGAGCCGATGTGTGCGCGCAATATCGACAATCTCTTGCAGAACCTCTCGTGGATACAGCGCGCCGGTAGGATTGTTAGGATTAATAATGACAATCGCTTTTGTTCTGCTGGTAATCTTTTTCTTGATATCGTCAATGTCGGGATACCATTCAGCCTGTTCATCGCAGACATAATGCACAGCATTACCGCCTGCTAAGGTTGCACACGCCGTCCACAGCGGGTAATCGGGTGTAGGAATCAAGATTTCGTCTCCGTTATTGAGCAGTGCCGACATGCAAATATTGATTAATTCACTTACACCATTGCCGGTATAAATATCATTCATCCCCACATTGGGAATACCCTTGAGCTGAGCGTATTGCATAATCGCTTTGCGCGCGCTAAATAGACCCTTGGAATCGGAATATCCTTGACAGTCTGCAAGTTGGCGGCGCATATCGTAGATCACTTCATCAGGAGTAGAAAAACCAAACGGAGCGGGATTACCAATATTCAACTTGAGAATACGAGTGCCCTCTTCTTCCATGCGATTTGCTTCGTCAACAACAGGACCGCGAACATCATACAAAACATTGTCAAGCTTCGAAGACTTCTTGAATTCATGCATAGTAGTTCCTTTCCTGGAAGCAGAAACGACTTCCTGATGATGGTTTCCTTGCTGATACGCACTCTGTTGATGAGCCGTGTTGTTCAGTGCTGCTTGTGCAGCCCGCTCTCCTTGATACGCATCTTCCCTGTGTGGCATTCCTACCTGAGATGGCTGCTGCTCAGATTGGCGAGGTGCAGAAGAATCTCCCAACAAAAGCCAACTAGGACGTACCCCTAAAATGTCAGCAAGTAGATTAAGCGAATCGCTGCGAGGGATTGTTTTGCCCGCAATATACTGACTCACCTGACTTTTACCAAGCTTTTCGCCTCGCTGAGCTGCCTGAGCTATGAGATCAACCTGCTGCTTAATGCCTTTTTGAGACATTGCCCATTTCAAGCGATCTGCAAATGTGGGAAGTTCCATTGGTCTTGTCCTTACGAAGTTCAAATTCGAGTTACAAACGTTGTTCATTATATTTGAACTGGAAGTTTTTTGTTCCAAAACTTGAACTTTTGTAAGGATATGATTTGTTCTACACAAATAGTTCAATGAGAGATTGCTGCACCTAAAGCCCCAAGAGCTCTTGCGGTAAGGGATTTCTTGCAAAAGACCCCTAAAGTTTCCACGACCATCTCTAAAAACACCCAAAGAGCGACCTCAAGAAACCGCCCGCACAAAACCT
>CAYWAO010000041.1:0-3295 GCA_964456695.1 uncultured Cryptobacterium sp. | reverse complement strand
CAAAAAAGTGCGCCCCTCACGGGGCACACTCGCTAGAAAACGTATATTTGCTTTTACGTGCCTTGGCTTCGAATGGTCGCTAACTCCAAGTTTAGCGACGACCAAGAGCTTCATTGAACTGCTGGATGTAGAAATTAGTGCGCTCCCGAACACCAAAACGAACACGACGGCCTTCGCTAGCACGAGCAGCTGCTGTCTCGAATGCAGCGCTATTGCTAGTACCGAGCTTGGAAACCATTGCCAAACCTGCAGCAAGGAACAGAACAGACATTACAGCTACGTACAACATTTGAATCTAACCTCCTAGATTCGCTCAACTCTCCTTCGAGCAAGCATCAGGTTTAACCTTGTGATCCAAATTCTACGAACCGCGAAACCTAAATCAACGCTTGAACAGCGCATATTCCCATAACCAACCGTGAACGGGTTTTGAACTTGTTTTGAACTTGTTTGCAAAAAAATGAACTTATTCATAACATGTTCAATTTTTTCGGCTTCACAATTCCTTCACATTTAAATTTCGCATCCGTACGAAACCCTGTGTTTTGCCCACCTCTACCCCCCCCCACAAATCACACGCCATTATTACGAAAAGCAACAAAAATAGTGGGATTTACATTGAGCTCAATGTTGTTCATCGTTACGTGCGGAGTTAATGCGTAAGTCATATTTGAAGCCCCCGAAACACCGCCAACGATAAAGAGAAACGATACATCCTTATCTATTCTCGTATTATTCAGTGGTTTATTGTTTTTTCTGAGTGTCTACCGCCCTTCTCGTCTGCTAGATTATGAAAGATCGTCTCGAAAAACAGAACGTAGTACTACCGACGGCACCGAGCGACTAAATTTCAGAAAAACTGAAGCAGAGAATGCAAACGAGGAGGACATTGTGAACATTTCGGTTGATTTTACCGGGGAAACAAAATTAGTAGGACTGCTTGGCAGTCCCGTAGCGCATTCCATGTCGCCTGCCCTTCATACCGCCTCATTCTCTAAGCTCGGTATTAATGCGGTATATCTCGGTTTTGACGTACGGCCTGAGCAACTCCCTTCAGCAGTACGAGGACTCGTAGAACTTGGGGCAATAGGCTACAACGTTACGATGCCTTGTAAGACCTACATTGGAGAATATCTTGACGAGCTTTCTACATCAGCTTCTCTCATGGGAGCAGTTAATACCGTTGTTATCAAAGAGGGTCGATCCATTGGTCACAACACTGATGGTGCAGGATTTATTCGCAACCTTAGAAACTTAGGACACGAACCAGAACACAAAATAGCAACAGTTGCTGGCGCAGGCGGAGCAGGATCAGCGATTTTTACTGAACTTGCTCTTGAAAAAGCAGCCGAAATTAGGATCTTTAATCTTCACGATGCCTTTTGGGAGAAAACACAAGCGCATCTTTCTCGTATTGCCCAAGCAACCGGAGCCAAACTTACGCTGCACGATTTAGAAGATCGTGCGCTCCTTAAGACCTCTATTGCTGAATCATATTTCTTCGTTAATGCAACACGCGTTGGTATGGCTCCCGATGTCGATGCCTGCTTAATTGATGAAAACATGCTGCACGACAATCTGTTCGTCGCAGACACCGTGTATGAACCACACGAAACAAAACTCATCACCATGGCAAAATCCCACGGACTTCCAACCGCTGGTGGACTGGGCATGCTCCTGCACCAAGCAGCACTTGCTGAAAAACTGTGGTTTGATAAAGACATGCCTATCGATTATATCGAGGAAACCTTTTTCCACTAAACAGGCAACAACGCATCCCTGCAACCAACGCGACCATTTTCACTGCAAAGACAAAAGAGGAGGCTATAGGCCAAAAGAGGCGAACCATTCGCCTCTTTTTTATACGCCATCCTGTACTTCAGACCCCGCATGACTTCATATGTATATGAGAAATATCGTATAACTACCGCACGAGTAATATGGCGTCTTAGTACACCATATGCATTGCCTCGCGTACCTCGTCTAAAGTAGCGTTAGCAACTTCATTTGCACGACGATTACCCTCATGAAGCACTTCAAGAACGTAGTCTTGCTTGTTTTCAAGCTCACGACGACGTTCTCTAATAGGCGCCAGATACGTATTAACGCTCTCAGTCACATACTTTTTCAGTGCACCTGCACCATCATTGCCAATTTCTTCGGCGATTTCGACCTCAGAGCGACCGGTACACAGCGCTGCTGTAGTTAACAATGCTGAAACGCCAGGACGACCTTCCTTATCAAAGGTGATCATGCGCTCAGAGTCAGTCTTAGACTTCTTGATGAGCTTCGCTGTTTCCTCGTCTGTATAGCACAAGCTAATAGCATTGCCATAGCTCTTGGACATCTTTCGACCGTCAAGACCAGGAATTTCAGCAATATTGTCGTTTAGCAGGCCCTCTGGTTCGGGAAACACCGGCGCGTAGCGCTCATTGAAGCGGCGAGCAATCGTACGCGTAATTTCAATATGTGGAAGCTGATCCTTACCCACCGGCACGATGTTGCCTTTACAGAACAAGATGTCACAGGCTTGATGTATCGGATAGGTAAGCAAAAGCCCAGTTAACGCGTGACCTGAAGCTTCCATTTCTGTCTTTACCGTTGGATTGCGGTGCAGCTCAGATTCCGTAACAAGGGAAAGAAACGGCAACATCAGCTGATTGAGCGCAGGTACCGCCGAATGCGTAAAGATCATCGTTTTTTCAGGATCAATGCCGCAAGCAAGGTAGTCGATCACTATGTTATAGACATTGTCTTGGATATTGTCCGTGGTATCACGATCGGTAATAACCTGATAATCAGCAATGATGATATTAGTTGCAATGCCTTTGTTCTGTAGAGCCACACGCTCTTTGATCGTGCCAAAATAATGACCGAGATGAAGACGTCCCGTAGGACGATCTCCAGTGAGCATAAGATACTTCTCGGGGTTTGCATCAAGATCTGCACGAATTTCATCACTTCGATGCAAGCTTGCTTCAAAACTATCTGAACTCATCTACGTTGTAGCCTCTCTATACGAAACGTTCTGCCCTTATCGCAACGATTGGGGCTGTTCTTATTGCGCATCCTTGTACAAAGCACGCTCGATCAGTATAGCGCCGCACGCACTTTTCAATGATTGTAAACTGATAAATCTAGCACAGTCCGCCGAAAATATTTTCACCCACATACAAAAACGTTCGCCCCTGAATGCCAAGAGCGAACGCCATGTGTTGAAATGTGGAAAGCACACAATCTGTGCGCCAAAACCCTAGCGTTTTGAGAACTGAGGACGCTTACGAGCTTTCTTCAG
>CAYWAO010000040.1:0-3404 GCA_964456695.1 uncultured Cryptobacterium sp. | reverse complement strand
CTTTGAGGTTTGTTCTTAATCTGCTGCGCTATTTTGTCAGCAGCAAGACGACTTAGCTGCTGGTAATCCTCAGCTACAATAAATTCCACTCAGAATTCCTTTCCGCAGATATACATCACTGCATCATTGCAAATATACGGACGGGCGCACACCTAGACACACTCGCCAATTCCCAGCCCTAAACAGATTTATTTAGCTAGCCAAGCTTCTTACAAAGAGTGTATATTACCCCTCTTAGGTCCAAAATTGAATCATCTCTATGATGTCTTGCTAGAGCAAGAGATAAACCTGAGAGAACCCACAACAATGGCAGCTGCACAAAGCGAGGGCGGCATGCATATGCACACCGCCCTCTGAAAATCCTCTATTACAAGGCCACAATTAAATACTAAATCTTAAGCCCCAAGCTTAGAACACATGTGACCCTATTCGACCTTGGCTGCAGCTTGCTCCGTTTGAGAAGCTTCCTCAATTCCATCGAAAGCACCCGGAGTATCAAACTGTTTCGGATCGATTTCTCCTGAATCAAGCTTTGCGCGCCGAACAAAACCTGCCCGCAGCACCAGCACAATATAAGTAGCAGTAAGCACGCCCGCTACGATATAGGCCGCAGTCCATTCAAGACCAAAGCCAATACTTGCATTGAGCAGATAACTCGAACACACAAACATATAGAAGGCACCGGGAATAAGCGTCATAATCCACAGCTTACGCTTGCTGCACAGATAGACCGTAACAAGAGCAAACGCAAAGACCGCACAGGTCTCGTTAGCAAAACTGAAGTAACGCCACAAAATATTAAAGCCGTTCGTATCCATCTTGGAGTATATAAGCACAATACCAACCGGGATGAATATGACAAGCGAAAGAGCTACGCGCTTCATGGCGCTCACCTGGTCAATATGGAAATAGTCGGCAATCATAATGCGCAGGGAGCGCAGCGCCGTATCACCCGAAGTGATGGCAAGCACAATAACACCGAGGATAGCGACAACGCCTCCTATGTTGCCCAGGAAGCTGCGAGCCACAATACCCACCACAGCGGTAGCTCCGGTTACGGCAGCCTCAGCAGCGCCATTGGTGTAAACCACCATAGCAGCAGCAGCCCAAATCATGGCGATGAAGCCCTCAAAAATCATCATCATATAGAAGGTGGTACGACCCTCAAATTCGCTATTCATCGAACGAGCAATGATACAAGCCTGGGTGCTATGAAAGCCTGACACAATACCGCATGCCACGGTAATAAAGAACATGGGAATGAGGTTAGCCCAACCGCAACCAAAGGCAGCACCAATTACCCCCTGATTAACCCAGGTAGGCCACGGACCCCAAACCTCAGCAAGCGTGGTAATGCCACCGCCAATGAACAAGCCCACAAAAATGCCCACTGCGGAAAGCAGCAAGATGGCACCAAAGATAGGATAGATACGCCCAATAATCTTATCGATAGGAAAGAGAGTCGCAATCAGATAATACAGCAAGATAATGCCGTAAATAACCAACAGCGGAACAAGCGTTGACCATGACGCCATAGAACCGTCGTCATTCGTGAATGACGTGGAGAAACCGAGGATAGAACCAGCAAGCATGTCACCAGGCGTATAGATAAATACCACACCCACCAAAAACATAAGCAGGCATACAAAGATGTTGTAAATCTGATACACGCCACGCCCCATAAAGCGCTTCATCAGGCCGGGCATTTGCTCACCACCGTGACGCAAACTCATCATGCCGCTGAAATAGTCATGTACGGCACCGCCCAGCACGCATCCAATAGGCATGATAATAAACGCGATAGGGCCAAACAGGATGCCCTGAATAGGACCGAGCACCGGACCCGTACCAGCGATGTTCAAAAGCTCAATTAGCGAGTTCTTCCATTTCTTCATCGGTACATAGTTAACGCCGTCAGCCATAGCATAAGCCGGCGTTTTTCGATTGTCAGGGCCAAAGACCTTCTCGCAGAACCTGCCGTACAGGCAACCTCCTACGATGAGAATCACAAGGCCGAGCAAAAACGTGAACATAAATACCTCCTTTTTTTCAGCACTTTTGCTAGGCTCGACACAAACAGAACAGGCAAAGTGCGCTCATTGAAGCAGTCCAGCCGAAGGACAATCGAAAAGGCATTCTTTGTGCTTCACTCCAAGAACAAGACATTCAAGCGGTTTCACAACGTATGCAGAAATGCCTCAATACTTCAGGAGAAGCGAAACATCCTGAGCCCGTCAGAGAATACGCTCAAACATCGCTTGGAGCTTTATGCATGTACTGCACAAAGCGACACAATACCTATGCGATACATAGTAGTAACAGTTCCGTAACATTCAAGGAATACAAGAATCGGCCGAGTGGTATCCCGCGGAAAGTAGACGGATGCGAAATAAGGGAATATATAGGCACACGACAGAGAAACTTTGTCCGCAACTTTAGGAGAATGCATCAAAGATCGACGAACATAAATTTCTACCCAGCAAATTACTCTTTCGTCGGTGTAGGTATCTTCACATCAAACGGAAAGCCACCATCAACAACAAACCTTTTCATGAACACAGTGAAAGCTGCAGTGAATCCGATACCGAGGGCTTCAGTGGTTTTCTCAAACTCGCGTTTTAGCTCAATATCAACACAGTTGCCAAGCGAAGCAATCTTGGTTGGCATGATTGCTTCCTCTGCGATTGCGGTCGATTATCATTGGTGTATCGAATGATTCCGTTATGTTTATAGACTGCCATTATGAAATCTTAGCTTCTATTCTCAAAAGCTAACGCTTTTGCCTTTTCAAGACGTTCTTTTAGCTTTTGCCAATGTTTCTTGTTTTCCCTTGGCACGTTTTTAATGCCTGCCTTTAATACCTCAACTTCAAGGTCATACAGTTTATATTTTCGCAAGAGAATTGCTGCTTGAGTATATAAAGCTGGTGCATCAAATTGCTTTTCAATCACAATATAAAACTGAACCAGTGCCTCATCATCTTTTCCGGCTTTCTTTAATTCGATACCTTTCATTTCTTCAGAAAAACCGTCGCCTGGCATTTTTGCCTGATTCGAAATGAACTCTTTACGAGCTTGAAGGAATTGTCGAATAGATTGACTAGTAAAAGTAGGTTTTTTAATTGCGGCCGAGTTGACAATATCCATTCCAAACATTCTTTTTTCAATCTTCCCAACAACCTCCCTCCAATTACGAGCATCACCATCTTGAAACTCGCGATTGATTGACCAGATGTTAAAAGGCTCACCAAATCGATTGTCTTCAGTAGTCTTTCGCTTGTGGGCATGCATATAAGGAATGTAGCCGTTGCTCTCAAGCTCATTCTTTCCAAAAGGAGTGAGCTGATATTTTGGGCAGATTGATTTTGTAATACTATTGATAATATAATCGGTATTACAGATGTA
>CAYWAO010000039.1:0-3528 GCA_964456695.1 uncultured Cryptobacterium sp. | reverse complement strand
ATACCGTCCTTTATCATGCTTGCCCTCTTTAGCCTCTGCCTTACGCGCCGATTACTGCACGAAACTTGCCGCTAAGCGCAAGGGAGCATTCGCTCCTTGTAGCAGCATTAGTGCAAGCATGCACACCACAAAGATGATGGCAAAGACGATCACTCCTATCAGGGCTGAACCTGAAATAAGTGAGACTACAAAGCCGCCTATGGTGCCCCCAACCGCTGATATTGCAAGGTTAATACCGAGGTTTGTGTGCTTGTTTGTATTAACCATGTCTCCCCTCTTCTCTCTTTTGCCTTCTTTAAGATGGGGTAGCATTTAAGCATTCTTCGTTGCGCCACATGAGCAGGAATAATAAGCTGCTTGGGTTACTTCCTGCACGGTGGTATAGCTAGTACAAGAGGTGCGATTGATTGTCCCTTCTTTAGTATGAGCTGAAAGACTAGAGCCATCAGAAAACTTCTCCCCACATCCGTTACACTGATAGTAGGATGTGTACACAGCATCATGGTAGGTCCAGCTATGGGTGTGCGAAGACGACGAGCCGCTAGAGCTGGATGAACTGGAACTTTTACTTGAAGAGGAAGAGCTGCTGGAGTCGGAAGAAGAACTGGACGCTTCCTCGGTTGCGTCATCAGCGGTGTCCTCTATTGTATCTTCGTCGGCGTTATCGTTGGCGGTGATGTTTTCTTCAACTATCTCAATGACTGTCGTGCTACTTTCACCTGTCAAGGTATCATCGCCGTTTTCTACGGCTTCTGCTACGTCCTCATAACCCGAAGGTCGTTGGTTCAAATCCAGCCCCAGCGACCAAAAACAACAGCCCTCTTCGGAGGGCTTTTTTTCGGTAAGGGTGATGTAAGTGCGTAAGTGCCGAGAAAGTTCTCGGCACTTACAAACATCAATTTCGTTATTCCTCAAATTCTTGTTCTATGGTATCGCGCCATTCTTTCATCCACTGCAGACGGCGTAGATGCTCTTCTCGAAAACGCTCATTGAATGGACGCCATACTATATCGATATTGTGCATGTTCACTGAAGAAGAGCGTATGAACGCGTAGGATTCCCCATCACTGACGTCATGAGAGAAAAAACGCTCGTCGGTGATGTTTTCAAGGTATTGGATTGCCGAATCAATATGAAACAACAGGACTTTTTTTGGCATGAGGGGACCAAACACAATCCTCAAATCAAAGGAGCGCAAATCCGGCTTAAAGCTGATAGGAGATTTAAGCCATTCTTGAAGCGCTTTTTCTCCCAAATCGGTTAAACGATAATACTTTTTTGCAGGGCGGTTTTTGATGTCCTCCACCTCATATTCAACCAGCTCATGGTTGCTCAACTTTTTCAACGAGGGATATATTTTGCTAAATGAAGCGTTAAGTAAATGTCCTGTTGAATCTTCAATTATGCGGTGTAGGTCATAGCCGCTTGCATTTGGATGAAGCGCTAAAAGCCCGAGAATTGTGTTTTCCAATTCCTTTGCCATGGATTCCTTTCGTTTCAGGATGCTCATCATCAGTATGAGCCAATATTACTACTGGCGATGAAGGGGAGGAATCGGCTTTCCTAGCTCACGGATAATATCTTCCGCTCTGCGCCTTCCTGCGTCCATTGAGCCTTCAGTTGAAGCGATGAGGAACATGTAATCTCCCGCTAAATGAAGACCACTAATATCATCAAGGTGATGTGCTTTCAATTCCTCTATTGCCTTAAATTGTCCGGGGCCTTCAAGGTTAACTGATATATCCCAGCGATAACCATGAACACAGTCGGGGTGCTCTGGAAATTCAGGTAAGACCTTGCGAGTCTCTCTGATGATAGTTTCCAGGCGCTCTTCTTCACTCATTGCAGCAAGCATGTCAAAATGCTCAATTTTTGTTTGTGACAGGATAATTGGCTTTTGATTTTCGGCATCTGATTGTGAAACACCAGCAAGAAGATTTGACTCGTTTGCGGCAAAGAAAGCTGAGCCGTGACGTAGGCTCTCTACAGGGTGCTCTAAGCCAAATTGGTAATAAAACACCGAGCTGTAATCACATGTTGATAAGGCTGCTTGCTGAGCTTGCGATAGTCCAGGTACTAAGCTAAGGGTTCGTTTTGCATCAAGCGCTACGATTACATGGTCGTAGTTTATAAGCTTTCCAGCTACCTTTACGCCAGTAACTTTTCCATTCTCGATAACTACTTCGTCCACAGGTGTTTGATAGCGAATTTCATCATGGACTTGCGCTTCAAGATTTTCGGATATTATTCCCATTCCTCCATCGAGCGTACAAAGGCCCTGCATAAGCGAGAACAGAACAATAATATGCCCCATTGAGATTAGCTTGGAGTTTCCGCAAACCATATTGGCTACTAGGGGGTCTAGTACATAGGTGCAAAACTCCTGATAGCCATTTTGCTGACACCAATCGTAGATAGAAAGATTGCTCATTTCTTCCAAGGCGGTAAAGTCGCCTTCTTTAAAGTTAAGTTCTTTCTGATACTTTCCGAGTATTTTAAGGAAGCGTATACCCTGGGTATATACCTTGAACGGAAATGCGGGAAGGAACTTTATGAGGCTTCCAAGTGTGCTAATTGGACCCCCAAACTTGATAGCGTGAATTTTCCCCTTGGTGACAAAGCCTATCCTTGCTTCTCCGGCTTGCGTGGTCACTTTGTCCGCTATGCCCAACTCATTCAAGTAGGCGAAAGTGGTTTCCCATTGAGGCTCGGTTGATCCTGCTCCAACATAGAATTGCCAACCGTCCTCATAATCATTCCGGCATCGACCACCAGCAACAGAACTGGCTTCATAGATATCCGCCTGTATCCCTGCTTTTTTAAGAGTATAAGCCGCTGATAAGCCAGAAACGCCTGCTCCAACAATAGCAATTTTGGCATCCACCGTAATCTCCTCCTTTCTTGTTTTGATATATCAAAAGAGATATATCAATAATACAGTAATGGGCTAAAAAAGTTGGCCTATAGCCTAAAATTTAGGAGGAATTTTAGGGAGAGATTGGCCCTTTCTAATGCTTGTTTGCTGCCTGGTGGCATAGATGAGACGTAGTATCAGAATCTGTTGGATTAACGTGGTTGAGAGCTGGGGATTCTCGCCTTCGCTTCGCGAACGCTCTTTCCCTCGGCTTACGCCTCGGGCGAATGCCTAAAAACCGTCCACTAGACGGTTTTCTTAACGGCTCCACCTCATCGGTTCGAATCCCTTTTTTGGGATGAAAGCAAAACAGGCCCAGAATATTACTGGACCTGCTGGATTAACGTGGCGGAGAGCTGGGGATTTGCGTCTTCGCTTTCGCGAAGCCGCACCCCTCCCTCGCAAGCTCGGTCGGGCAAAATGCTACAAACGTGCCACTGGCACGTTTGCTTAACGCATTTTCACCTCATCGGTTCGAATCCCCTTTCACCTGCACAAAAAACGGGCTTGGCGCTCCGCCAAACCCGTCTGTTTTTCCTGGCGGAGAGCTGGGGATTCCCGCGTTCGCTTCGCGAACGCTCTTTCCCTCGGCTTACGCCTCGGGCGAATGCCTA
>CAYWAO010000038.1:0-3893 GCA_964456695.1 uncultured Cryptobacterium sp. | reverse complement strand
TCATCCATGTAATGAATAATAACGTGTTCATAATCAGATGAGAATAATAGTCTGCCGCTTGTTGCTGTACACGTGTGAGTGACAGGGGACTATCTGTTCTGTGGTTATTCGTATGGTTCTTGCGGTTCTTGTGGCGGCCACGTGTTTTTATGCGCCTAGCGATTCTTGTCGGCCTTGTCTGCAACAAGTAGCTGATCGAACATTGTTGCGGTTTGAGCAAAGTCGGAGGACAGTACTACTGTAGACGCGTTGCCCTTTTCTGCGAATTCGTCCATCATTTCTGTCCACTGGGTATAGAGGAACAGCTTGTTGGCTTCTTCGGTTGAAACCCCTGATGCCTTGATAGTTTCAAGCGATCCTGCAATACCTTCAGCAATAGCTTTGCGCTGTTCGGCAATACCAATGCCGGTTTGTTTCATGGCTTCTGCTTCTGCTTGCGCTTTAACCACCGTTCTGATGCGGTCTGCTTCTGCCTGCGCTTTTGCTGCTTCTTGGTCGCGCTGGGCCGCGTTGATGGAGTTCATTGATCGCTCAACGTCGGTTGGCAATACGATATTGGTGATAAGGGTCGAGATAATATCAAAGCCGTATTCGCTCATTAGAGCCGATACGTTGTCGTTGACGTTTTTGGCAATAAGATCCTTGTTCTCAAACACTTCATCGAGGGTGTAGTTTGGAATAGAGGATCGCAGCGCATCGGCAACATACGAGGTCATCTGTGATGTCGGATTGCTCAACCTATAGTAGCTTTTATATACGCCGCTTTCCTGTGGGGTGTTGTTCTGTTCTTGGCTGACGAAAAATTGTACGGCTACATGGACATCGATCGTAACGTTGTCCTTCGTCTTGCTGGAAAGTTGACTCAGCAGCTCTTGCGTGCGGAGGCTTACGTTTGCGACAGTCTTTTCAATAATGGGAATTTTGAGATGGATGCCAGGACCAACGGCTCGGTTAAATTTGCCGAAGCGTTCGATAATGGTTGCGGTTTGCTGACGAACGATAAAAATACTCGCAAAGAGTATTCCAACAATAAGGGCGATAACAAGTACCCAAATCACGATACTAACAATACTTACGCCCATGAGTAATCCTTTCGTATAAGGAGCCATATATCCCTTGTATTGTACAGGTTTGACGGAGCCTTTCGGTTTGAAATGGCGCCGTTTTGCTAACTCCGTTGCTCCGCGTGTCTTGTAGCGCTCAATATTTTGTGGGGGGGGGTGCGTGTACCTACGGGGTACCTGCTTTTTGCCGTATTGCGAAATTCTGTTCGTTACGATCTGATCGGGCGCTTTGAGGCTGTTTGTCTTGGCGGTTTCTTTTGGTATCGGATACCGTGATAAGCGCTGAGCGTTTTGTTCCTCACATTGTTTATTGCTGTTGGTTTCAGTTCTACCTTAAAGGGTTTAGCATCTTTATAGGTTTTACGGTTCAATCAGAACTGTGAATCATTGGCAGTATATTTCCAGACCGATCTTTTCAGATGCTATATTAACGTTAAGAAAACGTTTGAGCATGTTTGGGGGACAGAATGGTGGGTAAGAACACACAAAAACGAATGACACTTTCTTTCGATAGCGAATATGAAATGTATTTATTCAGAGAGCTTGCAAGCGAAGAAGCCTATCTGACCGATTCTTCTGAAAGCTCCGTTATTGTTCGGCGCTTTATCGAATCATTTGATTTTCCCACTAACAAAAATGCGCGTAGGCTTGCCGAAGGGTTGTACAACGGCGATGGTATAAAGCAGGCGCTGGTGGGCTTTTTTGCGCTTAATGCATCGGGAGAGCGCTGGTCTTCTCGCTATGAAAACACCCGTCCTCTGGTGCAATATGCTCACGATTTGGGCTTGCGCTGGGATCTCACGCTTGATTGCAGCCACTATGCCTACGATAGTTTTCACAACAATTTTCGGCATTTGCTTGACGAGATGAAGCATAAAGAAGACAAAGCTGACGAAGATGCGAAGTATTTCATTCAAAGCGAAATCGAGGACAGTGAAAAGCTCTACAATCGCTATGGGAGCGGGACGGAGCCTTCGTTTTCTGAGCTCTTGTCGTTCTTGCTTTCCAATTGGGGCGTGATCGGCAATTCCACCTATACGTTCCGGACGCTGACATCGTACATCAATATTTCGTGCGGGTGGAAAGACCAGACGGTCATGAATGGTGAAACGGTAAACATCCTTTCCGATGAGGCGATTGATGCTCGAAAGGAATTGGTATCCTTGCTTACTGCAGTAAGCCTTGAGTGGGATGACGAATAGGGTGTTTGCGTGTAGGTTTGAACGATGCAGCTTGGCCGAGACGCACGTACATGCCACGTGACAGATCGTACGAAGATGAATATTGTTTTTGAAAAAGACTTTGCCGCTACGCTGGGTAAAGGCGATACATTAAACTGAGCTAGTTGGTGATGAGACGAAGTCAATCGATGGGGTATTTACGAAAGGGGGCGCGATGATAACCACAACATGCGATGATACTTCAACGCGTCCTCTTGCTATTGTTGTGCATGCATCGGTTGGGTCGGGGCACCGCAGCGCTGCTCATGCTGTGGCTCAGGCGTTGCAGGATCTCTGCGGATTTCACCCCAATCTTCCCGAAGATTCTGAGATTGCCGTACTCGACATTCTTGATTATGGCTACATTCGTTTCGATGGTGACAAAACCGCTAATGCTACGGTTACTTTTAATACGATTTACGACTTCACATGGCACCATTTATTTACGGGGCGTATCCTTTGGGCTGGCGGTTGGGGATGGTCTCCGTGCATGTTTAAGCCCTTTAGCAATTTGGTCGAAAAGCGCCGGCCTATTGCGATTATTGCCACACACATTGTTGCGGCTAATGCCGCTGTTGCGGCGCGGATGGTCACGCGCCAAGACTTCCCGGTCGTGTGCGTTCCTACGGACTATGGGGCAGAAGGTTTGTGGCCTCATTTGGATTGCGATTTGTTTTGCGCCGCCGACGATGAAATGGTCAAAGAGCTCTTACCGCGCAAGGTGCCTGAGAGTCACATTAAAGTTACGGGAATTCCGGTGCGCAAAGGCTTTGCCGAGTCGTGCGATCGCACAGAAACACTGAAAAGTTTCGGTCTTCCCGAGGACAAGATTAACGTTATTGTGATGGCGGGTGCGCGGGTGTCGCAGCCCTACATGCCATTTCGCGAAACCGTGCAGTGCATTTTGCCTAAGCTGGCACAGTTTCCCAACATGCACTTTGCCTTTTTGGCGGGCTCTGACGAGGAATACGCTAAAGGTCTACGCTTGTTTTTCCAAGAAGCAGGCATTTCAAACGTGACGGTTTTTGACTACGTTGAGAATATCCCTGGCTTGATGGAAGCAAGCGACATGATCATTGCCAAATCGGGCGGCCTTGCCACCACGGAGTGCTTGTGCGCGCGCTTGCCGCTTATTTTAGTGGGCAAGTCATACGGACAGGAGCGTGCAAACACGCTGACTGTGACGGCTGCGGGTGCAGCGGTAAAGGCAGAAACGCCTGAAGAATTGCTGTCAGAACTCGAGCTCATTCATAAAACCCCCGGGCGTCTTGCAGCCATGTTGAGTGGTGGTGAAACTCTGCGGCGGCCTCATGCGGCGCGCGATGTTGCAACAACAACGCTTGATTTGGTGGGCAAGGTCACGCCGCCGAAGCGCCATTTTATGAAGGTGTACTGGGGCAAGAAGCCTCATCGTGTGCGTTAGCTTATAACCATGCGCTGCACATACACGTCATTGCGCAACTCTCGTGCGTATTCGTCCGACAATTCTCCTGATCGTTGAGCTCGTTTAATGAACATGAGTTCTCGAGCAAGCGCGGCATCCTGAATATCATCGACCGTATCGTTGACATTTTGAACCGCAAGAAGGCGGGCTTGCATGCCTGCGGAA
>CAYWAO010000037.1:0-5161 GCA_964456695.1 uncultured Cryptobacterium sp. | reverse complement strand
CCTATCAGAAAAATCATTTGCATGATGGAAGATTGCATTGCTGATATTCAACGCACTAAGGAAAGCTGATGATCCGCTATCGCTAAACAATGGCAGTGCGGTGGTTTAAAATCAAAGAATGAGGTAACCTCCCTACTGACATTTAACAGGGGGCGGCTAGTGCCTCAAATTTTAGACGTGTCCGCCCAGTCAATTGGGGGAGCATCAAAAGGGAGAAGCGAGCTTTCTGTTTGACTCACCTACGAGACATGCAGACACTCGCTTCTCGATTCAAGATTACGACTAGAGAAAAGTGACTATGTAGCTGTATTGCGGCCACAAACCTCCAAAACATCAGGCAAATGCGGCAGGAACAGGTTGTTAAGAAAGGATCGCGGTGGATAACGCGCAGTTCAAGTTGAAGATGCCTTTGGTGATCCTGTTTACCATCGCGTGTGGTTTAGCGATCGGAAACCTCTATTGGGCGCAACCTCTGCTGGTGCAAATAGCCAGCGACCTACATGTCGAGGTGGCCAACAGCAGCTTGCTTATCACGGCCACTCAGATTGGCTACGCCTTCGGTATATTGCTTATCGTACCTCTAGGCGACATCTGCCCTAGGCGCAGACTTATCGGGATTGTGATGTTTCTCGTGTCGTTGTCGCTTCTCGCATGCGCCCTAAGCCCTACGTTCATCTTTTTGGCTTTCTCGCTATCGGCCATGGGAGTGACCACTGTCGCAGGACAGATCATCATTCCGATGTCGCGTGACCTCGCGGACCCAAAGCAGCAGGGGCAGGTTGTAGGCATCATCACCGCAGGTGTCACGCTCGGCATTTTGATTGCTCGCTCCCTCAGCGGACTTGTTGCCGACATGTTAGGGTGGCGTGCGATATATGGTATTGCTGCCGTGCTGGATCTGTTGTTAATGCTTGCCCTTTGGAAGCTTTTGCCCAAGCTTCCACCGAAGGAAAAACTGAATTACGCTGCGCTTATTGGCGATGTGTTTAGAGCCGTAACCCAGTATCGTCTGCTTAAGTGGATTCTTATCACTAATGGTCTTGCCTTTGGCCTTGTGTTCAACATTTTTTGGAACGCCGTCACGTTTTTGCTCGGCAGCCAGCCTTTCAATTTCAACACCTTCCAGATTGGTCTCGTGAGCCTTGCAGGTATTGTCGGTGCAGCAGGCTCAGTTTGGGTCGGCAAGCTGCAGGACAGAGGTATCGGTGTGCAGGCTGTCGGTGTATTCATCGCGCTGTCGTTTGTCAGCATGCTCATTGCGCTTTGCGCCAGTCAGTCTGTCATACTTGTCGTGGTGGCAGCTGCCATTTACTCCCTTGGCATACAAGGCGTCGGCACGCTCAATCAGCTGCGCGCCATGAATCTTGATTCTGCGAAGAGCAGTCGCCTGAACACAATGTTTGTGTTCAACAACTTCGTATTTAGTGCAATTGGAAGCGCTGCATCAGGTTTTATCTGGGCGCAAGCCGGATGGACTGGAGTTTGTATCGCGATGCTCATAATTACAGCACTCTCCGCACTAAGTTGGTTCATAAGCTGCAAGGCGAACTGACATGAAGCTAAGAAACTGCCGATACGTAAAACTCCCTTAACCGTACTTTCGTACTGAATCTTTGCTGTAATCTCAGTATGAAAGTCGCAAAACATATTCAGATGTTCGATTGTATTCTTGAAGAGGGTAATGGAGTCATCGCGGCATCCGCTGCCGTAAAGGCGGAATTTCCCAAAGACTCTTTCTATCGCTACGTGAGCAATAGGGGTCTGAAGCGTCAATCGCATGGAATTTATCTTTCCAAGGACGCTTTTCCGTATGAGTTCGCGCTACTTCAGGTGCGTTTCCCGGAAGCGATTTACTCGCATGATACCGCGCTTTTCCTGCATGGTATGAGCGAGTGCGAGCCCATTCCACTGTCTGCCAGTGTTGAGTCGAGCTATAACTCACCATCACTCAAAAACCAGGGTGCTCGCATCTACTACGTGAAGTCCGAGTAGTATGGCATGGGCATCTGCAACGTTAAGGCATCAGATGGCAACCTGGTGAAGGCCGATGATAAGGCTAGGCAAACAAAACTACGAGTCAAGAACGTGCATGATCTTGGCTCGTAGTGGCGGTTTATGTAGATAGTTCAGAATGCTTATGCTAGGAACTCGCTAACTAAAGCATTGAAACGCTCTGGACTATTAATCATTAGATTATGGGTGCCGTAGTCTTCTTTATCAAAGCGTTCGACCGTTACATTTTTCACGCGACTTGCAATCCAGTCGGCGTTTTCGGTGGTGGTTGCATGGGATATTTCGCCCATGATATATAAGACCGGCACATCAATAGTGGGAATTACATCACGCCAATCTTGCTGCAAATGATCAATGAGCAAACGGCTCATGAAATATGCTTGTTCCGTATTGGGGGCATCTGCAATGCCGGGTACCAGCATGAGGTTTTCTATATTTTCGTATGGTGCATACAATGCAGAGGAAAAATACTTTTCGAATGCTTTCATGCCATTTCCCCAGTCAATTTCTAAGGCATGAGCAATATTCCATGCGTCTATGTGATTTCCGCCATACTGGGCAATTTCATCTTCAGTGTCGTAAGGGTTAGCGTAAAGGAATGGCGGTTCATCAACGAAAACGAACTTTTCTACGTCCTCATTGCCATACATATCGTAATAGCACCACAAAACTGAGCACCCCATCGAGTGCCCCATCCAGCTGACTTTCTCAACTCCAAGCGATTCAAAAAATTCTCGCGCGTCTTTTGCAAGACGCGATATACGGTAGCCTTTCCTGGTTACTTGAGATTCACCATGGCTGCGATAGTCAAGAATATATACATGATAGTTTTTGGATAACTCTTCAAAATTGAAAAAGAAATAGCTTGAATTACTTGACCATCCCGAAAGGATAATCAAGGGCTTTCCTTGACCAGCTTCTGCTACGTGAAGTCGAACTCCGTCTGATGTCGTGAAATAGAACTCAGTCGCAAATCGTTTGTATTCATCTAGCATAGCTTCTCCTATCGACAAATATGTCTCTATTGTCCCAGCACGTAGAAGAGACCTTGTTTCAAGGCTGCTTTTACACATTCTCGTATATAGCGCCATATTTAGGTAATAAAAAACTGTCTTAGGTAATAGAAAACTGCCTCCCTTTTTTTCAGAGTATTTAATTTGATTTTCTTTAAGACAGGAGCTTATTTTTAATTACCCAGCGAAGAAGAGACCTTTTTGAGTTCAGGCTATGTGTTTTATGGCGCGATTTGAGTAAGGAGGTCGGTTTCGATGGAAGAAGCGAGCGGAAAGAGATACATGAAGGGCTTTGTTCCCTTTGCTTTAGCTGCAGCTTTCGTAAGTTTATCGGGTGGATTTACTGCCTCAATTCCAACTAATATTGTTACTGATTGGGGTGTTGATTCTATTTACACCACCTGGATCACGTTGGCTTACTCTATGGGTGCAGCAGCTTGTGCTCCAGTTCTCGGAAAACTTGGAGATTTATTCGGTAGGCGCGTTACCGCCCTTGGCGGATTAGCTGCGATGGCGCTTGGATTGCTTGTGGTAGCTCTTGCACCTACTGGCACAGTGTGGCTAGTTTTATTGGGACGTTTTGTTGTCGGCGCTGGTGCTGCCGCAATCACTCCAACCGTAATTGCCTATATTACAAGTGAATTCCCTGCTGAGAAAACTGGTCAGGGCTTTACGATCTATATGGCCATTGCAAGTGGCATGGTTATTTTTGGGCCAACCTTGGGCGGTATTATCTTGTTGGTAAGTAATTACCATGTCGTGCTGCTTACGTGTGCTTGTTTAGCAGCTATCGTATTCTTTATAGGGTTAGCACTTTTCAAAAAATCTTCTGCTCCTAAGCAAGGGTTTGGTGATTTTGACGTTTTCGGTGGCGTTTTCATTATCATCTTCTTCAGTCTTGCTCTCTGTGTGCCAACCTTAGGACAAAATATTGGGTGGGCTACAACTATTACGCTCGTTGTTATTGTGCTCGCGGTAGTCGCACTCGTTTTCTTGGTCGTAATTGAGCGAAAAGCTAAGCAACCAATCCTTCTCGGCAAGTTCATGGCACGCAAGACCTTTATTCTGCCTGTCATCGTGCTCTTTCTCACCCAAGGTTTATTGCAGGCTTGCATGACGAACACTATTTACTTTGCAAACATGATTGAGCCAGGAACGACTATTGCGAATTACGCTACTTCAATCATGTATGTTGGCATGACGCTTGGTACACTCTTATTAGGGCCACTTTCTGATAAGAAAGAACCGAGATATGTGTCCGTAGTAGCTCTGTTATTCTGCAGCTTAGGGACAGCACTCCAGCTCCTCTATAACGAAAATTCAGGATTCCTTAGCTACGCATCGAGTTTGTTCTTCATTGGTCTGGGCCTTGGAGGAAACATTACGATCTTTTTGAAAATCGTTCTCGCTGGTCTGAACCCAGAAATTGCGGGAGCCGGATCTGGTACGTATACCGTATTTGGTAATCTTGCTGCTCCCTTTGGCGTTGCAATTTTTGTCCCTATGTTCACGCAGGGATTCGCTGCAGTAGAGGCAACCGATGCCGCCTTCTTAAGCACTGTTGTAAGCTCTATGCACTCAGTAGCATTGGTGCAGGTTGCATGTGTCGTTGTTGGTATTATTGTGTGCCTCATGCTTCCGAAAATTCATGACAAAAAGGAAGAAGAAGCTTAAGTCATGGGATGACACCGTAACTAAATACTGTACCTGAAGAATGCAATCTATCAGGTTTTTGGGGTCTTGTGAAGATGTGCTAGGCGCATTGAAAACGGGACCCCAAAATTATGCGTGCTTAAAACCATTCGCTCTGGCTCGTAAATTTTTTTGCTTTCAGAAGCCGCTAGGCAGGTCTTTAAAAAGAGCTCTGCATCTCGCACGAAAAGGTGCTGTATTGTGTGCAGGGAAGTAGGGAAGTGGGTGGATTCTTCGGCGATTTTGGTTTCGCGGTGGAAAACTGATTCTCTGTCAAGTAATCAAGTAGGAGGCGTGTCATTAGTTGGCATGCCTCTTCTCGCGCTATTGTATGTACTATTTGGTATACGGTGGTTTCATCAACAGCGCCATTTTTGAACATGACAGGATGTTTAATTTAGCGTAAACCGCTGCTCGACTAGCGGTCGAGCTAACTCAACTGA
>CAYWAO010000036.1:0-5315 GCA_964456695.1 uncultured Cryptobacterium sp. | reverse complement strand
CCCATCAAGGGAGGTCATCATGTGACAAACGATATAGGGCTTTTTCATGTCCGATTTACCTCCGCTGTTTTTTCTATTCTGACATTCTGTCAGCATACTTACTATAACACTATTCTGACAGAGTGTCAATATAGAAATCACACAAATTGATTCCCCTGTAACGCAGGGGAATCAATTTGTGTGATTGATAGATAAATCACCCTTGACAAATCGGTTTCCAGAAGATCCTATTGGTTGCCTTCCTTCAACCGTTTTCCGTCCTTATTCGGTCATTGCAGATCAATTATCGTGTACTCCACAGATATACCCGCTACCAACTCATCTCATCAGGCCTCAGGGGTAATCAGCTCCAGCATTTGTTGTACGTTCTTCTTCCCAAAGGAAACCACCTTGCCATCGTCAACAACAACACACGGAACACTCATCACCCGATAGGCATCCTTCAATCCTGGGAAATGGTTGATATCGTACGCTTCGGCGGTAATGCCAGAATTGAGCGAGGCAATGCGCTGAGCAGCAACAACAGTATCGGGACACATGGTGCAAGACAGCGAAACTAGAATTTGAATCTTATGTGGCTCAGCAATACCCTCGATAGCCTTGCGGCTTTCTTCTTCCAAGGGCTGCCCTGGTCCCGATGCATTGTAGAGACCTAAGACAAACGAAGTGAATTCATGCCCACCAGGTACTCCGTGAAATGCTAGACCTGTGTACATTCCATCACCAAGATAGACGCGAACATACGGTACTTCGACCTCATCCGGTACCTCAGATGCAATCTCGACGTTTACCTTATCGGTAAGCTCCGCTAACGCTTCAGCATACACGAGCAACTCAGAAGATACCGCTTGATCATCCAAGAACAGCTTCAGGATCACCGGCTGGCTCATACGTTCAAAGACGGCATTCAGCTGGGCAATCATATCAGGGCTCAACAAACCATCATGAGACAATTCAGCAGCCACACCACCTGATAGCTCAGTACCGCTCGTTGCAGCAGTATCGGCACATGAATCAGCCGGCTTCTGGATACGCTTTGCTGGCTGAACGGGAACAATTCCTGTTTCTTTTTGCATAGCAGCAATGTAGCGCTCCATCTGCGTTGCTGCACTTGCTGCTTCTCCCGTTGCGGTCACAACCTGACGCAAATCTTTTACGCACACATCACCAGCAGCAAAGATCCCCTCTACAGAAGTCTTCTGATTTGCATCAGTAATAATATTGCCCTCAGTGGTAAGGTCAACGATAGCTTTCAGCCATTCCGTTGCCGGCGTATACCCGGCCAATACAAAGATTCCAAACGTGTCTCCCTCAGGAGCACGATATTCGCCCACTTCTCCTGTTTGGACATTCTTGTAACGCAATACCTGCGGGAAGGTATCGCCTTGTACTTCTTCAATAACGGTAAAGGGATGAATGGTTATCTTATCGTTGGCATACGCTTCCTCAGCAGTAGCTGACGCACAACTAAAATCAGCCTTGCGAAACATTATATGAACTTGTTTAGCGTATTTGGTCAAAAAGACGCCTTCTTCTGCTGCAGCAAACCCGCCACCAATGACAAACACATCTTTACCAGTAAAAAACTCACCATCACAGGTAGCACAATATGCAACACCCCTGCCCTTAAACTCTTCTTCTCCTTTAAAGCCGATACGACGAGGGCTCGACCCTACGGCAAGCAAAACGCTCAGGCATTCAAGCGACCCAGAGGAAGTTTGTATCACTTTTAGTCCTGAATGCTCTTCAGACTCAGAAATGTTGGTCACTTCAGCCATCATAAACTCGGCACCAAACGATTCTGCTTGCTGACGCATCGTTTCGGTAAGTTCAGTACCACTTGTTTTAGCAACACCGGGATAATTAACAATTTCTTCTGTGATCGTAATCTGACCACCAAATTTTTCTTTTTCCACTACAACAACGCGATACCGCGCACGCGCAAGATATAACGCAGCGGTTAAACCAGCTGGACCGCCACCAACAATGACCGCGTCATATATTTGAGATACATCTTTAGATCCCATACGGTAACTCCTTCGAATATCTTGGTTCCTCAAGAAACAAAGGCGCACACCTATGTGCACGCCACAAATGCTTCATTGGAACTAAATCAATGAGCAACTACTGCCCAGGTACGTATCGCTAGCGTATAGCCATTAGAGCTGACCAACCAAATCCAAACTTGGCTTCAAGGTATCAGCACCTGGCTGCCACTTAGCAGGGCAAACTTGATCGCCATGCTCTGCCACAAACTGAGCCGCCTGCAGCAAGCGAAGGAGCTCATCAGCATTACGGCCGATTCCACCAGCGTTTACCTGATAGACCTGGATCTTTCCTTCAGGATCAACGATGAATGCGCCGCGCTCTGCCAAGCCGTCTTCTTCGATCAAAACTTCAAAGTCCTTACACAATGCATGGGTTGGATCGCCGAGCATGGGATACTTAACCTTGGAGATACGCTCAGACTCTTCATGCCATGCTTTATGCGTGTAGTGGGTATCGGTAGAAACGGAATAAATCTCGCAGCCAGCCGACTTGAATTCGTTATATAAGTTCGCAAGATCTTCAAGCTCAGTTGGACAAACAAATGTGAAGTCAGCTGGATAGAAGAAGAACAAGCCCCACTTCCCTAACACGTCCTGCTTAGTAATGGTCTTAAACTCGCCACCATGATAGGCTTCAACACTAAAATCAGCGATTTCCTTATTGATAAGTGACATGGAGTCCTCCTAAAAACACGTGCCGATCTTATCTAATTCGAACACTTTTCCTCTTCAGTACTTCGTAGAATTGGCTGCAAAACGAACTTGTTTTTTATAATACCTTTCCTACTTCATTATGATACAAGAATAGTAGCATATTATTAAAGGATGGTAGCTCTCATTACGAAAAAATGTTACTTTTTTTATAGCATTTTATATAATTCTCAAAATGGGTAGTGACGCTCACCAAAATTCACCGCTCCAAACCTTGACGAGTCCCTATAATTCACCTATAAGTTAGCCGTGGCAAACAATAAGATTAGGAGAATTATATGAGTTCAGTAGCAGTAGTTTATTGGAGTGGCACCGGAAATACTGAAGCAATGGCAGATTCGATTGCAGAAGGTGTAGAAAGCACTGGTGCAAACGCTGAAATAATTCAGTGCTCTTCGTTTACCTCCGATCAACTCGAAGACTATGACGCAATTGCATTTGGATGCCCCGCTATGGGAGACGAGGAGTTGGAAGACACCGAATTTCTTCCCATGTATGACGAAATAGAGCCTATGCTCGGCGAAAAGCCCGTTGCTCTCTTTGGGTCATATGACTGGAACAATGGTGAGTGGATGGATTATTGGCTACAGCGAGCCGAAGAAGCAGGCCTTAATGTAGTTGGCAGCACGATCTGCAAAGATTATCCCGACGATGAAGCAACTGCTAATTGCGAACGTCTTGGCGCTCAACTTGCCCAAGCATAATCTTTTCTTTGCAGACTATTTGCACACAACAAAATGGCGCTCAAGAGGGCGCCATTTTGTTGTAGAAGCAAACGCGTTTCAGCGCTATACATCACCAAAATATGCATCAAAACGTGCAACACACGTACCCCGATACCCCCTATCGTTAACTAATGTATGAAGAGCCACGATCATTTTCAATCTCAGAAATTCTCTCAATGTTCTCTTTTTCGTATTTGTTAAAGACCGAACTGTCAAAATCATCAGGATCTACTGTAGCGGTATACCATGATTTAGAGCCGAAGTATTCTTGAAGGTCTTCGTTATTAAAAGCGCGACCATGTCGTGCAAAGATTTCGTTACGCGCAATATATAACTCATAATTCGACAACTCTGACAATTCGCTTTTCGAATAGTAGCGAGAAGCACTCTCAGGAAGAACATAATCGTCAGAACCGACCGTAATAGTGTCGTCGTCCTCATCATCGCTGGAAGATGCTGCTGCCGTTTCGGTAAAGCTCGCAAGAATCGCGATGATTTCTTGTTCCGTCTGATCGCTTACATCGTCAGAGGGTTGACTAACGAAATACACGCTTGATGCATACCAAAAGCCCGGAACACCATTGCGCAAATCAAGATCACTCGAATCATCAAGCGCCGAGGAAGGAACTAATGCATAACACGTTCCCTCATCAGTACCGTTAATGTTGAGGGTTCCATTAGCCACAATAAACTGACCCAAATCAGAGTAATCAGTGTTGTGAACAGTGGAAGGAGTAAATGAGGTTGAAGCTACTTTTTCAACATCATTAAAACTCACAGAGTCAGATGAGTTCGCGCCTGTTGTCCGCTGGTAATACGTAATCACCGTGCCGTCATCGTCGTTAGTGAGCTCTACTATTTCACCACGAGAAGAAACGCTATGGTCAGTAATCGACCAAGAGTCAGGATACTTAAACGAAAACGTCGGATACTCCGCGTTGGTCTCATCCGCATATTGCGTGGTATAGGTATCGGTAAGATTCACGACAATTTGCGAGGTGTCTTCAGTAGCATCATTTACAACAACGGTAGTTTCCGAATTTAACGATTGAAGGACAAACGCTACCACCACTATTGCAATAACGGCAACAATAATGCCAACAATAATAATGATCCGTTTCTTGTTGGTTCCTGATTGAGCAGCTGAATTATCTTGTGCCGAATATGAAACCGGTTGTCCATAAGGAGACGTAAGCGTTTCACTTTCCGTTACCCGTGGAAGCGGTGTTGTCTCGCTCACGGGAGGTGTCGAGTACTGAGGAACCGAAGGAATTTCATGTGTTTCTGCGGTTGATTGATCGGCACCAAGAACCTGATCAACAGGAATTGACACGGTGGTTTCTTCAGAGGCGCTCTTGGGCTGGTTCTGTTGATTCTGTCCTTGCGCGTTGCTTGAGGAAGATGAAACGGCATTCAGCACACCCGTAGCCTCGGTGAAGGCATCTGTATCATGAGATACACTATCCTTACTATCCCCAGATCCTGAGCTATCCTGCTCAGAAAAAATGCGATGACCGCAATTATTGCAAAACTTCGCACCCTCAGCGAGCGGCGTACCACATTGAGTGCAGTATTCATAAGAAGCATTCTCAACAGAATCACTCATATCAATCCCCTTGTCATGGAATGTATCCCGCTAAAACTGAATCCATAGTTTGAGTTGAATAGCGCACACTGTACGGTGCATCAAGACTCGACCCAAAAGATACCCATATTGTACGCGATTATCCACGAAGCGCTACAAACGCTTTGTATTATGAACCAAATCATGAAAGTCAAATGAAACCCTATAATCAAACTTGGCAACCGAAATAATACATCTAACTGGGCA
>CAYWAO010000035.1:0-5430 GCA_964456695.1 uncultured Cryptobacterium sp. | reverse complement strand
GACCGTATCGTTGACATTTTGAACCGCAAGAAGGCGGGCTTGCATGCCTGCGGAATTGATGTCTTCGCGCTTTTGAATATCTGCCAAAGCATCGGAGTAGGCGTTGACTTGATCGTAGAGCGTGTTGCATCGCTTGACCAGTACGCATGCCTGTTTGGCGACGTCGTTGCTTGCCAAAGGAAGTAGGTTTTCAATGCGATCGGCGTAGCGCTTCATGACAATTGCAGTAGCGGGTTCATCAACTTCGTCTGGAAGAGCGCGGGCGATGGCTGATATTGCTTCTGGTGTAGTTGTTGTGGGATGTAATGTGGTATTGGTGTCTGACGCGGCGTTATCGGACTTGTCAATCAAACGAGCCTCCTCGCCTGTAACGGCTCCGGTCTTATGCGCATCGGCCTGGATTGAGGCAATTACGTTCGTCAAAAGAGCAATTTCAGGATCGGCGTACCCTTTCGTTCGTTTCTCATGGGGCTTGAGTGGTACAAGTTTGCGTACGGCAAAGTTTGCCAACAGCATAGTGCACACAATGACGCCCGAGGTGAGAAATAGCAGCTCTGTTCGCAGGGGGAAGGCATCTCCCGAGGCTATCGTGACCGGAATGGTGAGTATGAGCGCTAGGGTAATGCCGCCTTTTGGACCAGCGAACGCCATACCGAGAGTGCCTTTAAGGCTGATGGTAGCAAAGCAGCTGCGTACGGGAATGCCGTTTTTTCGAGCGTGGATAATATCCAGCCCCAAAATCCACACGAAGCGCACCGCTTCAAGTACGAGTGTGAGGATAAGCGCTACAGCAAGCAAGAGCCACGCTTCAACTGAATCGCCTTGGATTGCGGGCAGCAGTGTGTTGGGAAGTTGCGTGCCCAGCAGTACAAAAATTATGCCGTTGAGCATGAACTCTAAGGTTTTCCATACGTTTGAAGCTTGAAGACGCTGATGTGACGTTGCTGCGGTTTGTCTATGTGGCAGTAGCGAAATAGTCATGCCTGCCATGACGACAGCGATAACGCCGCCCACATGAAGCTGCTCTCCGATGAGAAAGATAATAAACGGGGTGAGCAGCTCAAGCACAACGTGAACCGTAGGGTTTTCAAATCCGAAGTGATGCATCAGGTGATTGAGACCCCAGAATACCAGGCCTAACGCGATACCCAGTGCGGCACCGCCGAAAAATTCCAAAGTGAATTCTTCGCCTGCGTGCACCAGCGAAAATCCCCCAGCGACTACTACGGCAATTGCGCACTGAAAGCCGATAGTGCCGGTGACGTCGTTGAAAAGCGCTTCGCCGTTGAGCAGCGCTTCGTGACGTCGCCCAAAGCGCATTTCTTTTGCAAGCGATGTGACGGCGGCGGCGTCGGTTGATCCCATGGCAGCACCAAACGCAAGGGCTGCGGCAAGCGGAATTGCAGGGATGAGTGCGTTGAGGGTGATTCCCACGGCAATCATGGTTACCAGAACCAGTCCAGTTACCAGTGAAATGATTCCAAAACGATTGCGATACAGCTCACCCGAATCAACGTGTCGCGATTCGTTGAAATGTAGCGGTGCGATAAACAGGATGAGAAGCAGTTCGGCATCCAGGCCAAGGGAGGAAGGCAGGGGCAAAATGAGCGCAATAATGATTCCTAAAAGAATTTGTACCAGCGGAAGCGAGACACCGCGAAGCATTTGGTCGAGTAGGCTTGATATGACAACCGCAACGAGCAAAAAGAGAATAAGTTCAAGTAATTCCATTCTGACATCGGCCTTTAGTAAGGGGGAGGGATGTTAATATGTGCTCTAGTCTAGAGGTTTTTGCGCGTTTTGGAAAAGCCTCGCATCTTTCATTTGCACTAAAAAACTAACTTGTATATAATTTTCGGGCACTTTGTTCAACCGATATAGGTTGTCTTGCCGCAGTGGTTGTGCTGCGTATCGCGTTGGATGAGTGGCAACATAGTGCCAACGTGGCTCAGTTGGTAGAGCAACGCACTCGTAATGCGTAGGTCGCCGGTTCGAGTCCGGCCGTTGGCTCCAGAAGCACCAGGTCAGTCGCTTGTCGGCTGGCCTGTTTTGCGTATTGGGACAGCCGATTTTTCAGCTGGGACAGATTTGGGACAATACATTTCATCGCGCTTTCATAGAATCAAAGACTAGGCGGCTGGGTAGTGGAACAAATCGCCTATACGATTTGCGGCTTCTTGATCCTTTCCAGGTAACACATGACCATAAATATCTTGTGTAGTGGAAGGTTTTGCGTGGCCTAACCGATGCGCAACCGTTAAGACGTCAATACCGTTCTGGAGCAGTATCGATGCATGGGTGTGTCGTAAATCATGGAGCCTTATGTCAAAATTATGCTGTTGCTTAAAGGCTTCAAAATCCTTAGTGAAGTGATCAGGTATATACCAGCTTCCTAAGTTGTCACACAGAACCGGAGTTAAAGGGGTTTGATCGGTATCAAAATACTTCAGCAGGTAATACTGATCCTCTTTGTATCGCTTTAACTGCTTCACTAGAGAGCCGTCAATAGAGATATGCCTATCAGAGGATTCTGTTTTAGGGTCTTTAAGCGACAAGCGTTTACCTGATCTGCCATCTTCTCGCGCTGCCTCAATAAGACTATGCGCAACATGGATTTCTTTGCTGTCAAGGTCGACGTCTTTCCATCGTAGACCGCAAATCTCACCACGACGCATTCCGGTGCTCAAAGCTAGTGTGGTAGCCATAGCGAACCGTTTGTCTGGGTGGCCCCGCAAAAGAAGCAGCATGCGGTTGGTCTCTTCAAGAGACAGACTTTCTGTTTTAGGTTTCTTGACAGAAGGACCATCAACCAAGTCGCACGGGTTGTGCGGGATTAGAGCCAGGCGCACCGCACGTTTTAAAGCAGCTTTCAGGATACTGTGAGCCGTTCTCACGCTAGCTCCAGAGATGGGCCTTCCATTGGCTCCGCCTTCACGACGCAAATATGAATAGTGCTCTTCAATCAAATGGGGATGAAGGTCGCATAGCTTTGTTTTTCCAAACTCGCCATCAAAGCGAGTACGAACCACATCGCGATATCCGCGGATCGTGGAAGGAGAAAGCTCCTTTTCGTCTCTGCAATACAGCAGGTAGCTTTGCAGGTATTCATTGAGTGCCATATCGCTCCTGAACGCTTTGTCGCTATCTTTTAAAAGCTCCAACCTCCAAGCATCGAGTGCCTTGTTTGCTTCTGACTTAGTGCGACAATGAACGGTCTTATCTAGGCGTTTCTTACTTCCATTGCTATATGTGATGGAAACACGCAACCGATAGGTGTTCTTGCCACGCTTTTCCACAGTGCCTTGTCCTAGATCCATTACTTCTCACCTCCTTTCAATAGTCTTGTTTACAAGTCTATTCCGCAGTCTTCTTTTTGTTGAAGGAGACATTGCAGCTGCGGGAGCAGAAACGAGTTTTACGCAGTTTTTTCCCAGGTTTTGCTTCTCTTGCGCGTTTAAAAAACCTTCCGCAGTTTTCGCATTCTTGCCAGGGTGAATCTGCACAAAGAAGGAAAAGGTATTGTTGGATGATTGCTTCGGTTAAAGATCCATATTCGGATACTTTAACCAATAATGAATCGGAACTCTCTTCTCTCTTTTTATTAAAACGATGGAAAGAATGCCTCTTATTATCTGTGCTACTTGGGATACTTAAAGGGAGCTTGCTCACCGAGTAGCTGTTTTGTAGGAAGGTAAGCGCGTTAAGCGCTGCTGCATAAAAAGCTTCTATTTCGGACTTTGAGTATATAAAGCGTGGATCATTGCCTTGCTCCGCCCATTTTTTCGCGTTCTGAAGAAATTCGAAATCGTTTTCACATCTGCTATCAAACGAGAGTAGATCAGGATCTGAGAGAAAATATCTCGCGCCATCTTTTCGAAGAAATCGATCGTTAGTGATGTAAGAAGCAGCGTTCTCAATATCGCCATCTGTGCCTTTTTCCGATTCTGCTTGGAATGCGGTGCATATAGCGGTTGCGCATTGGAGTAATCGAATGGTTTGTGCAACTTCTAAAAGAGAGACGACCCCAACTGTACTTTTATTATCAAGCTCATTAGCTCGGGCGATTTCGGAGTAATAAGCGGGAACCAAAACACTTTCCATATATTTCCCACCGCAGGGATTAATGCTATGGGTTTTGGCTGTTGTGTCAAAACTCGCAATTATATCCGAATATAAAAAGTTTGAATTATGTGAGGTAATGGTGTTAAGAGATACAAAAGGGAGAACATTTCGATTGCGAAACCATACCAGCCTCTGGTGCCCTTCATAAAGGGTTGAAGCTGGAATACCGTAGGTTTGGACAAAAGACAAAACGCTTTCAGTATCAGAAACGTTCACCTTTAAAAGGGCTGCATTAAACAATTCAGCACCAAGTTCATTTTCAGTCATGATGATAGGCTGCCCTTTTTCGACGAAATAAAGCAGCTCATCTGCACCCTTGACCAAACTTTCAATTTCAACGGAATATTTCAACCATTCTCTCGGCGAAGTAACACCAGTTAATGGAAGTGACTGATATGAAGGAATACTTCTTGTATTCATATAGCTCCTATCAACAGTAATAGTATTATAGCAAATTATGAAATTTGTTACTAAAAAATTATTAGAATGCAGTAAAATGGAGAAAATACTGCATTGATCAAAGGAGTTAAATTGAATGTCTCCAGGTACACTCCCTACAAGGAGCTCCCGGACATCATGGTTCCAAGCGAAGTCGCAGCTTACTTAGGGCTCGATGTTGATACGGTGCGTGACTATATTCGTTGTGGAGCCATTCGTGCCTCCAAGCAAGGTAGGTATTATCGCATTCGCAAGACCTGGATCCTCGATTACCTTGAAGTTTCAGCTGAGGGCGATTTGAGGTGTTAGTGTGGACGGGCTTTTTACAGCAAATTGGGAGGTAGATGCTGACCGTATCGCACCTAAGCTCGCTAAGGTAAGCGTGGCTGCTGGGCTGTATTTTTGGCTGCATTCTCGTGTTTTTGCAACTAAAAACAATGTAGGTATTAGTCACGCACAACTTGCCTCAATTCTTAATGCGAGTCCGCGTAGTGTTAGCCGTGCTGTTGATACTTTGACTGAAGCGGGGCTCATTACCAAAGAGACATATCGTGGTAATGGAGGAGGCAGTGTTTTTCATCTTTGCGGAGTTGAAAATAGGTCAGATCTGTCATATTTGCCTGCAAATAAATGCGACGAATCTGGCTTATTAAATACGACAAATAGCGTTACGGATACGGCTAATGTGTCGCATTTAAAAGGTCGAAATAGACAGATAACAAATAGTACTTATAAAGAAGAAGGAGATGGTAATCGTGTGTATGGTGAGTATGACTGATTCAGATGGAATTTGCCCTTACTGCGGAGCTAAGCTTGACCCTCTAATCAACACTTTCGTTTCCAAGTCTCCGATTATTGTAGCCTACAAGC
>CAYWAO010000034.1:0-6223 GCA_964456695.1 uncultured Cryptobacterium sp. | reverse complement strand
ATACTTTGGGATGCTGCGCCATCTGGGTGCGGACCTCAAACCCAAGATCCCTACCCATCTCCGTCAGCCTCTTCATGATGCCACCAATGCCACCAACGCTCATTCTTACATAGTCAAGGTCCTCACTGTAGCGACAGGGTTGGTCAAGGTAGAGTTTATGAAAGGCTGTACCCCCGCGAATAACAAGCTCCCCGCTGAGTAGCTCGTCGTTTGCAATCTCGCAAATTGCCTGAGCAAGAAGCAAGTCCTGCTCCACCTGATCGGAATCAGGCCAGGGGTGTTTAATCGACCATGCAGTCACAATGTTTTCAGGAATCATGTCTCAGGATCGACCCCCTTATTCAGTATGATGTTCCAACGCGAGTCGAGACAGCCGACCTTAGGAGAAGTCGGGGAAAGATAAGACGGCGACTCTCCTCCTCTCTTAGCAAGATCAAGCAAGTCGTCCAGCCCGTCCACCCCTGCGATATTTTCGAGAATCCAGCCGAGCCGCCTGACAGCTGCTGCGGAATGAAGAGGTGCTGCGGTTAGCACGTCAGACAGAAATCCCTCGCCTTCCCACGCAAGCTCCGAGATTACCGTAGCAGCATTATCAAGACCCCCCGACACCTCAAGATCTGCGGCTACATCAAGCATTGTTGCACCAACGGTTGACACACGTGCAAGCGAGGAGGCAACTGTCATCTTGATGGTTGGGACAGCCTCTATGCGAGACCGCACGAAGAAACAGAGCGATGATCGGCCGACCAACCTATCCGAGACAGCCTTTGATGTCGCCACCTGGAACTTCTGCGCCGCCTGATGCGATGCCCCGTGCAGGGCGGCCGCACTAAGCCAGCCGATATAGTACTCACAGCCAAGATGCGTCATCATGTCGTCAATATAAAAACCCGGCTCCGGAGCTCCCCATGCTGCCCGCTCTGGTGGCACGGGAACCCAAAGACCTCTCGAAGGAGAAACGATCGCACCTGCCTTCTTCTGGGAAGCAAGACGCACTCTTACCTGTGCGGAAGGGATGCCTAAAAGGCTTGCCACTTCCTTGGTTGTCATCGATGTGACTCCGTGCGAGAGCATCCATGTAGAAAGGTTTGATGCTTTCGGACGATTGTCGGTATGTACCATAGTTGATTGATTCATATTCTGTAAAGTAACTCTTTTCGTTACTTTACGCAATATAAATCACATAATTGAGTGCGTTCACCATAGGATTAAAAACGGCGCAATAATCAGGCGGGCGGCAAAAATCGTGAGAGCATCGCCTACTGACACCCTACTGAGAAGCGGCATCGCTTCGAAAAGAAGTCCTCTCTCTCCCGGTGCATAGTATTGCACGCGGAAGATACGGCGGTTTCGTCGCTTGCATTATTGCATAGCAAGATGATCGGCAAACGCTGTTGCCTCTGCTTCAGTGGTGAACATCTCAGTTTGAGGCTCTTCGATCCTCACATCAAAAGGAAACCCCCTATGGGCGTTAAATGCAGACACAAACATCCTTAAAGCATCGGAAGGAGTGGTGCCAAGACGACGAGTTGTCTCACGAAATCGCTCGGCTTCCTTGTCGTCAATGCGAGTAGCAAGTTGCACGCTCATATTATCCTCCATCATTTTGTTGAGTTTTGCTAGCGATTATAACAGATTGAATAGTAAACTCCTGCAGTACCGCCAATCAAACGGTTGCAGAGCGAGGTGTCCGCAACTTTCCTCTTTCCTAAAATTGAGCGGGGCAATTGTGGCATGGAGCTACATCACGCGGAAGACGCGGTGGTTTTCTCGCTTACAAAGCGCTGCAATAATCAAAAGCTGGGCTGAAAAAGATATGCTGTTGTACACCAGCTGTTCGCGAAACGGCACACCAGTGGACTGCGGAATCAGGTACCGTTTAGCGCGTAATATTCAGTAGATGAAGTCATGAGGCAATCTCCTTGAATATGAAGCTGGACTTGTTCGTGCCAGAACGTCTTGTTTTTATAACCTACCTGCAAAATGATGAGGTGAGCAGGGAGGTATGAGGGTTACTCCTCCCAGCTTGCTTCAAAAACAACAGTTGCTACATCATGGGCGGTAAATTTAGGAATAACCGCTTGGTCTTCGAGTAGCATGCGCTCACCATCACAATTTTTCGAATAGGATTTTTGCGGAACAAATGACCCATCTTCAAGAAACCAGTACCATATACCGCGTTCTTTAATCCGCACTTTCCAGCCAACAAATTTCTTTCCTCTGTACTTAAAACGGTTACGGGGAAGCCGTTCTTCGCCTGAGTTTTCAAAGGGAGATCTTGGGGTGTATTCTATAGAGCCACTTTTGAGTAATTTAGTTGTACCAGTAATCCTGCTAAAGCGAGACTTTCCTTTTAAGGATGTTATTCCGCTATTGAAGTGGACAGTATAAGAGTCGCTTTCCCAAACTGCCTCAGCAACCATAGTGGAAATGTTGTTAACGGGAATGTGAGGTATGCACGTTCCAGCAGCAAAGGTAGCTGCTTTGTAGGCACCCTCTGCTTTAGGAATCAGCAATCCATCTTCTAAGACCCAGAACCACCTCTTATCGATTCGGATACGCAATCTCCAACCACGAAATTGCTTTTGCTTACAAGCGAAACCACAATGCGCCAATGCCGCGGTGCCATCATTGGTCATTTCTGTTGATGATCGAAATTGAATATTCCCAGAAGCAAGTAGCTCAGGTTTTTCAATTTTGCCAATCTTAAATGCTTCCGTGTCCACATGTGAAGGCTTACCACCACTATGATAAATGATTGGATATGAAAGATTACGCCTCCAGAAATCATAGCTTTGTAAGGAAGATTGTTTTACGCCTTTATCTGTCATCTCTTTGCACTGCTGTATGGCATTTAAGATAAAAGCGGTAGAACTTTTTCGGAGAGCTTGGAGTTTCGCATTTACTGGGGCAAAGTTGATGTCGGGGTCTCCCAGTTGCTCTATTTCATCAAGATTTTTGACGCGTCGGGAAGACAGACCTGTTTCTTCGAGTAGATTATCGATTTTATCGCCATTACGTTTTCCAACAAAGAATCGCTTTTCAAACAAGATGCTTAAGCAGGTTCCGTGGAACGAATTGGTGAACACACGCTTTGCGCCGCGAATATAACCTAACCATTCTTCGATGCCAATATCATATCGAAACACCTTATCGACATCGTCAAACTCGTCAAGCCTGCTAGAGTCAGGCCAATCGGCCAACTCGACAACTGTCAGATTGTGCGCTCGGGCGTAGTCTATCGCCATACGCAGTGTATCATTAGCACGCTCAACAACGTAATACACCACAACATAATCTTTTTCGGAAGGTGTAACAGCTATAGAATCATAGAAGTTCCGATCCTGTAGCAATACTGGATCCAAGACAAGTTCCGCATTTTTCTTACTGTAAGATTCAATAAATTCTTTCAGACTTTTTTCGCGAACTGAAATGAAATCTATATCATTGATGTAATGAAAAAATTTCGTTTTCTGTTCGGAAGAATAAGTTGGAACTACTCCACGACTTGCGGCGTAGGCAATCTTCGTCTTTCCTTCCATGGCTTTACTTGCGAGAAAGAAACCCCTATCAAAGCCTTCACCCGGTTCATATTTCCAGATGACATCAGTAACACAAATGTAGCAATCAAAACCCGGATCGGATACTTCTAATAAATCAGAGTCATAACAGGTATCGGTCTTTATGTAGCGACTATCGATGAAGTGCTGAAACTTTTCGTAACGAACTTCGCGTTCCTCTACCATACTTCCATAGGCATCGCGCTTTTCGCGCAAACTAGCCAGTTTTGTTTGATCCCCCCCTCGCTCTTAGGTCTTCATATTTCTCTGCATAGTAGCGAGAGGGGTGCTTTAAATCGAAATCATTGTAATACACAGGTTTATAGTCGATTACAGTTGATTCTATGCCATTACCTAGTAAAAACTGCTGAAATGCATAGGTGTGCAATGGACACGCGAAATTAAGTCGCTTTGAGTACATATTAATCGAAATTAAACCAATACGCACAGTAGCTCCTCCTTAAAGAATTCCAACTACTTGTTATGGTAGCAAATAGCTTCCTCGACACCCCTACAATCTTAGGGGACAAATCTATTCCGTATTATTAATTGTTTTTCTTAAAATAGATTCATGCAGAAGAGGCAGCTTTACTTCTCCATCTTTTTAAGATTCTGAAGCTTCCATGCGGCTTCTGGCGACACTGTCGCCCTTGAGGAAACTTCGCCTTCGTCAAAGATTAGAGATGGCCTGTAGTCGCCATGGGCAAAACGATCAATGAACTCCCGCTCGTTGTCGTCTTGCGCCTCCACCCATTCCTTGATGAAGGTTGAGGCTGAATCCATCAGATCTTCCAGCGACGGCTTCTTCCCTTCGATATGCAGCATAGGATATAGTTCAGTCTCAAGTTCCTTAGCTAAGTTAGCGAAACGCAGTTCGCGTCCCACAAAGCCAAACGGAAAAGCTGCCGAAAGCGCGGCATCAAAAAGAATCGTCTTATGGAACAGCTTCCGCTTATCAGGTGCACTCATGCCATTCAAAAGCGTCATCAGGTTCGAGACATCATAAAGGTCTCGAACTTTCACTCTGCTAAAAAACGCCTTGACCTTTCCACCTACGAGCTCAAAGTTAGATAGCGTTGGAACCTTTAGATCGTCTCGTAATGGCGTAGTGCGCTCTTCGACAGGAAAAAGCGGTACACGATTGAGATAAGTAAAGTCAATCTTCAAGTTATCTGGACCGTAAGATCCCCTGTAACCGAGAAAGAAGGAGCGCCCGGCATGTTCAGCCTTTCCGGGGTCAACCGAATAGCCAAGGGTATGCCCCACATCACTAATTGCCCTTTCCAGCTCAGGTCTAATGGCCAACATGACATCTCTATCGGAACTGCCAATGTAGGTTACGTCTATGTCGACAGAAAGCCTCGGGATGCCGAGCATGAAAAGGTTAATGGCGGTACCACCGTACATGGCAAATCGTCCCTTGAGTGAAGGATGTACCGTCATCTCTTCCAGCACGTCGAGCAGCCTCTCAACCTTGTTTGCACTTTCGGGCGGAAAAGACATCATCTTCTTGTTATCCACGACCTCACCTCTTCCATGGGCTCAGGAAACATAAGCCGCCACTCCTGCGACCATCCTGCATTTTTTGCCTTCGTTGCTCCAAATCTATAAGGTCCTTTTCCTAGAAGCGATGCCAGCCTATCAAGCATTCTCTCGGGGATGCGCCAATCGGATGCCTTTTGAGACAGCAGCCATCCTATGCGCGAGATATCGGTCTTGCCCAGGTCGCTCGCTATCTCAAGTACGATGTCGCAGTCGATGTAGGCAAACGAACTCACAGCGCGAATCACCTCTTCGACGCCACCAGCGCGATCTGGTCTTGCAAGACAATCGCAGAGCGTTTGCTCTTTTGTGGTTGTATTGATGCGACCTGCAGTATCGGTTCTGATCTTGCGTATGCGCAAGTCAGCTTGTGGAGGATAGGGGGTATAGCGTATCCCACGATACTCGAAGCTTGTCTTTAGCTTATCTGTTCGAAATTCGCGCTTAAAAGATACATTATGCGCCACGCCTAAAACGTCAAGAGCTGCGTGATAGCAAACGGAAGCATCGGAGTCGATTCCTGTGATGATCTCCAGTGAATCAGGGGGCGCACCTTCGTATCTTCCTGCCATCGATGCGTAAAGCCCCCTTCTGATTCGCTCGACCTTTCCCGACTTGCAGGCAAGGCGCAGCTGTTCTTCGGCAGATAGGGGCGAATCACACGAAGCAAGAAGGTCGCTTGTTTTAAACACGCGATGGGTTGATATGTACTCAGTGAATTTCATACTGCAAATTATAGCTTATAACCCCAAGCAATAATTGGGGTTATATACACTATTTCGCAATGTTTAAAACAATTAATTGAACGGCACATCAACGGATTGTGAAATCAGGCACCGTTTAGCTCGTAATATTCAGCTTTGCTATGTACTCAGGCTGTGAAATACGTCTCCTGCAAACAAAATCGGTTCTCGAAATCTATAGCTGCATTTTTACGCCGGGTACTTCCTTGTGCAGCAAAATTGTATCAATAGCGCGATCGCTTGCGAGATCTCCACCCTCTATCGTCCTGTCAAGCACCATGGGAGAAGCACTTTCAAAGGAATATTTCTCGTTTTCCAGAACGTCCAAAAACTCATCAAAGGTGTCGCATACCGGACCTGGAGCCATCTCGTCAATAG
>CAYWAO010000033.1:0-6508 GCA_964456695.1 uncultured Cryptobacterium sp. | reverse complement strand
CACTTGACTGGGGGTCAAGGGGTCGCAGGTTCAAATCCTGTCGTCCCGACCAGCTTTTTACAACGAGTTCAACGCAAGCTGATCAATCCAAGCAGCAATTTCCTTATCTCTTCCTCCGTACCCAAAACAACGCTCGCCTACAAATTCAGCACCTGGTGCCGAAGGCTCTAAAATGCGCTGCGTATCACCCATACCACTTCCGCCAGAAGTAGCGAATAAAACGATCTTTCTACCCGTCCAGTCATACTGCTCCAAAAAGGTATGAATGATGGTCGGTGCCGTATACCACCAGATAGGAAACCCAACAAACACATTCTCGTACTGCTCAAAATTTGACACCCGTGAAGCAACGGAGGGCCGATACACTGGATCATTCATCTCAATACTGCTTCTGCTTTGCGAGTTGTTCCAATTCAAATCAGCTGAGGTGTAGGGCGTTTCTGGTTCGATTTCAAATATATCTGCCTGAACAATACGCGCAATACGCTCAGCAGTAGCTTTTGTCGTACCTGTAGGCGAAAAAAATGCAACTAATGTTTTCTTCATATTGACCTCCTCAAACAAGCTTTACGCAACCAACATAAACGTCACGAGAAGCGGAATAATTGCAAACGAGCACAAAGTGCTCAACACGGTGCCCTTAGCAGAAAGTATCGTGTCCCGGTTATATGCAGCACAAAACATCGAGACCATAGAGCCTACTGGCATCGCAAACATCACCACGAATATCCCTAACAGAATTGAGCCTGGGTCGTCTAGCACCATACGCAACATGAGATACAAAACGGCAGGCGCAATAAGCTGGCGTATCACAATATACGGATACAAACGCCACTCACATACAACATCCCTAATCCTTGTATGAGCAACGATCACACCGACGATCATCATGGCCAATGGTGCAGTGATTGATCCAATTATTTCAAGGGAGTCTTGTACAACCGAAGGAAGCGAAGCTCCCGAAAACACCAACACAAGGGCAATCGCAGCACCAGCTGTCATGGGGTTAAGCACAGATTTGATGATCTTGTTCCATGAGATCACATCTTCTTGAGATGCATTATCCTGAGATGCGTGTCGTACGCCAACGCTGCTCTGCGCTGAAGCATGAGCGGTACTTACTTGACCATCATAGCGCTGCCCCGATACCAGAATCATAATCCCGATGCTTCCCACCAAAACACCCATCGCTACAATAAAAATGCTGCAAAGAAGAACCGATTCATCTCCGTAGAGCGCTTGAGCCACAGGAATTCCCACAAAGCTTGTGTTGGTGCACACACTCATAAAGTAATAAATTGAACGCTGTTCTTTGCTTACGCGAAACAATACGTTGAACAGAAACGCGACACCCAGCAGCAAGAAAAACTGCACAATGCCCAAAACAAAAATAACCGCCACGCGCGTACCGAGCTGAGAAGCATCCAGTTCACCCGCTGAAGCAACAATCATGCACGGTAGTGTTACATTTAAGATTAGCGAAGAGAGTTTGGTTTTCACATGCTCATCGAGATAATTCAGTTTGGTAGCTACATACCCCACCACGGTAATGATAAGCAAGATAATCATCTGTGATATTGCACTGCTTATTTCTGCCATGAACTCCCTTTCACACACTCCTGTTACCATCATGGTAGTAAGGAACTAAATTTATGTACAATGCCTATGTTTAATACTTATCCATAGCAATATTGCATGACATACCTAACAGCACTCACATTTAACCTAGGCCGCTTACCCATCCCCTCTAACGAGAGACGTTGAAACACTATGCGCACCTTCATCGCCCTTGATTTACCTCACACCTTCCACAATGAAACCTATGAGCTTGCCCTGAACTTAGCCAAAACAATCCGAGGCCGATTTATGACGTGTGACACCTATCACCTCACTGTAGCGTTTCTAGGAGACATAACTGAGACTGATGCTTCACAGGTCGTTCGCATACTTGATGCTACGGCGCAAACATGCCAGGCACCCCTGCTCAGCCCTTGCGGACTTGGAAAATTTGGCAAGGCACACAACGCAACCTTGTTCTTACAACTCCAAGCTCATGACAGCCTTATCACTCTTGCACAAAGCGTTCGCGAACAGCTAGATGCTCGATCGATCTATTTTGATAAGAAAAAATTTAAGCCCCATATCACCCTTGCAAGACGAGCAACTCTACAAAAGGACACCTTAGAACATCTCGCCTTTCCTGCTCCCGACACAGCACCCACACTGTCCTTCTACAAAAGCATCCTCAAGCCTGAAGGAGCCGAATACAAAGAACTCTACTCAGTAACCCTACCTCACTCATCTCGCAACAAACAGTCATAACAAAACGTATACCCTGATCCAGAAACTAGCAGACCATCATCCTTATGCTTCATCTGCATAGACAAGCATTCTTATCTTGCATATGTGAGTTAATTTATTTACTTATTCGGTTGATACAATATTCACAAAGAAAAGGAGGATTGTATCATGACCGAAATCGTTACCCCTGGCACCGGTGGAAATATCTACATCCCCTATGAACAACGTACAGGCGGAGAATCGGTAGTATATTTCACCCGTGATCTATCTGAAGCAGGCTTGAAAAAAATCTACGAACGCATAAATGACGCTATGAACGGCAACGTCGCAATCAAGCTTCATACCGGCGAAAAAAATGGCCCGAATATTATCCCTCGTCCCTGGGTAGAAGGTCTTATCAAAGACGAATTACCTGATGCCACCATTGTTGAAACCAACACATACTACGTAGGCGATCGCTACACCACCGAACAGCATCGCGAAACACTTGAAGTAAATGGCTGGACATTTTGCCCAGTAGACATTATGGACGAAGAAGGAACCGTAAACCTCCCGGTGAAAAACGGCAAGTGGTTCACCTATATGGCTATGGGTAAAAATCTCCTGAACTACGATTCACTATTTGTACTAACCCACTTCAAAGGTCATGCCAAAGGCGGCTTTGGCGGCTCTGCTAAAAATATTGGCATTGGATGCGCCGATGGTCGCATTGGCAAATTTATGATCCACACCACCCCATCATCGGACGATATGTGGGACATTTCTGACGAAGAGTTCATGGAACGTATGATGGAGTCTGCCAAAGCAGTAGCCGATCACTTTGGTGATCACATCTCCTACGTTAATGTACTACGGAATATGTCAGTGTCATGCGACTGCGAAGGCACAGAAGCAATGCCTGTTGTTACTCCCAATGTCGGCATTCTTGCTTCTCATGATATCTGCGCAATTGACACGGCTTCGGTTGACCTTGTGTATGCCATGAAAGAAGAAGATCATAAAGATCTTGTTGAGCGCATTGAATCGCGTCATGGACTTCGCCAGCTGACCTACATGAAAGAACTTGGTATGGGCAACAATCGTTATCAATTGATCGACATCGATAACGGCGATACCGTTATCACCCCAGCTGAAGCTGTAAAAGACGTAGTTCCGTTTGTTGCTGAATAGCAGTACTGACATCCCCCTGTTGTTAAGAGGCTGAATCGCACGATACAGCCTCTTTTGCTACTACATATGGCTTTGAAATAATTCGTGGCACGACACGATATCAAGGCTCTTTGTCATCCACATTCCTGAATGCTTCTCCCCCGATACACATATTATGTGTATCGGGTGCCCCTGTAGGATTTGTAGGATTTCTTATGCCTGGACAGAATCCTTGCTCACAATAGAAAGCACCAGCGCTGCAAGAGAAAAGATTATGCATAGTACTACGCCTGTCTGCAAACCTGAGACATAACCCCCGCTTTCAAGCGTGAAAGAGACAATCATAAATATCACCGCGCTAATGAGGAAGAGCAGAGACCCCCATACCAAAGCTATCTTGCCACCGTTGCGATTGACGGTTTTAACGATGCCGACAACAACAAGAACAATTCCGGCAACAAACATGGCAAGCGGAATATAGAGAAATGAGAAATACAGAGAAATCGAGCTTTCTCCTAGATAGTCAGCCATCACAGAGGCGTTACTAATCAAACCAGGAATCGTCCATAAGGAATAGCTTGACTGAAACGTCATCGTAGGAGCCGTTCCCCCGGTAAATACATCCAGCAGAGTAGATGCAGCACCAGTGAGAGAGGCAACCAGCGACGCAGGAGCCATCCATGACATAAATGAGGTACATATGGTAAGTGCCGCCATAACCATTGCCGCAATACGAACTCCCTCAATGGATAGCTTTGCCGCTGTCTGCATTTGGTCTGGCTGGACTTGATAAACAGGTGCTTGATGTGCTGTATTCTGAGTCGGCACCCAACCTTGAGACACACCACCACCTCTCGCCTGATGTGCTGGAGCCGCACCACCTACGGGTTGAGCGGGTTGTGCAGACTGAAGCCGAGCACCGCACTTATTGCAAAACATTGCCGTATCAGGAAGCTGATTGCCGCACATGTTGCAAAACATTTCATCCACCTAACAATCAAATTTGTCCATCAACAATTCATCTACTAACTACTCTAATCTCACCACGTACATTCTGAGATTTATCTATCCCTTTCAACCAGCCATCGTAGTTGTTCTATCGCTTAACGGTTGAATCAAGTAGCACCAATTATATGAAACGGTTACCCTATTTTCCACGGAAGACAAAACAATGCTAATCTCCCAGACCAACCTAGCGCCACAACTCATACAAAATTTAGAACCCTCAGTAATGGGGCACTACTTTGAAAGCAACCGTCTGAAGGGGTCTCGCGAGTTCGAGAATCAGAAAAGGCCTGCTCTTCTTGTTGCTCTACAGGTGTCGGCACCGGTTTTGCCTCGGATACAAACTCAAGCTCAGGTACGTCAGCAGGTTCAGTAGGTTGGTCTTCTTGGGATGCCGAACAACACCACACTAAGTATTACCGAAATTGATTGCTTGGTTTGCTATCCCCACACATCAAACTTTACGGAGGCGTTTATCCGTGTCACCGGCATAACACCGCATGATGCTCAGCACTAAGTATTTTAAAATAGAGCTATGCTAATAAGAGCTAAACCAAGAGCTTCATCAAACCCCGAACAAAAGCCAAGCGCTTATCTGAACGCTTGTTTTGATGCCAGAAAGGAGATCAGCTATGTCCTCTCCCATCCCGACCGACAATATCCGCGTGAACAGCCACAGCTCGATTCGCATCGAAGCACAAGACGGCATTGTCCTTTACTTTGATCCGTTCAACATTACCGAATCGCCTCACGATGCAGACTACATCTTTTTCTCTCACCTCCATTATGATCACTACTCACCCGAAGACTTCGACAAACTTACTCAAGACTCAACCGTCTATGTAGCGCCAACGTCAACGAAAGACGATCTCGAAGCCCTGGGCGATAGCGAAGTGTATACCCTATCACCTGGCGAACACCTCGAGCTGGACAGATTTAGCATTGCTGCTGTACCTGCATATAATGTTGTGCCCGAACGTCTTGGCTACCACTCCGAGCAAAATCAATGGATCGGCTATGTCGTAACCTTAGATGGAGTGAGCTACTATATCGCCGGTGATACCGACCACAATCCTGACAATAAAAAGGTAAAATGCGATATTGCTCTTATCCCTATCGGGGGAACCTACACGATGAACCCACAAGAAGCAGCTGCCTTCATTAATACCATCCGCCCTCAAGTTGTCATACCAACCCACTACGGCAGCATCGTTGGAAGCATGGAAGATGCTGTAGCATTCGAACAGTTGGTTGACTCTGGCATATCAGTCGTGAAAAAAATCCAGTAACACTACAACTCGCAGCGCATACATCACGTACAGATGCGATGCGTAGAGTCACTAAACCGAAGAAACCCCGAATGGGGTTTCTTCATGTAAGGCAACGGTACTGACAATCATGATGTAATTTATAAAGGGTGGATTACACCACCGAAAATTACATCATGACTGCGGCTCATTTGTGGCGAATGAAAAGACAGTTGTGATGAAGGAGGGATGCCCTGACCTTGACCGTAACTGTCAACCCTACACATTCCCACAAAGGAGGCCATTATGGAACTGACCTACACACAATGCGGGGATTACCTGATCCCCAACCTTGTATTGGCTGACACGCAGGAGTACCACATCGGTAAATATGGCCGAATGCGCCGTGCCTATCTGAAAGACCATCGTCCAGCCCTTTACAGCACCTTATTGCTCGCAGAAAAGCTCTTTTCCCATTTAGCGGAAATTGACGCCGCCTGCAAAATCCGGCTGGACATCATCGAGACTGCCATGATGCGCCAGGAAGGTGTGACCGAGGCACTGAAAATCGGCGATCAGATGGAGTGGGTGCGTCGGAGGAACAGCATCCACAGCCGGGCCGAAGAAATCGTCCTGCATGAACTTGTGTACGAAGATTAGACGCCAAAAGGCGCACCTTTCGGAGCTGCTACTCCAAAAGGTGCGCCTTTTTTATCGTTCATCTATATTCTTGTCACGGCCAGTATGCTGCTTAACCGGATTCTCTGTCTGCTCCATCGGGCGGTGCAGCTGAGCCAAAACGCTCG
>CAYWAO010000032.1:0-7271 GCA_964456695.1 uncultured Cryptobacterium sp. | reverse complement strand
ACTAGAATTGCGATCAACCAAGCCCGCTGAATCGCTCAAAGAAGGCTTTGAGCTTTTCTAGCACGCGAGCCTTCATTTCTGAATACGCGCTGCCGCCTCCAAAGCGACTTGGCCTTTTAGTCATGAGGCTTGTAACTTCAGTACCACTCTCGGGAATACCACCATCCCTAAACGCTCGATCAATGAGAGCACGAGTGCCCTTATCCTCCAGAGACTCATCAGCAATAATCCGTTGCAACTCACGCTCTTTTTGCTCAGCGATATATTTCTTCCAATCCGCATCAACATCCTCGGAATGATCAAGACTATCAATGAAGGCCTCAATCAAATCGCGCTTGTTATGCAGCTCATAACTTGATCTCAAAGCGCGCTCAACATCAGCAATAAGCGTCTTGTCAGTGCAGTTGGAATCGTGATATTTCTGCACCAGCATCAAAATGTAGTCGATGTTGACATCCACCTGCTTTAAAAGCTCAATCTCAAAGACCAGATCGTCATTGATAATCTTGGCATCCCCCTCAGGGCGGCGATACTTATCGAGCAAATCCCTATACACGCTGCGATAATCCTGCTCATCTCGCGCAGAGAGTGTGTCATCTTCAGCAAACTCATCAAAACTTGTCAGGATATTGCGCAGGCGCATGATTGTGCCCCATAAGCGTATGAAGGCTTTTTCTTGCGTCTCGCCAAAGGGTTCTTCGCCAGGTGAAAGCATTTCACGGAGCTGAGCTAGGCGCTCCCGGTATTCATCTAAGTATTCCTGATAAGGTTTGAGCAATACAATGCCGCAAGCATCCTTGTCGCCAAAGAGTGATATTGCTTTATTGACCTCATCCTCTAAATCGCGAAAGCAAACGATGTTTCCAAAGGTTTTAACCGCATTCAAAATGCGGTTGGTGCGACTAAAGGCCTGAATCAAGCCGTGCAGCCGCAAGTTTTTATCTACCCACAAGGTATTTAGGGTGGTGGCATCAAAACCTGTCAAAAACATGTTGACCACAATTACCAAATCAATCTCGCGCTTCTTTAAGCGCATAGACATATCCTTGTAGTAATTGTTAAAGCCCTCACTTCCCGACCCCGTTGTTGAAAAGTTTGTCTGAAACATTTCGTTGTAATCTTTGATAGCGCCTTCAAGAAAATCCCTATCGGGAGTATCGAGGCTTTCCACATCAAAATCTTCTTCAGGAAGTCCGCTACCTTCCGCATCTTCATTAACGCCAAAGCTATAGATAAGACCAACTTTGAGCGGCTCACCTGAGCGTTGTTGCTGAATACGCTTAAAGGCTGAGTAATACAGCTTTGCCATATCAATCGATGCGGTAGCAAGAAGCGAATTAAAACCCATCACGCGTCTATCTTGCAAGGTATAGCTTGATTGGCGTTTGGTCTTTTGATCAAAGTGATCAAGAATATAGTTCACTACCAAATCAATACGCTCAGACCCCACATAGGCACCTTCTCGATAGATGCCATAGACCTTCTCATCAGGGAAATCCTCTTTTTTCTTGATCGTCTGAATATAGTCAATGCGGAAAGGCAGCACGTTACCATCACGAATGGCATCTACAATCGTATACGTGTGAAGCTTATCCCCAAAGGCTTGTTCGGTGGTGCGCAAATGGGGATTGCCTGATGCGCTCGCATTAGCAGCAAAGATGGGTGTGCCGGTAAATCCAAACAGATGATACTTCTTGAAGTGCTTAACAATATCAGTGTGCATTTGCCCAAATTGCGAGCGATGGCACTCATCAAAGATGATGACCACATGCTTGTCATAGATTGCATGCTTAGGGTGCTTCTTGATAAAGCAAGACAACTTTTGGATGGTGGTCACCAGGATTGACTTTTCGTTATCGGCAAGGTTGCGCGCAAGTTCAGCGGTGCTGGTTGATCCATCAACTGCGCCTTCCTCAAACTTGTTATATTCGCGCATGGTCTGGTAATCAAGGTCTTGTCTGTCCACCACAAACATGACCTTATCCACACCCTCCATACCACTTGCAAGACGTGCCGTTTTAAAACTCGTAAGGGTTTTGCCGGACCCTGTGGTATGCCAGATATATCCACCAGCCTGAAGCGTTCCAAGCATAGAAGGATTGTTTTCGCTGATGAGGATACGGTTTAAGATTGCCTCAGTTGCCACTATTTGATAGGGGCGCATAACCTTAAGCACTTCTTCGGTGTCAAAAACACAGTAGCGCGTCAAAACGTTGAGCAGGGTGTGCTTTGCGAAAAAGGTCTTGGTAAAAGGAATCAAATCGCGTATAGGCTCATTGTCGGCAGATGCCCACCAACTGGTAAATTCAAATGAGTTGGAAGTTTTCTTGCCGCCCTTACGCTTGCTCTTATTTTCCTGAATATGGCTATTGCGCGTGGTATTTGAGTAGTACTTAGTGTGCGTTCCATTTGAGATTACAAAGATTTGAATATATTCAAAAAGCCCCGACCCACTCCAAAAACTATCCCTTTGATAGCGCTCTATTTGGTTGAAAGCCTCCTTGATAGCAACGCCCCGACGTTTAAGTTCCACATGCACCAAAGGAAGTCCGTTAACCAAAATGGTGACATCGTAGCGATTCTCGTACGTGCCAGCTTGGGTGTATTGATTTATCACCTGGAGATGGTTGTTGTGAATGTTGCGTTTGTCGATGAGATAGATGTTTTTGCTTGTGCCGTCGTCACACTCCAAAACCTGAATATAGTCGTCTTGGATGCGGCGCGTTTTTTCTACGATGCCATCGTTGGCACTAGCAATGTTTGTTTTGAAGAAGCGTGTCCATTCTTCATCAGAAAACGAATAGCCGTTTAGTTTTTCTAGCTGTGTACGAAGGTTAGTAATGAGTTCTTCTTCTGATGAAAAGGTGAGGTATTGATACGCCTGACGTTCCAGCTGTTTAATAAACGCTTCTTCAAGCTCTGCTTCAGACTGATAGCTTTGACTGCGCCTATCTTCTATGGGACTCGTGGCGCAAACAGTAGCCTGTCCCCCTGTTGCCATGAGATCAAATACGACATCTTTTGGAAGATCGTCGGCAAGACTTGCCTCGTGTTCACTTTGAACTGGAGACATGTCTATAGCAGCATAGTGATGTTCGGGCCTACTATCATCTATCCAATTGAGATGCATATCATCTTTCACGCAGCTGTCCCTTTCTCGGGAAATGACAAAAGCTTGTCTCTATAGTACTCGTATTGTTTGCGGCGTGCTTCAATTTCTGCAGGTAAGCCATCGGTAAGCGAGGTGGTTAGTGCGTCAAAGCGGTCAAGGATGTCAACAATGCGCTGCTGTTCTTCGAGAGGTGGGAGGGGAATTCCTATGTTTTGCATATTCTCTTTTGTAAGTTTTGGTTGACCAGCGGAATTAACATAGTGGGACACATCAATAGAATTGATATAGATTTCAACAATTCGACGAGTAGCATAATTTGAAATTTCAAGAACGTGCGCGTGATTATTGACCCAAGTTTTTCCGTGTATTTGAAAAGCTATCGGATATGTACGGGCTAATAAATTGGCGCCATCCTCTGAAATGCATAAAAAATCACCGTCAAAAATAAAATCATCCACGTAGTCAATTACGCCCGATGCTCCATAATAAGGATATTGCCCTGCAATACGAGCACCTTTTTTTATAGGTCGCCTTTCCTTGTTTCTTATGATAGATATCTCGCCCAAAGTAACCCACCTGACTTCTTGGCCTAAAAGCTCTCTCTCTGTAAAGTCAAGCAGCTTGTCGCGGTAATAGGCATACTGCGCCCGCCGCGCCTCTAGCTCCGCCTCTAGCTCCGCCTCTAGCTCCGCCTCTAGCTCCGCGAAGGAGTCTAACACGCGCACAATTTCCTCTTGAACTTCAAGCGGCGGAACGGGCACGACAAGAGACTCGAATTTTTTTCGTGAAATATATGGAATAGTCCCTATTGTCGCCAACGCCAACAAGTTAGCAGTCTGAGTTTCCATATAGTATCGAAGAAAAGTATTGAGGAGTTCATCGCCACAAACCAAACCAATAAATGTTTGATTTGTAATCAATGGTTGAGTGTTGATTGCATAAGTTCCAATAGAAGCACTACAGGAGCAAATTACAGTTCCTGTTGGAAATACCTTTAAATTCATTTCCTCTATAACTTCCTGTGAAACACCTAAGCCAGACAATGACTCATGGAAAAAATGTCCTTGGATATCTTCAATGCGACACCATGGAATGGATCCATCAAACACCTTTGGTCGGTCTCTCATCGGAACTATTATTTGTGTGCATAAGGCTTTCAACGATTTATACTCCACCCCGTCAGGGCAAAGCTCTTGAATCAAATCATCAATTCTGCTCATATGTTTACCCCATGTTCAAAAAGTTCATACGGCGTGCTCTCCCTCTTATCAAACTTGTTCCATTTTGGAACAAGTTGAATCTTGCTCATCTTTAAGACCCCCTACTAACATACGCAAAGACTCAATAGGAAATACCTTGATCGTCAAGAATGTTCTTTGCCGCATCTACCAGAGGAGCAATTTCCTCCTCCAAAATCGAGGCAACGAGTGTCCAGTTGGTTCCTTCATAATCGTGCACAAGGCGATGCCTAAAAGCAGCTATCATCTGCCAAGGAATGTCGGAATGCTCATCAATAAATTCATCAGATAGGCCATATGCTTACTCACCAATGTTATAGAGAGGGGTAGTGACTAACCATTGAAGTCGATAATCCTGATTTAGTTGCTCAGCAGAAAGATCAATTTCGTCTTTAAGAGTTAGTAGCCTTTCGCCATATTGAACAATTAGTTTAAGTCTGTCGTTGTCGGAATATTTCATAAAAGCACCGCCTCAGAAAGGATGGCATCCCTAAAGGAGCCGGGATCAAGCTCGCACATCTCATACACATCAACTTTTTTGCCAGTAGCCTTCATTACATCCGCTGAAACTCCGTACACGGCAAGCGGCCTAAAACCAGGCTTGCCAGTCAAGAGAAGGTCTATGTCTGAGTTCGCGTCGGCCTCTCCGCGAGCATAGGACCCGAAAAGACGAGCTTCTTGCATGCCGTATTTATCGAGCAGGGGCACTACGATCTGCCTTAGCTCCTCTATGCTATAAACGTTTCCCTGTGACATACTTCCGTCCTTTTCGCTCAGTAATACTTCTCAAATAATAGCGGTGGACTGCACTAATGAGTCAAACTCAATTCGTGACGCAGTGCGTCACAAAATAGCAATTCTACTTATGCGCTTACCTCATGTTGCAACAACCAACCATGTGCTTTCTCATCTAAAACAGTTGTCAAGGATTCCTTTACAACTGTTTTAGGTCGTCAATTCTGCTCACTTTGCAATTGGTCAGATAGCGTCTGACCAATTCGGTTTTATTGGCTCAATTGGCTAAACGGTGTTTGGCCAATTCGGTCTTCAGGAGATAGCTCTACGTTTTTGCTCGTGTTTGATGTATTCATCAGCGCTCCTCCAGATGTACTTATCAAACTTTGCAAGCATCGATCAACTTGACAAGCTTCCTTGTTCTTCGCCCTCCAAATCGGCCACTATGGCATCAATTTGTTTGCGCAGTTCTTCTTCACGCGCCACAATTTCTTTAATCCGAGCATTGAGTTCGGTGATGTTTATTTCTTCTCGCAAATCTTCTTTTTCAACATAGCTCGAAACAGAGAGATTTACGTCATTTTCGATGATGTCATCGTTGGAAACAAGCTTGCTGAAATGCTCAATCTCTTTGCGCTCCATGTGGGTGGAATAGATCTTTTCGATATTGTCATCAGAGAGATTGTTTTGATTGCCTACATGGATAAATTCATCGCTTGCATCAATGAATAAAACGCTGCTATCCGCCTTTGACTTTTTAAGCACGATGATGCAGGTCGCAATACTTGTTCCAAAGAATAAATTGGGTGGCAGCTGAATAACCGTATCTACAAAATTGTTCTCTATCAGGTATTTTCTGATTTTTCCTTCCGCACCACCTCTGTAGAGCACGCCAGGAAACTCAACGATGGCCGCCACTCCATCAGAGGATAGCCAGCTGAGCATATGCATCGTAAAGGCGAGGTCGGCCTTGCTTGCAGGAGCAAGAACGCCTGCTGGGCTAAAGCGCGGATCGTTGATGTTCAGGGGATCATTTTTGCCCTCCCACTTAATTGAGTAGGGCGGATTAGAAACAATCATCTCAAAGGGTTCATCATCCCAATGAGCTGGGTGTTTTAAGGTATCTCCGAGGGCAATGTCAAACTTATCGAAGTTGATGTTGTGCAAAAACATGTTGATGCGGCACAGATTGTAAGTTGTAAGGTTAATTTCTTGGCCGTAGTAACCCTTCGTTACTGCACCTGCTCCAATTTGTTTTGCGGTGTTGAGAAGCAATGATCCACTGCCGCAGCAGGGGTCGTATACCTTGTTTATGGTGGTTCTGCCCGCAAGAGCAATCTTGGTCAGAAGCGTAGAGACGTACTGCGGAGTGAAAAACTCCCCTCCCGATTTGCCAGCATTGCTGGCATACATGGTCATAAGAAATTCATAGGCATCGCCAAAAGCATCTATGCCATTGTCCTGAAAGCTGCTGCCAAGATTCATGGACCCAATCTTGTCCATGAGCTTGATAAGCTTTTTGTTGCGATCAAGAACGGTGTTGCCAAGCTTTGCGCTATTTACGTCAAAATCAGCAAAAAGACCTTTGAGGTCATCTTCGCTTTCTGTTCCGCTTGCACTGCCTTCGATGTTTTTGAAGATGCGCTCGAGCACCTCATTCAAATCTTCATCGTGGGCGCCTTTGAGTGCCGCTTGCCTGACATTTGAAAACAGCTCGCTTGGCAGTATAAAGAAGCCTCTTTCACGAACGGTTTCCTCTCGTCCAGGTTCGGCCTCTTCGTCAGGGAGTTCTGCGTAGTTGAAACTGCCCCCTTCAAAAAGGTTTAGATACTCGGTCAAATTTTCTGAAATGAACCGGTAGAAAAGCATTCCCAAAACATACTGTTTGAAGTCCCAGCCATCTACACTTCCACGCAAATCATCGGCAATGGACCAGATAGTTTTATGCAATTCAGCTCTCTGGCTTTCATTCATCTCAGACATAAAAACCTCTCATAGAAAAGGAAGGATGGCCTTGCTCATAAACACATCCATTTTACTTTAAGAGAAACGAGTCCTTCCTAGGCTCTTTGAACAATTGCAGACTGCCTATCATATCGGAACATCCTTGAAAGACGCAGGAAAGAAGTACTTCGCAAACCTCGTACAGGACAATAAACTCGTAAACGAGCTTATTGACAGGCTTG
>CAYWAO010000031.1:0-7589 GCA_964456695.1 uncultured Cryptobacterium sp. | reverse complement strand
AAAACTGTCCATGGGTGACAATAACAGAAAAGCTGATCAGAAAACGAGGGTTCTTGCGAAAGATACGCAATGCTTCACAACTTCGCAATAGTTTTAGAAAAGCAAAAACCCGCACCGGAGTGCGGGCTAGTACTTGTTGGTAGCCTCGACCGGATTCGAACCGGCGATCTCCGCCTTGAGAGGGCGGCGTCCTAAACCGCTAGACGACGAGGCCATGTTTCACATTTGGCTGGGGTGGAAGGAGTCGAACCCTCACATACGGTACCAGAAACCGCTGTCCTACCATTAGACGACACCCCAAAACGTGTTGTATGGTACACCTTCTTGCTAAGGCGCGAGTAGACATATTAAAGGGCTAATCTCAATTCGTCAAGATGCACACATGTTTTTTCTCCCGAAAATAGCAAAGTTTTATAGCGAATCATGTTTTTTGCACTGTGCTACAGATGAGGATGGGTATAGATCCCCGGTTTTGATCGGGAAAGACATGCGCGATTCCCTGCGGCTGCCTGTACTTACACACTGCATTGTTGGTGCGCTGCGTGTAGGATACGACCGTATCAGTGTCTGGACGTTTGTGTGCGCATCTACCAAATGGGACGCGCAATAGGATGGGTTGTAGACAAACTGAAAAGGACCTAAGGGACTTTTGTGAAAATACGTTTTGCGGTGTTTGTATCTCTTAGGATAAGGTTCGCTCTTTTGGATGGAGCACTATGACATCAATTCAGGAAGGAATACTATATGTCCCCAGACATCATCGTAGAAGCCCTAAGAGCTTTGCTTCTAGGTATTGTCGAAGGCATCACCGAATGGCTACCCATTTCTTCTACGGGCCATATGATCTTGGTTGATGAATTTGTTCAGCTTCAGGTGTCTCCAGAATTTCTTGAATTATTCTTGGTTGTTATTCAGATTGGCTCCATCATGGCGGTTATCATTACGTTTCGCCATAAACTCAATCCAGTATCTCGCACTAAAACTGAAATTGAATGTCATAAAACATGGCGCATGTGGGGTATGGTTGTCATTGGAAGCATTCCCGCTGCAATCCTTGGTCTTGCTCTTGATGATTGGGTTCATGATCATTTTTATAGTGCCTATACCGTTGCAGCAATGCTGATTCTGTATGGCATTATTTTTATTGTGATTGAGGCATATAATCGCCGCCGGAAAGAACGTATTTTGGCTGGACTTGAGCAGCCGCGCGGCAAACATGCCCGCTCTGTTTCAATTGATACATCAAATCCTGAAGAAGTAGACCAGGCGCTCTTTAAGATTACTGATCCTTATGAGATGGACTGGAAAACCGCGCTTAAAATTGGCTGCTTTGAGGTGCTGGCAATCATTCCTGGTACCAGCCGATCAGGCGCAACGATTATCGGCGGTATGTTGTGCGGATGCTCACGTACTGCAGCAGCCGAGTTTACGTTTTTCCTTGCAATTCCGGTTATGTTTGGGTGGGGTTTAGTCAAAGCGGTCAAGTTCTTTATCGAGGGCTTAGCGATGACTCAAGTTGAAATCGTGGTGTTGATCGTTGGCGTGTTGTCAGCCTTTGTGATGGGTATGATTGCTATTCGATTCCTCATGGGTTACATCAAGCAAAACGACTTTACGGTGTTTGGTATCTATCGCATTATTGTTGGTCTCGTAGTCTTGGGATACTTTGGTAGCAAAGCTCTTGGTTTGTTCTAGGATGCGCTCATGCGCTACGGCGATACGGTGCGTGGGTGAATGAGTGGTCAGCTGGTAGAAGGCTGTAGGCTGTTTCGGCTTTAGCTCCTCTGTATGAGGTGTATTACGGATAAGGATAAGGTTACGGATAAGGTAAGTTTTGCCCGATGCAAAGGCTGATGCGGGTGTTTTGGGCATCGAGCGTCAAACATTGTTGCTCAGTGGTTTTTCATACAACAATCCTCATAGGGTGGTATCCTGTAAGTATGAGCAGACGGCGTGAACACAAAACCTTCTCTGAGATTCCCGAAGAGGAAAAGAAGGAACTGCGTGCAAAAACCAACAGGGCTATATCGCGGTATTGCGGATTCGCTGCGTTGGTCATTATTATCATCACGTTTGCGTCGTTTATCGTAGAGCGTGGGGATGATTTTTCCTCTCAATGTGGAATCATGATTTCGATTGCGCTTCTTGCTATATCTATCGTTAACAATCCTGATCGATCTTAGGGTATATGGTTCCTGTGGTGGTGAAGGGTAGAGGGGTTTTATGAAAGGAATGTTGGGATGCCTGATCAAAATGAAGCATTAGAACAAATTGAACAGTACCGTACCAAGATTGACGAAGTCGATCAAAAGCTCGTTGCTCTTTTGAATGAGCGTGCAGGGTATTCTCTTGACATTAGAGCCTTAAAGCCCGATGCAAAGATGGGTCTGTACGATCCAAAGCGCGAAGAGGAAATTTTTGCGCGTTTGTGCACCTATAATGAAGGACCGCTGTATAACGAAAATCTTGTTGAAATTTATCGTGGTATTCTCAAAGTAATGAAAGAGGTACCTTCGCGTGATCAATAAAATTTCTTCTCTTCCCGATTACGGTGCACGTATCGATGAAATTACTATCTATGCAGGTCCTTGTTCAGTTGAATCAGAAGAACAATTTAATGAGGTTGCTGAGTGCATAGCAGATCTCGGTCTTACTTGGATTAGAGGAGGTGCATTCAAGCCTCGCACGAATCCGCACTCCTTTCAGGGGTTGGGAGAAGAAGGTCTGAAAATCATGAAGGCCGGTGGCGAAAAATATGGCCTGAAAACACTCACTGAGGTCATGGATTCTGCGCACTGCGAAATGGTGCATTCCTATGTAGACGGTATGCAAATTGGTGCACGCAATATGCAGAACTTCAGTTTGCTGAAAAATGTGGGTGAGGTCACGGCTGAGTCTCATAAAATGGTGTTGCTCAAGCGTGGCTTAGCGGGCAGCATTTCCGAGTGGCTTTCGGCAACCGAATATCTTACTCTTGGTGGCAATACAAATATCGTGCTATGTGAACGGGGCCTTCGTACGTTTGAAACCACAACACGCTTTACGCTTGATATTTCTGCAGTACCTGTTATTCATAAGCAGTCTATTTTCCCTATTTGCGTGGATGTATCGCATCCTGCTGGTGTGCGTGATTTGGTTCCCTCCCTTGCGTATGCAGCGGTGGCAGCAGGTGCTGATTCGCTTATGATTGAGGTTCATCCTAACCCAACAGAAGCTCTTTCCGACGGCCCCCAGCAATTGACACCTGCTCAGTTTACGGAACTCGTGGGGCAGTTGCGCGAAATTGCTGCGGTTTTTGGCAAAAAGATCGTATAACTTTCTGAATATCAAGCCTCCTCTTTCTTGGATGTGTGGGGTATGTCTGAGAGGGGGAGGTTTATTACTGCACGCAATACTGACGTATAAGATAAGGATTTGGATGCATGTCTCTTGATCTTGGTGGTTTAAATGGTCCTCAAAAAGAAGCGGTTCTTTGCACAGAGGGGCCGCTTCTCGTATTGGCAGGAGCTGGTAGCGGAAAGACGCGCGTGCTCACCCATCGTATTGCGTATTTGGTGGATGAAAAGGGAATTGCTCCCTGGCAAATTATGGCTATCACGTTCACCAATAAAGCTGCTGCAGAGATGCGTGAGCGCTTAGGTGGTCTCATTGGTTCTTATGCGCGAGGAATGTGGGTGTCAACCTTTCACAGCATGTGCGTTCGTATTTTGCGTGCAGATTGTGAGCGTTTGGGGTTTGCTCCAGGCTTTACCATCTATGACGACGATGATTCAAAGCGCTTAGTCAAGCAGATCATGGGCGAGCTTAATATTGACGAAAAGCGCTATCCCATCCAAGCGATTCGAAATCGTATATCTCATGCAAAAAACGATCTCTGTGTTGCTGAGGTATTTGCTGAAGAAGCAAAAGATCCCATCTCGCAGGTTGTTGCACGGGTGTACAGCCAGTTGCAGGAGCGATTGAAGAAGCTCAATGCGTTTGATTTCGATGATCTGTTGCTCTATACGTGGCTGTTGCTCAAAAATCACCCTGATGTCTTGGAGGCGTACCAAAAGCGGTTTTTGTATTTGCTCGTTGACGAATACCAGGATACAAATCACGCTCAATACGAATTGACAAAGCTTTTGGCTGCAGCTCATCAAAACATTATGGTGGTGGGCGATGATGATCAGTCAATTTATTCGTGGCGAGGGGCAGATCTACGCAACATTCTTGATTTCGAAAAGGACTATCCTCAGGCACATGTCGTAAAGCTCGAAGAGAATTACCGTTCTACAGGAAATATTCTTGATGCGGCAAATGCGGTTATTGCCAATAACGTAACCCGTAAACCAAAGAAGCTGTTCACTTCTCAGCCTGCGGGTGAAAAGATCTCTGTCTATGTGGCAACTGATGAGCGAGATGAAGGTCGCTGGATCGCTTCTGAAATAGAAAAGCAGCATGCAGCGGGCACGTCGTATAACCAAATCGCAGTGTTTTATCGAACGAACGCGCAAAGTCGTATGTTAGAAGATATGTTGTTGCGTGCTGGAGTGCCGTATCGTTTGGTAGGGGGTACGCGCTTTTTTGATCGTGCAGAAATTCGCGATGTAATGGCCTATCTTCACTTGGTCGTTAATCCTGCAAATGATATTGCAGCACGGCGCGTGATTAATATGCCCCGTCGTGGTATTGGTTCAACCACGATTGAACACATTGAGTACGTTGCGCGAGAAAATGAATGTACGTTCTTTCAGGCAGCCGAGCTTTGTGTGGCCGACGAGATGATTCGTCCCAATACGCGTCGTGCGATCGGTGAATTTTGCTCAATCATTCGCGAAGCTCAAGGATATGAGGGTGATTTGCGCAACGTTGTCGAAATGATTGTCGACAAGGCGGGCCTAATCGAAGCGTATCGTGCTATGCGTACCGAGGAAGCAGCGATGCGAATCGAAAACATCCAAGAATTCTTTGGTGTTGTGGATGAATATTCGCAGTCTCATGAAGATGCTGATGCGCTCTTTGAGCCGCCAGTGGTGAGCGCGACCGATGAGGAAGCTTCAGATCAAGAACACGATGCCGCCCAAGACGAGCCGCCTGTTCGGATGCTTCAGGCACATTCTTTGGCAGACTTTACCGAATGGGTTACGTTGCGTACTGACATGGACACGATGAGGGATAACGATGCGGCCGTAACGCTGATGACGATCCATTCCGCAAAAGGCTTGGAATTTGATTGTGTGTTCGTTGCAGGCATGGAAGAATCCCTCTTTCCGCATGGTAATTCGTTTCAGGATTCGCAGGGACTCGAAGAAGAGCGGCGTCTGTGCTATGTGGCTATCACGCGTGCGCGCAAACGCTTATATCTCACCAACGCTTTTACGCGTCAAATTTTTGGTCAGTCGAGCGCTAATCCTCCGTCGCGTTTTATCAGCGAAATTCCTGTAGAGCTGCGCCACAACATTGGTGTGGGCTCATCGGGCTTTTTTGGATCGGGCTGGGAAAAACGAGGCAGTCGCCGGGGCATTGCTGGATCAGGTGTTGAAGCAGGAGGAGGTCGTGTGTTTGGTCAATCAAGCGCTTCAGGTTCGCGCCCGCGTACTAAGCCTGCCGCTGATGCTGGCAAAAAAGCTGCCGCCAATATGACGTTTGCTCAGGGCGATACGATTGATCATAAAGTTTTTGGAAAGGGTATGATTACCAAAGTTGATGGTGATACCCTTCATGTTAAGTTTGCGCGGACCGGTCAAACCAAAAAGCTGCTCAAGGATTATGCTCCCATTGTGAAACTGGGATAGGGTACAGATAGTAAAAATAGGTGCATGTTTGTGGTGTAAGGTTACTTAGTAGTTGGCTGCGAGCTGTACTACAATAAGGGCACATTGAGTAGACGTGCGCGTTCTGCATTTAGAGGAGGTTTAATGGCTACGCCCGTTCTTATTGTCGGTCATAAGAATCCCGACAACGACTCCATCGCCGGGGCGGTGGGTTTTGCATACTACAAGACTGAAATGATGAAGCGCGAACTTGCGCAAAATCCCGATGCTGAAGAATACGAATATATTCCCTGTCGTTTAGGTCCTCTACCTGAAGAATCTGAAGCAATTTTGAACGAATATGGCATTGAAGCACCTCATCTCATCTCCCATGTGTATGCACGTGTGAGTGATGTCATGAGCACTCCGGTCATTAGCCTCGCTTCCACGGCAACGCTGTTTGAGGCAATCCAGCTTATCGCTGAAAATGACATTCGCTCTATTGTGGTAAACGATGAAGAGGGCAAGTATCTTGGCGTGATGTCCTCGCGCAAGCTGGCGGAATGCTATATCTCTGTTGCCAGCAGCAAGGAGGGCACTGCTACCGAGGACACCTTTCAAAAAATTGCCACTGATCTGCGTGCTTCATTAACGCAAAAGGTGGTTGATCTTATTGATAGGCGTGGATTGGTCGTATCACCAGACGATTTGTTTAACGAAGTGTGCGAAAACCTGATGACTAATGAGCTTCGTGAAGCAGTTGTCGTGAATGATGATGGTGTTGCAGTTGGTATCGTGACACGATCTGATGTCGCATCAAAGCCACGTCGTAAGGTTGCATTGGTAGACCACAACGAGTTTTCTCAAGCAGTGGATGGACTTGAGGAAGCTGAAGTTGTCGAAATTGTTGACCATCATCGCATTGGAGATGTGACGACAAATCAGCCAATCTGCTTTACCAATTTACCTCTTGGCTCAAGTGCAACCATCATCACGTTGAAATTGCGCGAAGCAGATATTGAAATCCCTCAGGGCATCGCAGCAGTACTGCTTTCCGCCATTATGACCGATACGGTTATCTTGAAATCACCAACTGCAACTGATGTTGATCGCGAGCAGGTTGAGTATCTGGCGGGTATCATTGGGCAGGATCCTGTTGAGTTTGGTCTGCACGTGTTTAACGCTCGTGGTGGGGATGCCGAAATGGATGTGCACACCTTGGTTACGGCTGACTCCAAGGAGTTCAAGATTCCTGAAGGAACCATTTTGATCGCTCAGCATGAAACTGTAACTCTTGATGCGGTTATGCAGCGTGAAGAAGAGATTCGTGAATGTTTGCGCGGTTTGCAGAAAGAACATGGCTATGTGTTCGTCCTTCTTTTGGTGACTGACATCATTGCTGAGGGTTCAACATTTCTTGTTGAGGGTGAACGCAAAAGGGTTGATCGAGTATTTGGCATCGATTCTGCCAAGTCTATTTGGATGCCCGGTGTTCTTTCCCGTAAAAAGCAGGTTGCTGCTCCGCTGCTTGAGGTATAAAGGAGCACGTGGCTTGTAGGATGCCTTGATAAGCGGGATGTTTGGGACGTTTGAAATGGCCTTTCGTATCGCTTGTGTGTGGAAGGCGTTTTCGTATAAACCGAACTGCATCCCGTATCACAAGGCGGTAGTCGTGAAGTAAAGACACTCTCTGGTTTTGCTACCAAAGTGGTCGTATCACGCAGGTGCGGCCACTTTTTGTTTTCCTATCAATGGGTGTGGCTACCCATATGTTTGTTTCTTTGTGAATGTGCGGATGTTTCAATGTACAAGAGAGTTTTCATTTTGTGTGGAGGATCGGTATATTTTGAACAA
>CAYWAO010000030.1:0-9348 GCA_964456695.1 uncultured Cryptobacterium sp. | reverse complement strand
GTGGCGTCCGGGTTCGTATTGTTTCCTATTGCTCGCTATCCTCTGATGGAGTGGCAGCCATCGTTGAGTTTCCTGGCGTGCTCTACAGAGGTGGTGCGGAAGGAAAAATCAGAAGCGCGTCCTTCTCGCTCTTGTTCAAGGCAGAGAAATTAAAAGAAACTAAAACTTGCAAAAGAAACTAAAACTTGCAAAAATTGCAAAACGATATGCTTTTGAGCCAAGACCGTAGGAGGTGCTTATGGGCAGATCGAAGAATCCCTTCACCCCGACATTCGGTATGGTTCCGCCATTTATGGCCGGTAGAGCTTATTTGATAGACGACATTCTCAATGCGCTTGACAGGGGTCCGGGGGATCCGAATTTGTCAACAATGTTTATTGGCGCACGTGGTACAGGAAAGACCACGCTGCTCTCATACCTCGCTTCTGAGGCATCGGCTCATGGGTGGATTGCCGTCAGCGTAGCAGCATTGCCTGGCATGCTGGAGGACATCTACGAGAGAGCAAAAGAAGCGGCGATCGAGTTCGTCGACTCCGAAAAGGGAGCGCGTCTTAAGGGGATCAGCATTGGACAGCTTTTAGGTGTTGAGTGGGAAACACCTACTCAAGAGCCTGAAAACTGGAGAACACGCATGAATCGCCTGTTGAAGAGCCTAGCAGAGTACGATATTGGGCTGCTCATTACCGTTGATGAAGTGCGTGTCTCCCTTGATGAAATGGTATTACTTGCGGCGGTGTATCAGCTGTTTGTGCGTGAGGGAAAACGCGTCGGCCTGCTGATGGCAGGGCTACCGCAGCAGGTTTCCGCATTGCTTCGTGATGAGTCAGTTTCGTTTCTGAGACGGTCGGTTCAACGTCAGCTAGGAAATATTGGTGATCAGGAAGTGAAAGACGCGATGCTCAGAACGGTGGAGGGTGCTGGTAGAGTAGTTGGCGAAAAAGCTCTTGATGCGATGGTGGAAGCGGTTGGCGGGTTTCCCTATATGATGCAGCTCGTAGGGTTTCGCGCATGGGACCAGCATCCCGCCATACACGAAATAACCTTTGAGGATGCAAAGCGAGGCATCGAGCTTGCGCATGTCGATATTGAGCAGCGGGTTCTAGAACCAACGTTTCGCGAGCTATCGGACGGCGATGTATCGTTTCTGGAGGCGATGTTGCCCGATGAGGAAGTGTCGCGAATCTCCAGCATAGCGAAACGAATGGGTGTTACAAGCAATTACGCCTCTCAGTATCGTCTGCGCCTTATCGAGCAGGGGATTATCGGCGAACGCGGACGTGGGAAGGTTGTGTTCGAGATGCCCTTTTTCAAGGACTATCTCAAAAAACAATTGTAGCCACCTTTGTGAGATACGCCGATGCCTTTGAGGCTCTGGCGAAAATGCGAGTTACGAGAATTGAAGAGTGGTGTAGGTTGCGGCAGCATTGGGCTTACGTCTTCAATCAACCGACACCTCCCTTACTAGGTGAACGCTCACAGCTTATATCCGCACATTTTGCTTACAGTAAAATAAAATCTGCATGAATGGTCTGCCTTTGCTTTGAGGGGTGCATATGTCTGGGATAAGTGAGGCTCAGCGAGCTGAATTGCATAAAACTATCTGGTCCATTGCCGATGATTTGCGTGGAAGTGTAGATGGCTGGGACTTCAAACAGTATGTTTTGGGAATGCTTTTCTACCGGTTCATTTCAGAAAATTTGACCGAGTATCTAAACCTTTTTGAAGGGGGCAGTTTCAACTACGCAGAACTCCCTGACGAAGAGGCCGAACCTGGACGAGAGGAAACCGTTCGTGAAAGAGGCTTCTTTATACTGCCAAGCGAGCTGTTTTCAAACGTCAGGCAAGCGGCACTCAAAGGCACCCACGATGAAGATTTGAATGAGGTGCTCGAGCGCATCTTCAAAAACATCGAAGGCAGTGCAACCGGAACAGAAAGCGAAGATGACCTCAAAGGTCTTTTTGCTGATTTTGACGTAAATAGCGCAAAGCTTGGCAACACCGTTCTTGATCGCAACAAAAAGCTTATCAAGCTCATGGACAAGATTGGGTCCATGAATCTTGGCAGCAGCTTTCAGGACAATGGCATAGATGCTTTTGGCGATGCCTATGAATTTCTTATGACCATGTATGCCAGCAATGCTGGCAAATCGGGAGGGGAGTTTTTCACTCCGCAGTACGTCTCTACGCTTCTGACCAAGATTGCTCTTGCGGGCAGAACCACCATAAACAAGGTATACGACCCCTGCTGCGGCAGTGGATCATTGCTTCTCAACACCGCAAAACAAATTGGAGCAGGTGCAGTAACGAAGGGTTACTACGGCCAAGAAATTAACCTTACAACTTACAATCTGTGCCGCATCAACATGTTTTTGCACAACATCAACTTCGATAAGTTTGACATTGCCCTCGGAGATACCTTAAAACACCCAGCTCATTGGGATGATGAACCCTTTGAGATGATTGTTTCTAATCCGCCCTACTCAATTAAGTGGGAGGGCAAAAATGATCCCCTGAACATCAACGATCCGCGCTTTAGCCCAGCAGGCGTTCTTGCTCCTGCAAGCAAGGCCGACCTCGCCTTTACGATGCATATGCTCAGCTGGCTATCCTCTGATGGAGTGGCGGCCATCGTTGAGTTTCCTGGCGTGCTCTACAGAGGTGGTGCGGAAGGAAAAATCAGAAAATACCTGATAGAGAACAATTTTGTAGATACGGTTATTCAGCTGCCACCCAATTTATTCTTTGGAACAAGTATTGCGACCTGCATCATCGTGCTTAAAAAGTCAAAGGCGGATAGCAGCGTTTTATTCATTGATGCAAGCGATGAATTTATCCATGTAGGCAATCAAAACAATCTCTCTGATGACAATATCGAAAAGATCTATTCCACCCACATGGAGCGCAAAGAGATCGAGCATTTCAGCAAGCTTGTTTCCAATGATGACATTATCGAAAATGACGTGAATCTTTCTGTTTCGAGCTATGTTGAAAAAGAAGATTTGCGAGAAGAAATAAACATCACCGAACTCAATGCTCGGATTAAAGAAATTGTGGCTCGCGAAGAAGAACTGCGTAAACAAATCGATGCCATAGTGGCTGATTTGGAGGGCGAAAAGTGAGGAAGATTGTCAAGTTGATCGATGCCTGCAGAGTGAGCAGGATTTCAATTCGGAACGCACTGCGTACCGAATCAAGCTGGACTCATTATCGCAGGTTGTCGTGCATTGAGAGAAATTGCTGTAGGAGATAAATCTGATGAGCAAGATTCAACTTGTTCCAAAATGGAACAAGTTTGATAAGAGGGAGAGCGCGGCACATGAATTTTTTGAACATGGGGTAAGCATATGAGCAGGATTGATGATTTGATTCAGGAGCTGTGTCCCGATGGGGTGGAATATAAAGCACTTGAAGACTTTTGTACAAAGAGCACAAACGTTAAATGGAAGAGTGTCGTCGGAGAGGCGTTTCAGTATATAGATCTTACGTCAGTCGAATTAGGCACTCACGCAATCGGCGATACGGTAACCATTAACGCGGAAAATGCGCCTAACAGGGCGCAGCAAATTGTTCAATCTGGTGATGTATTATTTGCCACCACTCGGCCAACCCAGATGCGAGTTGTGGTCGTGCCACCTAGCTATGATGGCCAGATTTGTAGTACCGGATACTGCGTTTTGAGACCAGATACGGATGTGGTTCTTGCCAATTACTTACTTCATGTTTTGTGCACTGCTGAATGCAAGAATTACTTAGAAAATAATCAGACACGTGGCAATTACCCTGCAATTTCGAACAAGCTTCTAAAGCAATTTCGTATTCCTGTTCCTCCCATGGAAGTTCAAGAGGAAATTGTGCGGGTGTTAGACTCCTTCGCGGAGCTAGAGGCGGAGCTAGAGGCGGAGCTAGAGGCGCGGCGGGCGCAGTATGCCTATTACCGCGACAAGCTGCTTGACTTTACAGAGAGAGAGTTCTTAGGCCAAGAAGTCAGGTGGGCTACTTTGGGTGATTTAGTTACATTCGTCAATGGGCGCGCTTATAAAAAAGAAGAACTATTGGAAAGGGGGAAGTATCCTGTTCTTAGGGTTGGAAATTTTTTCTCTAACGATAAGTGGTATTACTCTGATTTGGAACTCTCTCAAGAAAAGTATTGCAATAAAGGCGATTTGCTCTATGCCTGGTCCGCCTCTTTTGGTCCAATGATTTGGGACAGCGGGAAAACAATCTTTCATTATCATATTTGGCGCTTAGTTTTTGATGAGAGCATATTGCTAAAGAAATACTTGTATCACTATCTATTGAAAGATGTCGAACAAATCAAGAGTTCACCCTATGCTACTAAATCAACAATGATGCATGTTTCCATGAAGGATATGAAAAAGCGAACTATCCCCATCCCGCCCCTCTCCGAACAACAGCGCATCGTTGACATCCTTGACCGCTTTGATGCACTCACCACCTCGCTTACCGATGGCCTACCTGCAGAAATCGAGGCACGTCGCAAACAGTACGAGTACTATAGAGACAAGCTTTTGTCGTTTCCCGAGAAAGGGACAGCTGCGTGAGGGAAGATAAGCATATCGCGCAAAGTTCCACGGGCGACAATACTTGTCATGATTCCAGCCTAGCTGCAAAGACGGTTCGCTGAGCTTTCTTTGATCCGGACACGCAGTGCTACTTGACGGTAAAGAAAGTAAGCTACCTTGCGAAATAAACCTATAAGGAGGTTTCGCGATGGACAGTAAAGAGCATGAAATAAGGTGTTTAAAAGAAACCATCGATGCCTGTTCGGGGACGCAAGGCGAGACGCGACGTATTCTGAAACGTTTGTCTTTGGAGTATTGTGACTTTGATAATGAGAGACCCGATTTCGTATTCGAGATTCCGTCGAACAAACATAATGAGACTTCCATCGTGATTGGCCTTGAACATTTTACAGTTGATCAATGCTGTGAACCGCAGAGAAAGCGTGATGGCATTAATTCGTTAGGAGCGAAACAACGTAGAAGAATCGAGAAGTTGTATGCCACGTATACACCGTACATTCAAGAAAGCGGTGAGCTTCCTGACAAAGCAGTAAAAGAGTTTTTTCAGATAGCCGAGGGTGCAATAAGTGATTGTATCGGCACGTCTTATCCTGAATTGATGGCATCGTTTGAGAAGAATTTTTGTAACCATCTGAACAAGGTTTCTAAATATCGAGAGAATCTCAGATTAAGAGCCTCTATAGGGAAGCGGATAGAGATTGGTTTTCTGATAGAGATCCATTCCGACATGAGTTGCTGCATGTTGGCAAGTAATAAGAAAAGACATATGTGCGAGCCAGGTGATATTTTAGTTACCACTGAGATGTTGGATATTATCAATAAAGCGCGGGGCAAAGTAGATTTTGTAATCTTATCTTCGTATGGCAATGTTGATGCAAAACCACGAAAAATAGTTGCGTTTAAATGCGGAAATCCAGAGAAATCTATCACCAAACAAAGCATTCCCATATGCGTATATACGGGAATTGATGCTGGCTTTAATCCGTTTGTGGTACCGAAGCCAAAGGTGTCGGTTACTCCCAGATCGAGCGATTATGGTGATTCAGTCAATTCCGAGATTACCGTAAATAGGTCTGGCCTTCCTAAAGAAATACGGACAGAGCTTATGTTGTTTCGCTGCATGCAAGCATGGTGTGCCCTTCGTAATGGGCAAACAATCCTTGCTAATACTTCGGTGATGAAAGTTCTGGATGAGTTTGGCGATGCAATTGTTGGTTGGCGAAGTTTGACGGACAATGAAGGGAAATGGCGAGTGAGGCCAATTCTCTGCTCGCCGCATTCCCAGCGAGCAGGGTAAAGGTGTGATTTCTGTCTTAGGCGAAATTGAAGCCGATTTGCTTGCCTATGCTTTAGCCTATCTCCATAACAGACTTTCCGTAATTCGTATAATCTAAAAATTGTCTTGACTGCTTTAGCAAAGGGATCTTTAAGGAAAGAAAGTAATTGGGTATATGGAACAAGAAAACTGCGTGAAAGATGATGTGCGTCTTAATTGGATAGATGATAGTAGGCCCGAACATCACTATGCTGCTATAGACATGTCTCCAGTTCAAAATGAACACGAGGCAAGTCTTGCCGATGATCTTCCAAAAGATGTCGTATTTGATCTTATGGCAACAGGGGGACAGGCCACTGTTTGCGCCACGAGTCCCATAGAAGATAAGCGCAGTCAAAGCTATCAATCTGAAGCAGAGCTTGAAGAAGCGTTTATTAAACAGCTAGAGCGTCAGGCATATCAGTACCTCATCTTTTCATCAGAAGAAGAACTCATTGCCAACCTCCGTGCTCAATTAGAAAAACTGAACAGCTATTCGTTTTCTGATGAAGAATGGACACGCTTCTTCAAAACAAACATTGCTAGTGCCAACGATGGCATCGTAGAAAAAACGCGCCGCATCCAAGACGACTATATTCAGGTTTTGGAGTGTGACGACGGCACAAGCAAAAACATCTATCTCATCGACAAACGCAACATTCACAACAACCATCTCCAGGTGATAAATCAATACACCCAAGCTGGCACGTACGAGAATCGCTACGATGTCACCATTTTGGTTAACGGACTTCCTTTGGTGCATGTGGAACTTAAACGTCGGGGCGTTGCTATCAAGGAGGCTTTCAACCAAATAGAGCGCTATCAAAGGGATAGTTTTTGGAGTGGGTCGGGGCTTTTTGAATATATTCAAATCTTTGTAATCTCAAATGGAACGCACACTAAGTACTACTCAAATACCACGCGCAATAGCCATATTCAGGAAAATAAGAGCAAGCGTAAGGGCGGCAAGAAAACTTCCAACTCATTTGAATTTACCAGTTGGTGGGCATCTGCCGACAATGAGCCTATACGCGATTTGATTCCTTTTACCAAGACCTTTTTCGCAAAGCACACCCTGCTCAACGTTTTGACGCGCTACTGTGTTTTTGACACCGAAGAAGTGCTTAAGGTTATGCGCCCCTATCAAATAGTGGCAACTGAGGCAATCTTAAACCGTATCCTCATCAGCGAAAACAATCCTTCTATGCTTGGAACGCTTCAGGCTGGTGGATATATCTGGCATACCACAGGGTCCGGCAAAACCCTTACGAGTTTTAAAACGGCACGTCTTGCAAGTGGTATGGAGGGTGTGGATAAGGTCATGTTTGTGGTGGACAGACAAGACCTTGATTACCAGACCATGCGCGAATATAACAAGTTTGAGGAAGGCGCAGTTGATGGATCAACCAGCACCGCTGAACTTGCGCGCAACCTTGCCGATAACGAAAAGTCAATCCTGGTGACCACCATCCAAAAGTTGTCTTGCTTTATCAAGAAGCACCCTAAGCATGCAATCTATGACAAGCATGTGGTCATCATCTTTGATGAGTGCCATCGCTCGCAATTTGGGCAAATGCACACTGATATTGTTAAGCACTTCAAGAAGTATCATCTGTTTGGATTTACCGGCACACCCATCTTTGCTGCTAATGCGAGCGCATCAGGCAATCCCCATTTGCGCACCACCGAACAAGCCTTTGGGGATAAGCTTCACACGTATACGATTGTAGATGCCATTCGTGATGGTAACGTGCTGCCTTTCCGCATTGACTATATTCAGACGATCAAGAAAAAAGAGGATTTCCCTGATGAGAAGGTCTATGGCATCTATCGAGAAGGTGCCTATGTGGGGTCTGAGCGTATTGATTTGGTAGTGAACTATATTCTTGATCACTTTGATCAAAAGACCAAACGCCAATCAAGCTATACCTTGCAAGATAGACGCGTGATGGGTTTTAATTCGCTTCTTGCTACCGCATCGATTGATATGGCAAAGCTGTATTACTCAGCCTTTAAGCGTATTCAGCAACAACGCTCAGGTGAGCCGCTCAAAGTTGGTCTTATCTATAGCTTTGGCGTTAATGAAGATGCGGAAGGTAGCGGACTTCCTGAAGAAGATTTTGATGTGGAAAGCCTCGATACTCCCGATAGGGATTTTCTTGAAGGCGCTATCAAAGATTACAACGAAATGTTTCAGACAAACTTTTCAACAACGGGGTCGGGAAGTGAGGGCTTTAACAATTACTACAAGGATATGTCTATGCGCTTAAAGAAGCGCGAGATTGATTTGGTAATTGTGGTCAACATGTTTTTGACAGGTTTTGATGCCACCACCCTAAATACCTTGTGGGTAGATAAAAACTTGCGGCTGCACGGCTTGATTCAGGCCTTTAGTCGCACCAACCGCATTTTGAATGCGGTTAAAACCTTTGGAAACATCGTTTGCTTTCGCGATTTAGAGGATGAGGTCAATAAAGCAATATCGCTCTTTGGCGATAAGGATGCTTGCGGCATTGTGTTGCTCAAACCCTATCGGGAATACTTAGATGAGTACCGGGAGCGCCTAGCCCAGCTCCGTGAAATGCTTTCACCTGGCGAAGAACCCTTTGGCGAGACGCAAGAAAAAGCCTTCATACGCTTATGGGGCACAATCATGCGCCTGCGCAATATCCTGACAAGTTTTGATGAGTTTGCTGAAGATGACACACTCTCTGCGCGAGATGAGCAGGATTATCGCAGCGTGTATAGGGATTTGCTCGATAAGTATCGCCGCCCTGAGGGGGATGCCAAGATTATCAATGACGATCTGGTCTTTGAGATTGAGCTTTTAAAGCAGGTGGATGTCAACATCGACTACATTTTGATGCTGGTGCAGAAATATCACGATTCCAACTGCACTGACAAGACGCTTATTGCTGATGTTGAGCGCGCTTTGAGATCAAGTTATGAGCTGCATAACAAGCGCGATTTGATTGAGGCCTTCATTGATAGTCTTGATCATTCCGAGGATGTTGATGCGGATTGGAAGAAATATATCGCTGAGCAAAAAGAGCGTGAGTTGCAACGGATTATTGCTGATGAGTCTCTGGAGGATAAGGGCACTCGTGCTCTCATTGATCGAGCGTTTAGGGATGGTGGTATTCCCGAGAGTGGTACTGAAGTTACAAGCCTCATGACTAAAAGGCCAAGTCGCTTTGGAGGCGGCAGCGCGTATTCAGAGATGAAGGCTCGCGTGCTAGAGAAGCTCAAAGCCTTCTTTGAGCGCTTTAATGGGCTTGGCTGACGAGCTTTTATGGCTCTGTGGCTGTGTTTTGTTCAGCTAGGCATCTATGTAAGTCATGCAGTGACATGAAACATGTGTTTCAAGATGTAAGGTAGAACCCGGACGCGGCTTTGGTGGCGTCCGGGTTCGTATTGTTTCCTATTGCTCGCCTTCTTCGGATGCGAGCTGGCGGGCGTGGGCGCTTTCGCGTTCGAGGTTTGCCATGG
>CAYWAO010000029.1:0-9574 GCA_964456695.1 uncultured Cryptobacterium sp. | reverse complement strand
TTACGCGCGTTGCTGACCTTGCTATGGCAATCTATGCTGCTATTGGTTACACCAAGGAGATTCGTGTTGGTCGTATCTGGGCTGATCTTCGCGGTAACGAGATGGGTGGCGGCACCACCGAAGTCATGAACTACATCGCTGGTCGTCAGCTGGTTAAGAAGTACAAGGCCAAGTAAGCTAATCTCGCTTCTTCTGCGTTTGAGTTTACTCACTACTTACACAAAGCAGCTCCTCTAACGGGGAGCTGCTTTTTTCTGCTTCGCAATCGCCTAACGTCACTAAGCAGGTTTTTCGCCATCTTTTATTATTAGGGTACTTTCTATAGGAACTACATCTCGTAAATGGCGGAATCTCTCATTGATGAAAGCTACAAAATTCGCTACGCCTTCATCAGAAAGCGAAGAAAAGCGATATAGAAGACCTACAAGATGAAATGGATCGAGACACTCTTTTATAGCGATGAATTTCATTTTTGTGCGCAAGTCGCCTTCGATGGTATCAATGTTGGGCTAAAACAAGAACCGGTCCATAAGGGGCGCCGGCGCTCCCCTTATCAATTAATTATCGGAATAATATTTTGCGCGTCCAATGACTTTTGGGTTCAAAAAAGCTCTAGGCGCAATTCCCTGGAGGAATAACCGCTGATGAGTAAGGAGATATTGAGTCCCATTAGCTCTCTAAAAATCAGAAAACCACTAAACCTTGAATCGAGGCACCCCTCAGAAAAACAAATGCCTGTATACACACTTATTACAAGAGAGAGCTATAATTCACTTTTATGTTTTCCGAATATTTCGCTTGCAAATACGTTTTGCCAACGAAATATTCGGATCAATGCATCGCACGTCTGTTTTGATAGTAGGAGTCCTTTTATGAAATCAATTATAAAAGCATGGACTAGCTTAAGCCTTATCAAGCGCATCCTTATTGGCCTTGTTATTGGTGCACTTATTGGCTTGTTTGGCCCTAAAGATCTTATCGTTGCTGAATTACTCGGTGACCTTTTTGTTGGCGCCTTGCGTTCGGTAGCACCGGTCCTCGTATTTTTCTTGGTTATTAATGCACTTTGCCGCACGAAAATGCCAAAAGCAATGCGTACTATTGTTACGCTCTACGTTATCAGTACGCTTGCAGCTGCTTTCACGGCAGTAGTTGCGTCCTATGCTTTCCCGGTAACGCTCACCTTGACTGGTGTCGACGCATCAACCGACACCGCACCATCTGATATCGGCGAAGTATTGATGACACTTCTGAACAACATGGTGGCAAATCCTGTTGACGCCATTATGAATGCTAACTACTTAGGTATTTTGGTATGGGCTATAGTATTAGGCATTGCACTGCGTTACACCTCCACCACCACGCAGGACTTCTTCAGTGGCATATCTCATGCCATCTCCACTGTTGTACGCTGGGTTATCGCTTGTGCTCCTTTCGGTATCTTGGGCCTTATCTACAGCTCAGTTTCAGAAAATGGACCAGAAATTTTTGTTGAATATGGTCAGCTGCTTCTTGTGCTCGTAGGCTGCATGGCTTTCGTGGCACTCATCGTGAATCCCCTGTTGGTGTTCATAAACATCCGCAAGAACCCTTACCCCTTGGTGTTCCGCTGCTTAAAGGACAGTGGCATAACCGCATTCTTTACTCGTAGTTCCGCAGCTAACATTCCCGTCAATATGGAGCTTTGCCGCAACTTGGGCTTGAGCAAGGATGTCTACTCAGTAGCTATCCCTCTGGGCGCTACGGTAAACATGGCAGGTGCCGCCGTTACCATTACTGTTATGTCTATGGCAGCAGCTCACACCATGGGCATTGACATTAACCCTGTAACTGCTGGCATCCTCTGCGTTTTGGCTGCAGTGAGTGCCTGTGGTGCATCAGGCGTTGCTGGCGGATCTCTCTTGCTGATTCCACTGTGCTGCTCGTTGTTTGGTATTAGCAACGACATCGCAATGCAGGTTGTCGGTATCGGTTTTGTTATTGGCGTCATTCAGGACTCCGTCGAGACCGCAATTAACTCTTCGTCCGACGCGCTCTTCTCTGCAACAGCCGATTACAAGGATCGCATTAAATCAGGTGTTGATTTTCAACCAGGCAAAAATTCTCCTGTTTGGAAAGAAGAGCCCAGTGGGCCTATCAAGACCGAAGCTAAAAAAGAAGCACCGCAGACCGAAAAAGCTTAGGAGCTATACAATAAACATACGCGCAACCGTCAGTAGGATTTCGGCGTAATGTAACGTAACAAAACACCCGCTTTGAGTATTACTCGCAGCGGGTGTTTTACGTATCAGACGTGGCAAACACCAACAGAAAACGAGCAGATTGATGCACATCGTCATTGCGCTTACGGCATGCCTCATATCAACTCAGACCTTTATAAGCCTGCGTCCTGAGATATAACACTGTGCTACCGGACAGTCTTTAGGAAGTTGATAGTCTTTCTTCCCATTCAGCTTCCTTAAATCCCACCAGAACGAAATCATTGCTCACAATAAGCGGACGTTTTACCAACATGCCATCAGTTGCTAACAATCTAAGTGCTTCTTCATCGGACATACCTTTATTGAAACGATCCTTGATATTGAGTTCACGATATAACATTCCACTCGTGTTAAAAAAGCGCTTAACAGGTAGTCCGCTTCTTTTGTGCCATTCTCGCAATTCTGTATAGGTTGGATTCTGTTCAACAATATGTCGGTCCTCATAGGAAACACCATGGTAATCAAGCCACAATTTTGCCTTTCGGCAGGTTGAACAGCGTGGATATTCCAAGAACAAAACATCTGCCATGATGTCATACATTTATAACACCTCAACAACCGGAAAGTTAGTTTCTTCCCCACGACGCAAGACACCCATCATTTCACGAGTGAGCGAGTAGTTTTCTTCCTCTTTCGGTAGATCACAGCGCTCTAACCATTCTGCATCCTCAAGCTCGTGACGGTCGATCGTAACAGCACTTTCACCATCAAGATCGCAGAAAAACCCAAAGAGCAGCGACGAAGAAAGAGGCCACGGCTGGCTTTTGTAATAACGCAGATTGGTTACCTTCAAGCCCACCTCTTCCATGACTTCACGATGAACTGTTTGCTCCACCGTTTCACCCATCTCGCTAAAACCAGCAATGAGAGCATAGGCTTTATAGGGGCGTCCGGCATAACGTGACACCAGCACCTTGTCGCGCGCTCTATCGACGATACCAATAATCACCGCAGGGAACAGGCGAGAATATTCACTGCAGCCACAATCAGGGCATTGCAGCATGCGTTCCACTATACCATGACGCATACGGCTGCCACAGCGACCGCAGAAGCGCCTAGTGTCATACCACATGTGATACTCATAGCCCACCATTCCAGCAAAGGCGCGGTAGTCGGGTTTGTGATAATGCAACCGTCCGATAGGCATAAACTCCCATGAACCTTCAAGAAATTGATCAAGCGCGGTATTGTCAATCGCGCAGTGAAAATAAGCAGTATCGCCCACGGTAAATAGCAGCACTGCATCAGGACGTGCGCCATCAACACGCTCAGGTAAGAAGGCTGCCTCTGATTCAGGCACGACATCAGGACCCACCACGCCAGCATCCTTCAGTGCTCCATAGCTCGGAAAATGGATGGTGTCACAATCTGTTGTGGAAGCAACGACTACCTGCATCCCTCGATAGATCAACACGCGATCAGCAGGCTCAGGATCAACCCAAGCAAAGTCGTTAGAAAATTCCCTCGGAGCTATATCTTGAAACATATCACGTACACCCTTGCGCTTATAGCATTTTTTCTCTTACCCTAATTCTATCCTCTTGCAAGTAGCACATGATCTCTCTGTACGATAGAAACACACCGTGCGATGCGAGCACCATTAATTACACTGCAGAAATGTAGATGAACAACCTAGCGCTCCTTCGCGCAATGAGGGCATCCTGATCCCTTGCTGATGCGTGATGCCATAGTTGCTTGCCATATATGACTCGGATCACTGCTACACACCCACTGCAGCTTGAATGTGAGCGTACTAAAGGGCTTGATATTCCATGGGCTAACAGAATTAGCAGGGTTCCACTCGGCCGCTGTGTCAGGATATTTCCATGCCAGCGACCCCAGTACTTTATTGCAGGAAGAGCACCGATTATTCATGCGCTTCTGACGATCGCGAACCGTTGCAACCCATGAATGACCACACGCAATACAACGCCACGGAGCCCATAACCCGGTTTGATAACCCCAAGAAAACACCCCTGCTGGATCAATGTCCAACAAGGGTGCAGAAACACATGTGTATGTTACGTATAGATCTTCACTCGTAGTGAAGATCTATATAGCGTACTTCGCGCTCAGAGGATCGAGAGCGTAAGCTCAGGGCTCAGCGAACTAGTCCTGAGTTGCAAAGAGCTCAATGGAGTCGCCTTCGGCAAGGGTAACCATGGCCTTTTTCCAGGTACGCGTGCTGCCAATTTGATAGCGAACACGCTTTGGCTTTGCTTTTACATTAGCAGTGTTAACCTTTACTACTTTTACATCAAAGATAGCCTCAACCGCCTGAGCGATTTCCACCTTGTTAGCGGTCTTAGCCACTTCAAAGGTGTACACATTGTCTTCCTCCATACGAAGATAGGTACTTTCCGTAATAATCGGACGAATAATGACCTCACGAGGATCCTTCATTATGCAAGCACCTCCTCAATGCGGCTCAGAGTAGCACTCGTGAATACGAGAGCCTTATTGTCGATGAAATCGAGCGTATTTGCCTCAGATACACCAATGATACGTACCTTGGGAAGATTGCGGAATGAAAGATACGTGTTGAGATCTTCGTCCCCCACTACCAAGGTCACACGTCCGGTCAGACCAAGGTTCTTCAAAACTTCAGCAGCCTGCTTAGTGGATGGCTTTTCAAAAGACAGAGAATCAACCACTACCAATTCGCCGTCAGCCAACTTTGCAGAAAGAGCTGAACGCATAGCAAGCTTAACAACCTTAGAAGGTACCTTGAATGCATAGGAGCGAGGGTGAGGACCAAACACGGTACCGCCACCTGCCCATTGTGGAGCACGAATCGTACCCTGACGAGCACGACCAGTACCCTTCTGGCGCCAAGGCTTCCTGCCGCCACCGCGAACCTGACCGCGTGTCAGCGTGCTATGAGTGCCAGCACGACGAGCTGCGCGCTGGGAACGAACCACTTCGTGCATAGCATGCACATTAGGCTCAATACTAAAGACTGTAGCGGAAAGTTCGGTATCTTGTACCTTTTTACCGCTCGAGTCTTTCACTTCAATACTTGCCATAATCTATTTTCTCCTTCGCATCGTTTCTAAGCCATGCGAATACGAACCACGCCGTTTTTGCCGCCAGGAACTGCACCCTTAAGCAGAATGAGGTTCATATCTTCATCTACACGAACAACTTCAAGGTTTTTGGTCGTAACCGTGTCGCAACCCATGTGACCCGGAAGACGAACGCCTTTAAATACGCGGGAAGGATATGCGCACTGACCAATAGAGCCAGGAGCGCGATGGAAGTGAGCACCATGTCCACCAGGGCCACCGCCGAAACCGTAACGACGCATAACACCAGCAAAACCTTTACCTTTTGAGGTACCAGTTACGTCAACCTTCTTGGTATCAGCAAAGTTTGCAACCGTTACTTCTTCACCCACAGTATGCTCACTTGCATCATCAACGCGAACCTCGCGAAGATGACGTACAGGCTCTACACCTTGTTTAGCGAAATGACCAGCCATGGGCTTGTTGACCTTGCTTTCCTTGAGGGTGCCAAAGCCAAGCTGCACTGCTTCATAGCCATCAGTTGCAGTTGTTTTTACCTGACATACCGTATTAGGAGCTGCTTGGATAACCGTAACAGGAATAACCTTGCCGTCTTCGTCAAAGAGTTGGGTCATACCAACCTTGGTACCGTAGATAGCGTTAATCATATACAATCACACTCCCCTACAGCTTAATCTCAATATCGACGCCAGCAGGAAGATCAAGACGCATCAAGGAATCAACCGTAGAAGGGGTTGGATCCAGAATGTCAATTAAGCGCTTGTGAGTGCGCATTTCAAACTGCTCGCGAGAGTCCTTGTTTACGTGCGGGCCTTTTACAACGCAATACAGGTTGCGCTCGGTCGGCAGCGGAATAGGACCGGAAACCTTGGCACCCGTCTTCTGTGCGGTGTCAACGATCAATTTAGTGGACTGATCCACAATCTCATGATCGTAACCCTTCAAACGGATGCGGATATTCTCTTTAGCCACTTTAACCTCCATTATAAGCGGTGGATACGCAAAGCTCATCGGCCCTACGCATTACCACCAGCCTTACTGATAATCTCGTCTGCCACATTCTTAGGTACAGGCTCATACGAGTCGAACTGCATAGTATAGGTTGCACGACCCTGGGTACCGCTACGCAAATCAGTTGCATAGCCAAACATCTGGCTTAGAGGAACCTTAGCAGTAATGCTTACTGCACTACCACGCTGCTCCTGGCCCTGAATAATGCCACGGCGGCTGGGGATGTCACCCATAACAAAACCAGTGTATTCTTCTGGAGTTTCGACTTCTACAGCCATGATTGGTTCCAAGATAACAGGATCGGACTTCTTAAGCGCATCCTTGATTGCCATAGAGCCAGCAACCTTAAATGCCGCCTCCGAAGAGTCAACGTCATGATAAGAACCATCAATCAATTCAACACGAACATCTTCAACAGGATATCCTGCCAAAACGCCTGAGTTAAGCGCTTCCTGAATACCCTTATCAACAGCAGGAATGTATTCTTTCGGAACAACACCGCCAACGATCTTATTCTCGAATTCATAACCCTTACCAGGCTCCTGAGGATACATGTTAATGATCGCATGGCCATACTGACCACGACCACCGGACTGACGTACGAACTTGCCTTCTGCGCTCAGTACCTCATGACCGGGACGTTCGCGATAGGCAACCTGAGGCTTACCAACATTTGCCTCAACCTTAAATTCGCGAAGCAAGCGATCAATAATGATCTCCAAGTGAAGCTCGCCCATGCCCGCAATAATAGTCTGACCTGTTTCATGGTTGGTAGAAACGCGGAAGGTGGGGTCTTCTTCAGCAAGCTTCTGTAGAGCAATGCTCATCTTGTCCTGCTCAGCCTTGGTCTTAGGCTCAACAGCAATGTCGATAACAGGATCAGCGAATTGCATGGATTCCAAAATGATAGGAGCGTTTTCGTCAGAAAGCGTATCACCGGTGGTGGTGTTCTTTAAACCAACAACAGCAACGATGTCACCCGCAGAGCAGTTATCAACATCAATGCGGTTGTTAGAATGCATCTGGAGCAGACGACCAATGCGCTCTTTTTTATCCTTCGAAGCATTATGCACGTAGGAACCTGACTCCAGCGAACCAGAATACACACGAAGGTAAGTCAGCTTACCAACGAAGGGGTCGGTCATGATCTTGAATGCTAAAGCAGAGAATGGCGCTTTAGGATCAGCAGGACGCTCGTCCTCTTCGCCGGTTTCAGGGATAACACCCTTGATGGCAGGTACGTCAATAGGAGCAGGCAGATAGTCAACTACTGCGTCCAACAACTCCTGAACGCCCTTATTCTTGTAGGCAGAACCAACAAAGACAGGGTTGAGCTTACAAGCAATAACGCCTGCACGCATAGCTGCCTTGAGTTCTTCAACGGAAACTTCCTCTTCCATGAGAACCTTTTCCATAAGCTCATCATCGCAGTCAGCAGCTGCTTCGAGAAGCTCCTGGTGGCGAAGTTCTGCTTCCTCAAGAAATTCATCAGGGATCGCATCCATTGGCTCAGGATAGGTCATGCCCTTTTCATCTGCTTTGAAATCCCATGCGGTCATGGTAACGAGGTCAATAACACCCCAGAAGTTGTCTTCAGCACCCATAGGCAGCTGGGCAGCAACTGCAGGAGCATCGAGGCGCTCTTTCATGGTATCAATAGCATGGAAGAAGTCAGCGCCAACGCGGTCATACTTATTGATGAACGCGATGCGAGGAACGCCGTAGCGCTCTGCCTGACGCCATACAGTTTCTGACTGAGGCTGAACACCGGCAACGGCATCAAACACCGCAACGGTGCCGTCGAGTACGCGCAAGGAACGTTCTACCTCGGCAGTAAAGTCAACGTGGCCGGGCGTATCAATAATCTGAAAACGATATTCCTGACCATCTTTTTCCCAGAAGCAGGTAGTAGCTGCAGCGGTAATGGTTACGCCACGCTCCTGTTCCTGAACCATCCAGTCCATGGTAGCTGCACCGTCATGTACCTCACCAATTTTGTGGGTCTTGCCGGTATAGTACAGAATACGTTCGGTCGTGGTAGTTTTACCGGCATCGATGTGAGCCATGATGCCGAAGTTGCGGGTGTGGTCAAGCGAGGTCTTTGCCATGTACTGTCCACTCCCCCTTTACCAGCGATAGTGCGAAAACGCACGATTGGATTCTGCCATCTTGTAGAGATCTTCGCGCTTCTTGATAGAAGCACCGGTGTTCTCTGCTGCATCCATGATTTCAGCTGCAAGCCGTTCTTTCATGGTGTTTTCCTTGCGCTTGCGAGAAAAGTCAACCATCCAGCGAATAGCAAGCGTGGTTGCACGGCGGGAGTTAACCTCCATAGGAACCTGATAGGTTGCACCGCCAACACGCTTAGGCTTTACCTCAAGCGTAGGACGAATGTTATCCATTGCCTTCTTGAAGACGGTCAAAGCATCCTGGCCAGTCTTTTCGGCAACGATGTCGAAGGCACCATACACAATGCCCTCAGCGACGGACTTCTTGCCGTCTAACAACACTTTATTGATCAGCTGCGTGACCAAACGGTTGTTATATTTAGCGTCCGGCTGCACTTCGCGGCGGACTGCTGCTGCACGACGCGGCATATATCTTCCTTTCGGTTTAACGACTAGTTTTCAATACGAGATTACTTACTTCTTAGGTTTCTTAGCACCATAGCGGCTACGTGCCTGCGCACGACCATCTACTGCTGCGCAGTCAAGAGCAGCACGAATGATCTTGTAACGAACGCCAGGAAGATCCTTTACACGGCCACCACGAAGCAGCACCATGGAGTGCTCCTGAAGGTTGTGACCAATACCTGGAATATAAGCAGTAACCTCAGTGCCATTTACCAAACGAACACGCGCTACCTTACGCAAAGCTGAATTAGGCTTTTTAGGGGTAGTGGTGTACACGCGAGTACAAACACCGCGCTTCTGCGGATTGCCTTTGAGCGCCGGGGTCTTTTTCTTGTCGACCTGCTTGGCGCGACCCTTGCGGACCAGCTGGTTAATAGTAGGCAAGACTCAACTCCTTTTCTGTTAGATATTACACATGCCATATACTTTTGCTTTCAGTGTGCGTTCTGCAGTTACGCACGCGAAAACACCACCTTTAAGGAAAGGCGCGAAGAAGAACTTTATCACCGGGTATATACCTTGTCAAACGCCACGCATCCGGGTGTATCCATCCCTTTGTACTTTATTTTCGCAGGTGAACGGACACTTTTGTTCAAAATATACCGATCCTCCACACAAAATGAAAACTCTCTTGTACATTGAA
>CAYWAO010000028.1:0-10299 GCA_964456695.1 uncultured Cryptobacterium sp. | reverse complement strand
AGCAGCATATCTTCCTGTTCAGCCCAGCTTTGCTTGGTATTTTAGAGAGGATTAACGTGCAATGAACAAAAAGAGCTACATATTAATTATTGGGGGCGAGCTACGTAATAAGGGTGCCCAGGCAATGAGTTTTATCGTTGTTGAAGAAATGAAAAAGCGTTTTCCTGAACTAACCCCCGTCTTGATTTCGGACGGTGACGCTTCTCCTAATGTTTTAGAAAGATTGAAGGGGAAGAAAAGACGCAAGGATTTGGATAGTTTTACATTCCCTATTAAGCGCAGTGTTAATACCGAAAGGATTGCTTCAATCAAAAGGGTTCTGAAGCGAGTAGTATTTTTTAGAAGTGACGTGCGGAATATTAAATACTACAAAGATGCTGCATTTTGCGTGGATATCAGTGGCTTTGCTTTTGGGAAAAAATGGGGATATGACGCCTGTGTAAATTATTTACGTCGGCTGGAACTAATTCTTAAATACAATACTCCAGTTTTTTTGCTCCCTCAGTCGTTTGGGCCGTTTGATTTTGAAGAAGATAAGCAAACGAATAACTTAAGGCATTACGCCAACCATATTCTTCCCAAAGTCAAAAAAATATATGCTCGCGAGCAAGATGGGTATGAAAAAATGATTGAACTATGCCCTTCTGCCCATATTGTAAAAAGACCAGACATTGTCCTACAGAACAGAGAACTTGATCTGAAGTACGTTTTTCAAAATCAGCCGGATTATTGTTCACATATTCCAAAATCCTTACAGGGCAATGTCGGTATAGTCCCTAATATGCGCAACTACGATCATGGCAACAGCTCAATCTTGGACAAGATGTACAAAGAGATTGTTTCGCTACTTCTCGATAAGGGTAAAAATGTATGCCTTATTCGTCATGCTTCTGAAGACTTGGAAATATGTTCTCGAATAAAAAGCTGGTTTGCAGAGGACAATCGCGTGGAAATCTATGGGGAAGATCGCTACTGTTTTGAGTATGAATTACTATTCGAGCGCTGTGATTTTTTAATTGCATCGCGTTTTCATTCGATCGTGCATGCCTACAAATGCACAAAACCCTGTATTGCTATTGGGTGGGCCGTTAAATACTACGAGCTACTTGATTCTGTTGGACAAGCTGAGTACGTTTTTGACGTTTCATCCCCTGATTTTGAACCCAACTCCGTTTTAAACGCCGTTGCGTATTTTGTTGATAATTCTGAAGCACTTAAACCCGCTATCCAAAACGCAGTCTCCAAAGCTCAGTGCGAAAGCATCTTCGACGAAGTTGAACAAGAGGTTCGCGCTATCTTAAGTGACAAAGTAGATAAGTAATTGCGTTTACATAACGCCTCGCTCCTGCTGACGTTTTGTTAATAAATAAATTAGACGAGCATATGAGCAAGCAAACTAAAAAGCAAATGGGTATCAAAAGAGCCGCGTACATCAACATTGCGGCGAAATATTCCTCTGCACTTTTGCAACTCGCTTATTCCGTTATACTTGCCCGCATTCTTACGCCCGATGACTTTGGTATTGTTGCAATCGCGCAAGTATTCGTGGTGTTCTTCAACATATTCTCAGACATGGGCCTCGGAGCGGCGATTATTCAACGTCAAGATTTATCGAAACAAGATGTGTCCCGTTTATTTGGTTTTACCATCCTCTTGGCAGTAGCTTTGGCTTTGCTTTTCGCGCTTTTTGGAATTCCCATCTCTGCCATATACGAGCGTGCCGAACTCAAGAATGTTTGCGGGCTTCTTTCTTTTTCGGTGTTCTTTGCAACGCTCAACACAGTGCCAAACTCTCTGTTGATGAAGCAGAAACGTTTTTTACTCGTAGGTATCAGACAAATTACTTCTGTTTTAGCTGCTAGCGTGATTGGTGTAACTCTTGCACGTGTAGGTATTGGCTACTACGCAATTGTGGCCTACTCCATTGCCAATAGCTTTATTATTTTTGTATGGAACTATGCACCCATCAGAGTTATCCCTGTCTTTAAGGGAATTTTACTATCGGTCAGGAAAGTATTCTCCTATTCTGCTTACCTATTCGGCTTCAATGTAATCAACTACTTTTCCCGGAATTTGGACAATTTGCTTGTGGGGGTTCTTTTTTGGTACTGCGGCGCTTGGAAACTACAGCAAAGCATACCAACTTATGCAGCTACCGCAAACTTATCTAACTGGGGCGGTAACACCCGTACTGCATCCTATTCTTGCCGAGAGGCAAAAAGATACAGACTACTTGTACGAAACCTTTCTTAAGACCATAAAAATACTTTCGTTGCTCGGAATCTATATGACTGTCTTCTGTTGTGCTTGCGCTAAGGAAGTTGTTATCGTCATGTATGGGGAACAGTGGGAGATCGCAATACCATGCTTGCAACTCTTGGCAATCTCAATATGGTCTCAAATGGTGTGTGCTACGTCTGGTACGATGTTTCAAGTGCTCAACCGAACGCGTGAACAGTTTATACGCGGCGTAATAATAGCTGGTGTAATTGTTTTTGGAATCATCCTGGGTGTTCTGCTAGGTTCTGTGGAGGCGGTGGCTGCCTGCGTAGGTGTCGCATATTGGGTTAATTTTGCTCTTTTGCTCTTGTTTCTTATAAAGTTATCTTTTGGAAAAAGCGTTCGAGCATTCTTAAAAACACTTTTGCCGGATCTGGGGGTCGCCGCCCTTCTGGTTCTATTTTTCATGCTGCTCGGATTTACACCTATCGAAAACCCTTATTTCTCCTTTGCTGCTAAGCTTATTGCTTCTCTTGTCTTCTATTTTGTGGTTCTTGTTTTATTTCTCCAGTTTAAATGGTTCTCACTAGTTCTTCCGCAACAAGTAAAGAGAAAGCTGCCGAAATGGCTAACAAGATAGAAAGGGCCAACGTGCTTACAGTACAAGCAGTCGCAGATAGCGGAATGTGCTGCTCGTGCGGTCTCTGTAGAGCTGCCTGTAGAGCCAGTTCCATCGAGTATCAAAAACACAATGGGAGCCTTATACCTAAGGTTATGGCGGAGTCCTGTACGCACTGCGGATTATGCCTCGAAGTCTGCCCGGTTTCCACTATCTCGTTTTCTAGCACTAAACCCTTAGTGGATCAGATAATTGGCTCTCACTTATTTGCAGCAAGCGCATGGTCTTGTGTTGAGGATGTTTTTAATAACAGCGTAAGCGGGGGGGGGTGCACTCAACTCGTGCTCGATTTGCTTAGCCTAAAGCAATACGATTCTGCTTTCCTCGTAGGCGAAGCAACGTTGGATCAAACCTGTTCTGCAAAACGGTATGAAGACAAAGACGACATTCGTTCAACCCAAAAGTCAAAATACCTGCAAGTATCCCATGAGGCGACATTGCGTCATATGCTTTTGAATCGGCAAGAGCGAATCATTATCGTGGGTACGCCATGCGCCGTTCGCGGTCTCTTAAAAGCTATCAAACTGTTTCATCTAAACCGTGGGAACTACCTGTTCATAGGTCTATTTTGCGACAAAACGATGACTTCGAATGTGCTTAACTATTTTAAGGATCTTGCCGAAGGCTTTGACCTGAAATCTGCAGATTTCAGGTCAAAGGAAGCTGGAGGATGGCCCGGAAACATAAGATTGAATTTCGTTGATGGTAGCCATCGAGATTTCGATCGATCTTTCCGAATGTCGGTAAAAGACTATTTTCAGCCCGAATGCTGCCTATATTGTCTTGACAAGCTCAACATACTTGCTGACCTTTCATTGGGGGATGACTACACTTCAAGTTGCCCGAATCCCAAAGGTGCAAATAGTGTGATCGTACGTACAAAAAGAGGTTTAGCTGCATGGGGGGCCACGCTGTCTCATCTTGAGGTCGTTGAATCCAGCATAGAGCAAATAGCAGAAAGCCAGCACGTTATATCAAGAACTAAGAATTTTGGATTTCGTATCCTTAAGGAGAATACCGATAGCTATCATCTCAACAAATCGCTAGATATTTCCAAATCGGATATTAAAGATGCAGCTTGCAGCCCGAGTAACCAGAAAGCATATGAAAAGCATTTGAGGAAAATAGCTATCGGAGCTGCATATGAGAGGGATCGCGAACTGCTTCTTCGGGAGTTAAAAAGGAACAACTCCTTTATTAGAAAGATCGTTCGTAAAGTGTTGCGTGTGGGCAGGAAGATACTTCGATCCGGTTCGTAGAATAGACCAGTTTGGTTCAAACTTATCTATTGCCAAAAAGAATGGGGCATTCAGGGTTTAATGTGGGCGATTCGATCAAACTATTAGCTTGAACTGCGATGATAAAGAGAGCGGACAGTATCGTGTAGGCCATAAAAAAGCTTCACGCCATTCGGGGCGGCTGCGATACGGGCATCGCGGCATGGTTCATGCGAGCATGGCACGCAGCTCGCATGCAGGTATTGAGCTTTATCTGTTAGCGAGCAGGCAAGAGGGTAAGACAAGATTGGCTATTGTCAGGAACGGCTACGAGGATGTCTTGTATGAGTGAATCAGTATCGGAACCCCGAGATACAGGCTCATCAGGCTCTTTCGAAGGGTGCGCCTGCTGAGGAGATGACGACCTCGTGAGACTTTGAGCCTATTGGGTTGGGTGTGTATTGCATTGATTTCAGTATATCGTTCGTGTAGCAGTTTACGCGTAATGCGTATGTATCAAGAGCGGCTGGAAGATGTTGTACCAAATGCTAGGAACTTGCGTAGAGAGGAAAATTGAAAGACATGATTGATGCGGGCGCTTTTGTAATATCGTCATCTCCCTATGTAGCCTCCGATTTTATGTCGATTAATCTAGGGGGAGGGCATGTCCTTAGCTTTCATGAGAGTCTTCCTGTTTGCAGTAGCAAAGACGGTAGCGTACATTTGCTGGGGCTAGCGTGGCAGACTGAGGCTGATCATCGGGATCCAGTTGACGAGCTTGATGACATTGCTCATATGGTGAAATTGGGCGATGAAGCTGCGATTCTCAAGACGGAGGCGACTTGGTGCGGCCGATATGTACTTATTGCCAAAGAGCATATTTACCTTGATGCATGCGGAATGTTAGGGGTATTTTATGGATTTGGCTGCGTTTCGAACAGTATGCATGTTCTTGTGCAGCATTTAAGATTACAGACAGAACCTCTTGAGGTCGATGATTGGCTCAACTGGCTTCCTGGTCCACTCACCCATGTTGAAGGAATATTGCGGCTGCTGCCAAGTCAGGTGCTCAACTATTATGAGGAAATAGTTCATGTTCGCCAGCTGCTTCCCAATGGGGTGCCTTCTTTTGCAAACGCAGAGGCGGCAGCGGACTCTATCATTGCTCGTTTCGACATCTCGTTGCGCAACATGCAGCGCCTGTTAGACGGCAAGAGTCTGCGTATTGCGCTCACAGGAGGGCACGATAGCAGGACTCTGCTGGCTTTAGCGAGGCATGCCGGCATTGACTTTAGCTGCTTCACGCTTGAAAGGAAGGGAGCCGCCTTCTTGGACGATATGAAGATTCCTCCTGTGCTCTGTGAAAAGCTTGGGGTAAGTCATGAGTTAATTTTTTCGCGGGAAACAGAGCGATCTGATGCTCGACGTGCAGAATATCGAATTCATACGTTCGGGTATGCGAATGATGCTGATGTGGAGCGGTACGCTCGAGTTCAGTATGAGACTCTTGCAGCGAATGAGGACGTTGTCTGTTTGCGTAGTAGCGTTTGGGGAATAGCAATCGAATACTATCGATGGTTTATAGGATCATCGCTGGATATTCAACGAGCAATTGATGGACTGCGGGCATACAAAAATACAATAGCAATTGCCTCGCTTAACCAATATGCCCAATGGATGCGAGAATCGCCCCAAATTGGGATAAATGATAGAGACCGGTTTTTCTGGGAGCAGCGCGAAGGGTGCTGGCTGTCTTCAATTGAGCAAGGACTCGATCTCATTAAAGGCGTTACATCCTTGCAGCCCTGTAATTGCAGAACTGTTATTGCTGCTCTCCTTAGCTTTCCTGAGTCCGATCGGATGTCTAAGAAGTACGAGGAGTATATCACGCAGCGTGCATGCCCAGCTCTTACTGAAATTCCCTATGGAAATGAAGAGCAATATATGGGTTTGCTTGAGAAGACTATCCCAAAGATGCGGAGGCTAGGATATCGATTGAGGCATTTGGGTATTCGTAAAGCTTTACTTGTATACAGAGATATCGTGCGCGTGAAGAAAAGGGAGAGACAGGAGAGAATGCGCTGACGTCTTCTAATCCGAACACCCTACACTGGCGGTCCAATCAATATAGAAGATTGCTGGGACTTGTAGCTTAGGACGTCTTGGGTTGAAAAACGCCAGCATCCCCCAGCTTGTAAACCTCTCGGAGGCTTACAAGTTTGTTTCTAGTGCGGTGAGTGTAGAAAGTTAGAAGGAGTCCTGTCTTGAGTTTATTGATGATTATGTCATCCAGGTACTACTGGGTGTTCAGCCAAGATGGTTTGGGAACTTGGCGCGTGTAATGAGGAAAATAGGTTTGCCACCACGTTTTGTCGCAGGATCTAAAGTTTCTCACCTGCTTACTATGTTGCAATACGAGGTCTATTGCGAGTTTGTGATAGCCGCGCTTAAGAGGAAGCTGGATGAGTAGCTCGAATATATCTCTTGGTAAGAAAGCCGCTGGAGCCGCAAAATGGTCTATTTTGACCCAGGTGGTTTCAAAGCTGATAAGCCCTGTCACGACCATGATTTTGGCAAGGCTTTTAACACCAGAGGCATTTGGGGTCATTGCTTCAGCGACAATGATCACATCTTTGGCGGACCTGATCGCTGACGCAGGTTTTCAGAAATATCTTATACAGCACCGCTATGACAACAAAGACAGTCTTAGCCTTAGTGCTTGTGTTGCTTTTTGGACAAACCTAACTATCTCATTCTTGATAGTGTTTCTCATAGGTGCGTTTAATGATCCTCTTGCGGCGCTAGTCGGTAATCCTGGTTTGGGAATAGTGCTGGTTGTTGCTTCGCTGTCTCTTCCGCTTACCGCCCTTGTTAGTGTTCAGACTGCACTCTATCAGCGAGATCTAAATTTTAAGATACTGTTTTCTTCTAAAGTGGGGTCAAGCCTTCTCATTCTCTTCGTTTCAGTCCCGCTTGCTGCTTTGGGTTTTGACTACTGGTCCATGGTTATCGGCACGGTTACGAGTAACGTTTTGCTTGCTACATGGCTTACAATTAAGTCTAGCTGGAAGCCTCAATTTAAATATTCATTTTCCGAACTACGTCGAATGTTCTCTTTCGGTCTTTGGATCACATTAGGATCTGTTGCATCATGGATTAACCAGTGGGCAGGAACCTTCATTTTAGGTTTGCTGATGTCTGCCTATTATGTAGGCCTTTATAAGACTTCGACGCAGACATGTTCAGCTGTTATGGGAATAATCACTGCAGCTATTTTACCCATCGCCTTTTCCTCTCTATCTAAAGTGCAGGATGATGTTGATCGTTTTGATATGGTTTTCCTTAAGATGCAGCGGTATCTTGCATGCTGTGTAGTGCCAATCGCTTTCTTTATTCTTGTGTATCGAGAGGCATTCACCTTCATTTTGCTTGGGGATCAATGGGGCGATACGGCGTTATTCATTGGTCTTTGGATGTTTACTGGGTGTATAAGTATCACTTTTGGGCATATGTACTCCGAGGCATACCGGGCCAAAGGAAAACCAGTCTTATGTGTTATCACTGCGACGGTTTATTTGATCCCCTTCTTACCCGCACTCTGGTTGAGTGCCGTAATGGGATATGAGTGTGTTTCGGTTGTAATGCCTGCTTTGAGAATCGTTCTTGCTCTAATACATTTCACCGTTGCAAAGATTGCGTTGGGATTCTCCCCACTGAAGATGATCAGGAATGTCGGGGTTTTCTTCGTCCAATCTGCGCTTGCCGTCGCGCCTGGTTTTGTCGTGCTGCTTTTCTGTGACTCACTAGTGATCGAAATTGCTCTTGCTGTTCTTTCCCTGATTGTTTATGTACTCCTTGTTTTTACTTGGCGACACACGCGGGATGAAGCTTATGAGCTTTTGGATCGTCTAGGAATGCATAAGTTATCTAATCGCCTCAAAACATTTTTTGTGAGAAGTAAAAATGCGAGTGTTTAAATAACACGCCAGTGCGTCGCGGAACAGCGCAACAGTTTGTGCGTAATATGCATCGGGTTGGAAAACGCAACTAAATCGCCTATTTTCGGGTTGGAAAATGCGACTAAATCACCTATTTTTAGGTTGGAAAACGCGATCATTCTGGCATAATGGCAGGTAAAATACCTTCCCTATCTGACAAGGAGGTCGCCGCCATGCTCGAACGCCTCGCGATGAGCACGCTTTTAGAATGGAAGCATCGCAAGACGAAACAGGCGCTGCTGCTTACCGGCGCCCGACAGGTGGGAAAGACGACGCTCGTGCGCGCATTCGCCGATCGCGCATACAAAGAGCTTGTCGAGGTCAACTTCTATGAAAACCCCCGCGCTAAGGAGACGCTTTCCCAGGCGGTAGACGTGCAGGATTTCGTCTTTCGCCTGTCGGTGCTCTCGGGCAAGGAGATCACTCCGGGAAAGACTCTTCTTTTCCTCGATGAAGTGCAGGAATGCGCGGACATGCTCACCTGGGTAAAGTTCCTTTCGGAGCGACACGATATCGACGTTGTGCTGTCCGGATCTCTCCTCGGCATTGATGAGTACGTTGGTGTTCGATCATTGCCTGTCGGCTTTCTCCAAAAGCTCGCGATGCATCCGCTGCGCTTTGAAGAGTTTTGCATGGCGACAGGCGTCGTGCGAGAGGCATGGCAAACGGCGGCAGAAGCGATTGAATCGTTTAAGCCAGTTCCCGATTTCATCCACGAGCAGCTCATGGACCGTTTAAGGAAATACCTGCTTGTGGGTGGCATGCCCGATGCTGTTCAGGCTTACGTTGACTCAGGACAGATCGCGCCAGTACGAAACATCCAGAGGGCGATCTTCGATCTGTACAAGGACGACATGACGAAATATATCGGATCACCGGTGGAATCCCGGCAGGTCAAGATAGTGTATGAAGCTATCCCTGGCCAGCTCAATGCCCCGACGAAGCGCTTCAAGTACGCGCGCCTCGGCAAGAACCTGCGCTTCGCGAACATGGAGACGGCGTTCGACTGGTTGGAAGGGGCGGGCGTGGCCATAGCCTCTACTCGCGTGGCACAGACAAGGTTCCCGCTGGGGCTAAGCGAGGATCGCTCCTCGATCAAGCTCTTCATGAACGATGTAGGCATGCTCACCTCTCGCCTGATGGGTGAGGTGGACATCGAGGTCATCGAGGGGAAAGCAGACATCAATTACGGATCGATCTTCGAAAACGTCGTTGCGCAAGAACTTGTAGCAGCGGGCTTTTCGCCGCACTACTATTCGACCAAGGCGCGTGGCGAAGTGGATTTCATCATCGAGGATCTTTCGTCGGGCAAAACGCGCCTGATCGAGGTGAAATCGGGCAAGGATTACAAGCGGCACAGCGCGCTCAGCAAGATCCTCGAGTGCGACGAAGCCGAAAGTGCTCTCGTTTTATGCAACGGCAACGTGGAGCTTGCCGGGGGTAGGTGCTATCTTCCCGCATACGCCGTCAGCTTCATCGCGCCGGGTCATATGCTCGATGCGATTTCCCGAGCGGATTTCCGGTAGTTCATCGAACGGAACGCCGGCATTTTCCCAATGTAATTTGGCCTGCCTCCTCGCAATCGTCGCGGGACTGCATCTATTGAGGAGATGATGGCCCGCTGGGACTTTGAGTATAAACATCCATCAAGGGCCAGTGAGGCAAGTGGTGCAACGATAACGCCGTCGTCTCTGCGATAGGCCGTTTCCGTCCCTGTCACCACCAGCAGAAAAGACGCCTTACCTTCGTGGCCAGAATCTATGTATGCCTCGAAGCTAGCGCGCGTTCGAGATCAAACCTCTAAGACGCAGCTTGTTTTGCATGCCTTCCTACTTTGTCGTCTGCGTGGCTGGGGTGCGGCTGAGATACGCGTTCGCATCCTGCGGCGTGAGAGCAGCAACCGGTGAATGAGCAATGACCGCTCGTCAGTGGTGATGAGAAGATCGGCCTTGGCTCGCAGTGCAGCCGCTATAACGAGGTTGTCAATCCAGATACTGGCGAGATCCATAAAGCGCGGGTGTTTGTGGCCTGTCTTCCTTGGTCTCAATACACTTTTGATTATTGCACTGTTTTTGCCCCACCGTTCCATGCTGTACTACCCGCTCTATAACAGACTGATACACCCTTACGAGAAGAAGTGCCACGCGCCCCGCAAGGGGCATTTTCTTTTTCCCGAACAATCTCG
>CAYWAO010000027.1:0-10395 GCA_964456695.1 uncultured Cryptobacterium sp. | reverse complement strand
CGCGCAGTCGAAAAGTCTCAGCAAATTAGAAGGCAATCCCCAACGTACAAACCAGCACTAAGAAAGCGCGGAGTTTTGATTATTCCGACATCTGACGACGATACAACAATCCCATAACCGATAAGGTGATATGCGTTATCAAGCAAAACTGACTCTCATTAACTTTACACCGCCATCCCTAGCCAATAAGCGGTATTAAACATCGAGCTTAACTATACTCATGCTAGTATATCCTCAATTAAGGAAAGCTTAAGGGATACGGCTGGCGCCAAAACTTCTCGCTTGACCCTGGCGCTTGCGGAAAGAAGTTTCTATGGGGAGTAAATACCACGCTTATGCTCTCAATCTTGAAGATACCGTACTTTTCAAGGGCTTAAACGCAATACAGATCGAGCATCTGCTTGAAGCAATGAATCCAACCATCTGCGAAGGACAGCATCATCCTGATGCGGATGGCATCCATCGAACGTTTCGCATAGTTGCTTCCTGCGAACCAACTCCTCCAAAGGCTACACGGGAATTCCCCTACTCTTCACATGGCTTTTGTGAACCCGGAATGATTATGGGAGAAATACCTGCTTTCTCGCTCAAAGATTATTTTCTTAAAAGAACTCCTTTGTCTCTTAAGCCTGCTTATCCTAATCTTGATTATTCCATTGTGTGTATTGAATTTTCACCCGAACAATTCTGCATTTGTCCCAATAACAGCATTCTTCACGAGCACGGGATTCTCATGCGCAACATGATGGGATTCCTCGCACAGAAAGTCATTGATTCACGTCGCGATTACTATCTCCTAAAGGGCGAATGGGATATGTACAGCAAAGAAAATAGAAGGCATTGTGATGAAGCTGAACAATGACGGTGTTTACCAGCGCAACATGAAAGAAGTTGCTATATTGATTGGGTATATCGACGGGCTTCTGGAGAAAAAGCTAAGAGAAGAACTAGATCAAGGAGTTTGCACTATCCACTCTTTTGGTCTTGCAGTTAATTCCAAAGCGTATGCAATTGTCGGCACCTCAGGGAGTGGCAAGACCACACTGGGCCTTTCGTGCTGTCTTAAAGGCGCAGGCTTCATTGGCGATGAATATGGCTTCCTTTCTTGGGAGTCAGGTACTTATTGGCACAGAGACTTTCCGATATGCATCAAGGCGGGTACCCGTTCGGTGATTGGTGCCCGCTTGGGTCGTTGTCTACCTAAGATAAGTCCTTATGGCGTATATTCCGACATCGTGCTTACAGATAATCTCATTCATGAATTGAAGCTTGTTGATTGTCGTAACTCTAAACTACCGCTAGCAGGAATCATTTTGCCAAAGCGTTTAAGATTTGAAGCGCAAGACGTCACTTTCCGTAGATTAGGCATAAAGGAATGGATTGCATTGCTTATGCCATCGTTTGATGACGGCATAAATAGAAACGGTGTTTTTTCAAATTTACTTAAACTGGCCTCTCAAAGAAACATCGATGTTTTTCAAATTACCTATGGCAATGCTCCTGATGCGGCAGATTTATTTCTTTCAGAATTAGTCTCTACTTATAAGTATGGTGATTGCGTTGGCTAGACACCATACAGACTGCGAAAATGCTGCCTTTGCAAGCTCGATCCTAACGTCCTTTTTAGCGAACAGCTGTAGTCCCTCCAACCTAAAGGAGTGGTTTGAGCTTTGCTCTCAGCTCAACGACCACGAACTTTTAATGCCTTTAGCAGACGCGATATGCAGTATTGCGCCAGCACCTGTTTGCCGCGTTGTGAATGGCTTGCGTATCACCCATGAAAACAAAGTAAAAAATAGAATAAAAGCCCTTTCTTCTTTTAAGAAAATGGCCGATAAAATCAATCTTAGATTTGTGCTGTTTAAAGGCATGGCTTCATCCTGTGTGCTATATAACAGCCCGTATGCAAGATCTTCTGGCGATATCGACATCATAGTAAATGCGGATGACATCGCAAAAGCTGATTATGCCGCGAGAGAAGCTGGATGGATTGAACCTGGAGAAGCTTATAAAGCAAGAAGAATGCTGAACTCTGGTGTTCTTACTAAGGAAGCCTTAGAAAACCTTTCCTGCCCCTATCCTTTGCGAAGTAATAAATTTCTTCCACACTTTACAAATTACTATTTCGTACACAATGAAGGCCAAATAGATTCTCTTGAGGTACATGATAGATACCACGGACTTGAAGCTAATGCTGTTCAAGGGTTGCTATGGAACACCAATTTGCTAAAGATTGGTGATGAGTCATATTATGTTTTTACGGAACCGTTGCAGTTTATCTTAACCGCATTGTCTCTTTTTGAAGACGCAGAGACCATCCGAGCAAACACAAACGAACGTGGATCTTTAGGTCTCAAGCTGTGTGTAGATCTACACTATTGGTTGCATCTCATTGAACGAAAAGACCTCTATAGTGAGATAAGACTACTCATTGATGCACTAGACATTAAAGAATATGTTTCTACGGCCTTAAACGATGTTTTAGATTTGTACCCATTAGATATTCAGATTGCAGAAAAGATTTGCACCCCCTCTGCAAGTACCTGGCAAATATCGTATGTATCAAGAAGCCTATTGAAAGAAGAACGAACAAGAAATGCAATCGCAATCCTGCGAAGAAAATTACATCTAAAGGCCGATAAAGTAGATTCAAGATTTCATATTAGTCGCTGGCTCAATGGATCAAGATTATTATTAGTAGGCACTGAAATTGAGAGCGATTTCGAGTTTAGGGTTTCTTCTAGTAATCCTACTTACCTAGAGTGGCGCATCCCAGTTAATACACGCGACACGCAAGAGCAAATAGTACTCCAAGTAGTGCTGATTACTCATTCATCAAGCAACTCGCTCGGATTTCGTATCAATACCTTCCGCGAAAATAATATATATCGCTCATTTGCCACACCAATTGCTGCTAACTGTGTTGATGGGCATGCGACCAAGCTTCATCGAGGCATTGCTCTAGAGACAAGCTGTTTTATAGAAACCGATGCAGTACGTATAAAAACAAATGTTGCCGGGTTAGGAATACCTAGCACAAATACCAGTTTGATTTTATGTTTTCCTTCTGCAAGCGAATGCATCTTGGGCCAATTATACCGTCGTTTTGCAGGCTGCGATTTTCTTGAAGAAGCAACGAATACTCTCGGGTGAGATTGTTCTAAATGCTCTAGCTACTTTGACCGGGAACCATGCGAATCAAGGGAGGATTTCTGAATGAAATATAAAATGAGCAGCGCGCTTATCCTTGATAGAGTGGCTAATGAAGTGGCCATAACGCTCTCGAATGGCGATGTCGTTGTTTTGAATGATATAGCAGCGGCAATACTGGACGAAGTTGTTTCACATGATTTGGTACTTACCGGAGATATCGTTGCTGCCCTGCGCTCAAAGGGACTGAATTGCTCTGAGCGTGATGTGCGCATTTGTGTGGCCAAATTGCGAGGACAAGGTATCCTTTTCCCTGACAATAGTTCAAATAAAATCACCGAGTCTCCCTCCAAGAAATCCGCCCTAACAAGACGAGCATTTCTTACGGCTATGGCAACATTGGGTATCGCAAGCTCCCCCATAAGCGCCTACGCGCAGGAAAGCGAAGATAGCTCCTCTGCGAATAAGTTTGGAAGCTGGGCCGATGAAGCTTCTGAAGACAATCAGCTGAGATTATGGAACGATCCAAGAGGATTTAAGGTTTCACTACCCGCATCTATTAGCAAGGTCGCACCAGTAGGCGCTTTTGCTCACAGCATCATGGAAACTATAGATCCAAACATGATTGTACATGTGACCGGATGGGGTCTAAGAGCTTCAACAACAGATGAAAGCGAAGATCTTCTTGCTGAGTTTAGTGAAACCTCTGGATCATGCGTCTGCGAATATTCAATTGAAACCGAAGAACCCGATATTCTATTGAGCATAGTTCCTAGAAATAGCCAACTGGCACATAACGATGTTTTAGCTAAGAATGAGGCTGGCGTTCCTGTTATTCATTTGGTAGTTGGTATGGAAGATCTGCCTGAAGCATACGAGATGCTCTCTGATTTACTTGATAACGAACGGGCTTTGGAAATAGCGCACTATATCCGCGAAATAAATGACACATTAAGTGCTGTTAAGGCATCTATACCAAGCGAAGTGCGAAAAAGGGCTTATTTTGGCCTTGGCGAGTTCGGACTCGAAACGCGAGGAGAAGAAACTGTTGTTGGTGAAGCCTTGTCGGCCGCAGGCCTTGTGAACGTCATTTCGGATTCTTCTACAACAGAAAAATTGACTACCGAATACGTGAAGACACTTAATCCAGATGTAATCATACTTTGCCCAGGAGGATCTGCATATGAACGAAATATCAGCGAAGACCCCGATTCCTTATGGGTTGACAACGAGCTTTTGTCGGCCTCAAAAGTACTCATCGAGCCACTTATTCCCTATGGTTGGCTTGATCGTTCACCTTTGGTTATTTATACAATAGGCGCTTTATGGTTGGCACTGCAAGTCTATCCAGAGTCATTCGATTCCGATGTGAAAACGGTTGCAGCTGAATACTGGAATTACATGTTTGGTATTGATATAAGCTATGAAGATATCGAGGCGACAAACATCTCTTCTCTTTTATCGACAACTGAAGACGGTGAAACACTTCAAGAGGAGACAACAGATGCCTCTTCTGCTACCGAAGAGGCATCTACTCAAAGCGAATCCGACGTACCAAGTGTAGATGTCATCTCTGCACAGTCTATAGCGAGCACGCTATCGAGTATGAGCTCAAGTGGAGGCAGTAGTTCAAGTGGGGGCAGTAGCGGCAGTTCAGGAGGCGGCTCTTATATCGTACAGGGTCCATCCCAAGCGACTAAAGAAGCCAGAATGAAATCTGCTCTCAAGTATCATTTTGGTTTTAGAGGGGAAGCCGAAGTAGTAACAACGCTGCTTATGACTTTACTAACTTCCATAGAATCTTTTTGCTCGAAAGTTCAAAGCAGTAAAGACAAATACGTTGCTTATATCTTCTTCCGAACAATAGGAGCTTTTGTTTACAATGCTGAAGACGGGGATACATACGATAGCGTACTCAGTTCAGGAACAAAATGGAATTTGACGGCGGGTAATGTATCTAAGATTTATGATGGTTCGCTTATAGATTTAGAGAACTCCTCTTCTGACGAAGAAGGATTCTTCGTCAATATTTTGGGCTTAAAAGCTGAAGAATACGCTAAATTGAGATATCTAATTCGATTGCAGAACCAGCTATCAAGTCTGCCCGCATCCTCTGCAATATTGCAATTTTCTGGCTCAACAAATAAGGAAAATTATTTCAATAACTACAACGATGCAATGGGTAAATCCATTAGTTCTGAAGAAGAATTTCTTGTTGAATACACTAAGTTTGCAGAGCTTTTTTGCGTAATGCCAGACTTCGCCCATTTCTGCATTACAGTCGCTACTCATCTGGCAACTAATCTCCAGCTGGATTTGTGGCAGGTTAAGTATTTTCTAGAATTTAAGTATTCTGGAGTAGTCTCAGAACTTGGCTCTGTTGACACTGCACGCGAATCATTTGCTGGCTGGTTTGGAGATATAGCCATTACAATTGAAGCTCCTCCAGATGCTGACAATGACGGCCTTCCTGACGAAGAGAAAGACATTAAAAGAACATCCATGGGATGGGATGACTACTGGGCCGACATTGACGCAATGTGGATTGCGAAATTCCTTGAGATTAATTCGTATGATATCTGTAGTGCTTTTTATAACTACTATCCATCAAGTAGTAAGTGCTTTTCGAGAATCCAGTACTTTAAGAACCTGTTTGACATTGATTCTGCTGCGCGGTGTGTAGCTTCAGCTTGTTCTCTTGCGGATGTTGAAGATGTATCCGACCTAGATAGCAAAATCTCTGATAGTGAGAAATATCAGGATACGTATAGGTTTTTTCGCGTGCTCCGAAATTTAACCGATGAAGGCTCTTACGGAGCCAACACCAGATAATGTAGGAGCGATCATCAATATGATTTTCCAAAATAAAAAAAGAAGCGGTCCTACGTTGCGGTTTTCGTCCTCGCTTACATTCTGCAAATTACAGGTTGCTGTTTGTTATGGCATGGACAATTCAATTTGGGTATTGCCATCGACTTGGGCTCAAATTACCGGTATGGGACAATAGAATATTTAATCGAGCATGAAAGGCGTTTTTTCCTGCCTTTTATTACTGTTGGAATTCTTCTTTTCGTCATAGGAAGGATGTGGCTTCTGCGTGTTTATGACGGTTTTTCCTCCGGTAGAGCAAGGGCATGGTTTAGGATTCTTGCCAGCGCGCTCCTACTCATGGGCACATCTTGGGTAGTTATCTTTCTGTATAGACTGCTTGATATTGTCATTAACAATGACTCACCCGCATCATTCACTCCCCACGACTTCTTATCGGCTCAGTCACCTTGGCTTCTTTTGTCACTACTCCTCATCCTCTTAAGCATAGTTGTTTTCATATATCAGAAACACAGCGCTTCGGAACAGTCGCAACTCCTTTCTTGCCAAGATTCCAAAACAAAAGTCGATCATGAGTACAACCATATGGAGCTCCTAGATGAAGAGAGGAAGAAAGGACAATCCTACACCCTGCAAATTACAGCTTTCTTCTTGCTATTGATAGCCCAAGAGGAGTTAATGCGGCTAGCGAGTGACTTCAATTATCCGCTTTTTGGCCTCATCAACTACAACACTTATCACTACCGCATTTTTCTGTATTTTGTTATTGCTGCTGCAATTCTCTTTTTCGTCGTAGGAAGAGTGCAGCTTTTGCGCATTCATGACAATTTCTCTTCTGGCAGAGTAAGGGCATGGTTTAGGATTCTTGCCAGCACACTCCTGCTCCTAGGAATATCACGGTTCATCGAGACCCAGCGCAAACCTATTATTTTTGACTATTGGATTTTTGAATATTGGGTCCCACGTTCCTTTCAAGACGACTTACTAGACCAGCTACCTTCGCTGCTTCTCATCCTCATAGGTGTAGTTATTCTCGTTATATGTCATACATACAAGGCCCCAAAATAACTGCGAGTATGTCATTTTGCCAAAGTCTCGGAGGGGAGATTGATTATGAGTAAAATTGAGGGCATCGGCAGCGGTGAACCACAAAACAAAAAGAATCATGTTTCGCGAAGGACCTTCCTTGGACTTTCGGTTGCAGCAACTGCCGCTTCTGCAACTTTTACGCTGTCAAGCACAGGATGTGATTCCCAAGAGCTTTCGGAAGTAAAAATCATTCCTTTAAGCTCGATGGCACAAAGTGTTGTGTCCATAATTGAGCCGCATTACCTCGCTTCCCTAGTAGAGGAATTTGCTCCGTATGAATGTTCTTTAGACAACGAGGAACTTGGTCTTTCCATCATTGGCGAGTTCGTCGGAGAAGGCGAAGATGCTTTTGTCTCTTTAGTATCTCCGTTGCTACCAACGCTCATTGTTGATGTTGGCTTCTACGATTCGGCAAGGCAAGCAGAAGTCGAGTCCCTTGGCGATGCTCTTGGCGTTCCCGTTGCTTTCTATAATCTTGAAGAAATTGGCATAGCGAATGTCTTTACTGACTTATCCCAGCTCTTAGAAGTGGAGTTTGACTCAGAAAAGCTTCAGTGTCTTGAAGAGTTAGAGTCTATGGTAGCAAAAGCCGTCGCCGTGCCCGACGAGAGCAAATTTGAAGTCCTAGCGGTAGGCTCAGATGTAATGGAGGTTTTTGCTGAAGGCACTGATGAAAACAATTTAGTACAGCGATCTGGTTCTACACCGGTAATTGTTTCAGGCATCGAGTCTGATTCGGATATTGTCGGGTCATCCATATTTTCTCAAGGTGACTTAATGCCGGATATTGTTTTGCTTATGTACCCGGAAATCGGAAAAGACTATGCCAAAGATGGAACTAATACTTCGGTTTGGCGAACACTTGATGTAGGGCGAATCGGTTATGTTTTCCCTGCTATTGCCGACAGCTTCGCTTGGCTAGGTGAAATGTCTCCGTTTGCCAAATTTACGGTGGCTTCCGCCTGGCTGGCGGCACTGCTGTATCCAGATTACTTTGAAAGATCTCATGAGGGTTTGGTATCGCAGTTTTACGAAACAGTATTCGGAACAGCACCTACTTTGGATTCTGATGCTGATATATGCAATGCATTGATTGACGAAAAACTTCCTTTAAGCAAGGAAAAACATGATACCGAGTACGAAGAATATCGCCTGTCTATGGATGATGCCGCACAATCCATCTTAGACAACATACAAAACAGCGACGACCCGAATAGTTACTCGGACGAGGAGCTGGAGGAGTATTTCAGAATATTGTCGGAAGCATTCGGGCAGGAGGTTACGCAGGAAGATATTGATGCCTTTATAGACTTAGTAAGAAATTCATAGCTCAAGTTGAGGGAATGACACGGTAATCACGGTGCCTTGCGGCTGATTATCGGTCACATCAATGCTTGCGCCATGCACCTGAGCGGCATGTTTGACAATCGCAAGCCCAAGACCGCTTCCGCCTGTTTCTTTAGAACGACTTTCCTCAACGCGGAAGAAGCGCTCAAATACGCGCTCGCGCAACTCATGAGGAATCCCGCGACCCGTATCACTCACGCGCAATACAGCATGGCCCTGCTCGCTGGCAACTTCCACTTCAGCACGTCCGCCCTCGTAGTTGTAGCGCAGCGCATTTTCGGCCAGGTTGCGTACCATTTCTTCAAGCACGCGCACGTTGCCGTATACCTTGATGGGCTCATTATCGGTACGTGTCACCTTAATTGCTAAATCAACGTGCACACGCTCAGCAAAGGACTTTAGGCGATTTACAGCATTGTTAGCAATATCCTCAAGTGACACTTCAAGCATGCCCAGATTTGTCTGCCCTTCGCCCATCTCGTCCAGATGCGTAAGCGCGATAATGTCATCCACTATGCTTTTCATATGAAGTGCCTCATCGTGGATGAGACCAGCAAACTTGCGCACATCACGGGGTTGGGCAATGCCCTGATTGATTATTTCGGCATACCCAGAAATTACCGTGAGCGGAGTTTTGAGCTCATGAGAAACGTTTGCAGTAAAGGCGCGACGCTCGCTTGCCTGGGCATCAAGGCGGCGATGCTGATTATCCAAGCGCCGCAAAAGAGGCATAAGCTCTTCGGGTGCATCACCATCAAGGGGATGGTTCAAATCGATGCGTTCCATGCGCGACACCACACGGCGCGCAACCACCCCACCAATGAAAAAGGATACTCCCACAGCAAGAATCAGCACAATTGCACAGGGCAGAGCAACGCTGGCCATAATACCCCATACCGTAGACTGCGTAACGGCCAGGCGCAGCACCGAGTCGTCAGACAGCAACACCGAATGATACAGCGTTTCTTCGCCGAGGGTTTCTGAGTAGCGCCCACTTGCCCCCTCACCCGTGCTTATTGCTTCTGCCACCTCGGGACGTTCGGCATGATTCTCCATAGTTGACGCATCTACGTAAGAGTCGTAGACCACCGTGCCGTCAGACGCAATGAGAGTCATGCGCGTATCGGAATCGATTGCGCTTTCATCTTCAAGGAAGGCCACCACATCTTCGTCGGAATAGCCCCGCTCTTCAATGAGGCTGGCATAGCCCTCAGCCTTGGTGGATAAATCATCGGCAGCACGCTGGTCAAGCGTGACATAAAACACCACTGCATATAAGAAACAGCAGACCACCACCACTGCAGCTGTAACCAATGACACCATGAGCGCCACAGCATGCGAAAGGCGCCAAGGATGGCGCTTCTTGGCTTGATTGGTTTCTTTGGCGACAGATGGCCTTATCCGAATATCCATGGGCGATACCTTTAAAACGCGTCTGCGTCTATGCCTTGAAGCGATAGCCCACGCCACGCACTGTTTCTACGTAAGATATCGCCTCAGGATCAGCTTCACCAAGCTTCTTGCGCAGCGTCTGTACATGGGCATCTACGGTGCGGGTCTCGCCCGCCACGCCATAGCCCCACACCTGTTCAAGCAGCGTGTCACGCGATACTACGATGCCACGGTTCTCCATGAGGTAGCGCAGCATCTCAAACTCTTTATGCGTCAGGCGAAGCTCAGATCCAGACACAACAACGCAGTAACTTGCAGGGTTGAGTGAGATGGGACCAGCCTCAAGCACCTCTGCGGTCTTACTTTTGTCATGAGGTGCTTTGGACTCACGAGCTACACGGCGAAGCAGGGCGGCCACACGCGATAGCAGCTCCATCATGCCGAAGGGCTTTGCAAGATAGTCATCGGCGCCGGAATCTAAGCCTGTGACGGTATCGTATTCGGTGGATTTTGCCGTAATCATCATGATGGGCACATCGGCTGTGCGAGGATTGCGGCGCAAACGTTTGAGCACCGAGATGCCGTCCT
>CAYWAO010000026.1:0-10766 GCA_964456695.1 uncultured Cryptobacterium sp. | reverse complement strand
TACCTCTACGATGAGGAAAACTCAGCGTGGCGCCTGGCTCCCGCCTATGACCTTACTACAAACCCGGGCATGTACGGGGAGCGCGCTACCACGGTGAACGGAAAAGGCAAAGATATTTCCCTAGTGGATCTTTGTGCCATAGGCATCGGTGCTGGAATCGCGGAGAGACGGGCGCGTTCAATCGCCCTTGACATACAAGAGCTTGTTCGGGAGCAAGATCTGTTCGATAAGGAATAAGCGACAGAAGGCTTGGTGCTTTCGCGTGCAGAAACGGAGGCACCTTGACCTTACGGGTGCGAAAGATCCTGGCTTTTTTCTTATCGTACCGAGTGGGGGTTTGATAATCCTCAACCCCGCGAGGGGACGGAAACGATCTGGGCGATGCCGCAAAGCGTTATTTCCATTGTTTGGGAGCTTTGATTTAAAACAAAGGAGGGGCAACAGCTGAGTATCTTGTTCTCGTCCATTAGCAGTGTAGATCCGGAGACCAATCTAGGCGACGGCTCCATGTGCCACATTGTGTTATCGGTGATCATGCATTATTGCGTTTTTCCTTTTGCCGAAGATGGCGAAATACCGAGAGAAATTCGAGTTTTATACTGAATCCATCAAATACCTCGCTAAAAAGTCGGTTCTTGTCGGCTCCTTTTTATAGGCATGCTAGGCAACTGCTGTTTATGAATTCCATTTTTGTGTTGGTTTATTCAAATAATGAGATAAAGAAGCCCTCTTCTCGGTTTACTGCGGTAAAGAGCTCGGTTAAAAGGTATGATTACTATGTGACGGAAGGATGGATATGGGTATTTTAGTCAGGATGCTTCAGTCTCTGCCTTTGATGATTGTGCTGGCTGTTCTTGCACTGGTCATCTATTTTGTTGTGTCCTGGATGAAATCTCCTACGCGAGCAAAAGAAATTCTCATCCAATTCTTTACGGTGCTTTCCCTTATTATTTCGGGCATATTTTTATTGGTCAGCCTGTATGCATTTATTGAGCATAATCAAACGGTGCTAGAGCTTACCGGATCGTTTTTCATTGTGGGTCTTTTCGCGTTGATTATCACGCGCATCTGTCGCTGGCGTTTTGTTAAGCATCATCCTCATTACAAGGACAAAAGCACTCGCGTTAAGTTCTTGTAAGGCAGTGCGCCCACAGAGCACGGCACAACGTGTTAGTGTTCGCCATCTTATCCCAGGGCTACGTCAAGCACCATCATAAGCACAAAGCCAAGAGCTAGGGCAATGGCGCCTATGTTCGTGTGCCGGCCTGCTTGCGTTTCAGGTATCAATTCTTCGACAACAACATACATCATTGCACCTGCCGCGAAGGACAAAATATACGGCAGTGCTGGCGTCATAAGACTGACAAAAACGATCATCAATACGACACCTACGGGTTCGACCACTCCTGATAAGAAGCCGTACAAGAATGCTTTGCTGCGTGAAAGACCGCACGAAACAAGGGGCATAGAGATGATGGCGCCTTCAGGTATGTTTTGGATAGCGATACCTACCGCCAATACAAGAACTGCGGCAAAACTCATGCCCAGTTCTCCGCTCAGAAAGCCTGCCAAAACTACACCGACTGCCATGCCTTCGGGAAGGTTATGGAGTGCCACAGCAAAAATAAGCATTTTGGATTTGTCCAAATTGCAGCGAAGACCTTCTGGCTGAGGGTTGTCGAGGTGAAGATGGGGAAGCAGATGGTCGATTACGAGTAAAAGCCCCATACCGCACAGAAATCCAAGCGCGGCCGGAAGCCATGCCGTCACTCCTTGCGATTCTGCCATTTCAATGGAAGGCATAAGCAAACTCCAGATTGAGGCGGCGATCATGACCCCGGCAGCAAATCCGAGCAACGTTTTCTGGAGAAGCTCGCCCATGTCTTTCTTGAGAAAGAACGCGCACGCTGATCCAAGGGTGGTGCCTAGTAACGGGAGCAGAAGGGCAGTGGCAATGCAGACGGGAACGATGCTCATGTAGTACTCCTGCTTATGAATTACGGTCTTTGAGCGACTGGCACGTGGTGATCAACTCATCAATGAGTGCATCGAATTGCTTGAGTGCTTGTTCAATCGGTTCGGCGCTGGTCATGTCAACTCCCGTACCTTTCAATAGCTCAATGGGAGGTAACGAACTGCCACCTTTCAGGAAAGTGAGGTACTTATCGCGTGCGGGCTTGCCTTCGGTAAGGATGCGCTGCGATAGCGCTATAGCTGCAGCAAAGCCGGTTGCGTATTGATAAACGTAGAACTGATAGTAGAAGTGAGGAATGCGTGCCCATTCAAGGGCTATTTCATCATCAACAACAATGGAGGGACCAAAATAGGTTTCATTGAGCGAGCGATACATCTTGCAGAGAGCGTCCGCGGTAATGCCAACTCCTTGTGCGGTAAGCTTGCTTACTTCGAGCTCGAATTCTGCAAACATGGTTTGGCGATACAGCGTGGCACGGAACTGCTCAAGAAAATGATTCAGGAAATAAGCACGCTCACGTTCGTTTTTAGCATGTTTAAGAAAGTGGTGCGTCAGTAGTGCTTCGTTGCAGGTGGAGGCAACTTCGGCAACAAAAATCACGTAGTCAGAGTAGCAAATGGGCTGATTCTCGCAAGAAAGATATGTGTGGATCGAGTGACCCATTTCATGGACGAGAGTGAAGACATCATCGAGCTTGCCCTGGAAGTTCATCAGGATCACGGGATGCATGCCGTATCCTCCTGCAGAGTAGGCACCGCTGCGCTTACCTGGCGTTTCGTATACATCGACCCATCTGCTTTCGAGACCCTTCTGCACAAGAGCAAGGTAGTCTTCGCCCATAGGCTTCAAGGCTTCAAGGATGATGTCGCAGGCTTCTTCGTAGGTAAACGTAAGGTCAACATCATCGACAATGGGGACGTAGAGATCGTAAAAGTGTAGCTCGTCAACGCCGAGAAGCATTTTGCGCAGGTCTACGTATTTGTGCAGCGCGCCCAAGTTCTTATGCACGGCGTCGATAAGATTGCCATACACCTCAACGGGCACTTCATTACCACTCAGTGATGCCTCAAGGCTTGATTTGTAGTGGCGGGCATTGGAAAAAAATTGCATTTGCTTGTTCTGTGCGCCAAGGGTTGCGGCGAATGTGTTGCGAAATTGCTTGTAGGTTGCATATAGGGCATCGTAAGCGTTTTTGCGCAGCACGCGATCGGTTGACATCATAAGGGGGATGTAGGATCCGTGGGTAACGGGATGTGCCTGGCCTTGTGTGTCAAGAGCATCAGCAAAGGTGAGATCGGCGTCATTGAGCAGCGAAAATACGTTGCTGGGTTGGTTTGCCATATCACCTGCGCTTGCGAGTAATTTTTCTTCTGCGGGAGATAAGATGTGCTTGCGTTTGCGAAAGATCGTATCTAACACGCGTCGATACTGTTCGAGCGCTGGTTCCTGGTGATAAAAGTCTGCCATGGTAGCATCGTCAATCGAAAGAAGCTCTGAGGTAAACCACGAAGACGCGCTTGAAATGCTGACCCATAAGGTCATAACTTGGCTGGAATAATCCTGATAGCGCGATTCGCGCGTATCTTCGTCGCTTTTGCGTTGCGAGTAGTTGACAAGTTTGGTTAGGGCAAGGTCGACTTCATCGTCGAATCGCAAAAACGCTAACAGGTTTTCAGCTGATTGGGAAATGGTTCCTTGGAAGGATAGGATTTTTTCGGGAAGTTCCTTCGCGTTCTCGAGTGCAGCTAAAAAGGCTTCGTCGTTTTCAAAGATGCTTGATAAATCCCAGCGGTATTGCTCGTTGATTTCGGATCGAGAGGAATACGATGTCATAGGTAGTTCTCCTGAAATATATGCGGTTTTCTATTAATCATTAGGTATAGTACGTCAATTTTCTAAGGTGCGTTGTTGGTATAGGCCACTGTCATAAAATCCGAGCTTTCTATAATATCCTCGGGTGCCAATGGCGCTAATGACATTGATGCGTGTGTAGCCGTGGCGTTGAGCAATTGAACAGGCTTGCTCAATGAGCTGCGTGCCCAACCCCTGATGTTGTGCTCCTTGAGCGGTAGGCCCTGATAGCTGCGCTACGCGCCCGTAGACATGCACTTCGCGAATCATGGCATCGCACGAATCGAATGCGGCTTCTTGCTTGACCGCCTGGGCGGCATCATCAGACCAGTGGGGAAGCGACAGGCGTAAAAAGCCTGCGATATGTCCCTCAGGGGTGACCCACTGAAGAAAATATTCACTGGTCACGGTTGTTTCGTAGGGCACAATATCCAGGCGCAACGAGTTTGGATTTATGTCGGCAAGGCTTACCTCACGGTGGCGAATCTCTTGTGTTTTCAGGCCATGCTTTTCGATATAGCTCTCAACTAATTGGCGTAGGTTGACCTTCTTGTTTCCTGCAACAATATCGGGTGCTGATATGTCTCGAATCATGCGAGAAATGCGCGTAAATGCAGGAGTAGCGCACGTGTCAGCTACGAGTACATCAACAAGCTCTTCTTCTGAGTACGGCTGCCAACTGCCGTCTTCGTAGCGGGCGCACAGGCCGGTGCCATTGACCAACACACATGGATAGAGTTTTACTTCATCGGGCTGAAATGCGGGGTCGGTCACGAGGCGCTGATAGTCTTGCTTGTCCAGTTTTGGTGTTGCGCCCAATAGGTTCACCATAGTGTGGATATGCGTTTTAAATCCGAACAGACGCAAGGTTTCAAAGGCACTTTGAATCTGTGCGGTGGAGGTGGGGCGGTTATTTACCTGGCGAATGTGCGCGTCAAGGCTTTGAATGCCCATTTGGATTTTGGTGCATCCAAGACGGCGTAGTGTAAGAGCATGACTTGCCGTGATGTATTCTGGTCGTGTTTCTATAACGAGTCCTACCACGCGATGGCGTGCTTGCTCGTTGACGTGATGTTCGTGCTCGAGCTCGCTCCATGTAGCCCGCTGCCATTTGCTCACGGTCTGCCAGGCAGGACTTGTTTGATAGTGCAGATCGAAGGCCTGATTATAGGAAAGCTTTTGGTCGTTGATCTTTTGCTGCAGCGCGGCGGTTTGTTGAATGCATACGTTAGGATCAGCCGAAATGCCTGCGCGCTCATAGTGTTCTAGGCGCGCTTTGATGTGCTGTTGTGATGCGGTTCCCTCATTGAGGGCACGAAAGAGCTCACGCACAAACCAAATTTGATAGGCCAGCGGATAATCGCTCCAAGTGCCGCCTAAGACAATGAGTTCCACCTTATCCGTCACATGGCCCATTTCGGTTAATGCCTTCAGGCGTGCTGCTACCTGAGCATAGGGGTCGAAACAGGTGCGCTCGGCGCGCTGGCAGGCAGGCTCGTCGGCCAGATAACTTTTTGGCATACGTAGATCATTGGGGCAGTACAAGCAGGTATTCGAGCATTTCCACGGTTTCGTGAGTACCGTGATAGTGGCCACCCCTGACGCGGTGCGTCGTGGTTTCATTTGCAGGGTACGCACGATGCGCCGCTGAGTTTCTTCGCTAAAGCCCCATTGTTGCCAGCGTTCAGGGTCGTTTCGCTGTACTTCGAGGTAGTACGCGATGAGGCGTCGTTTTGAGATTGGCCGAGTGGTTTGGTGAGCATCGGTCTGTTCGGTGCGCTCTGTGCGTTCGGTCCGTCTAGACCGTTTGCCTTGTTCAACGTTACGTGTCTGCGCTTCCATGATGCGTTTATTGTGACGATTGATCACCTTCGTGAGAGTGCGTTCGTCAAGATATTCAACCGCTTCGAGCTGATGTGCTATGTCGAGTAATGTTGTTTCCACGAAAGCGATTATAAAGGAGCCCCTCCTTTTGAAATAGAGTTGTGCGAATCTTGCCCTACGACCCTGCAGTTTGCTTGCGTGGGGCATGGTGGTTGCGTCTGTGATGAAACCTCTTTGAGCCTCGTAAAAACTCTGTCATCCTTAACCAGATTAAGAGGTGCGGTGTCGTATCATTAAAAGCATCTGTTTTACAACAAGAAGGGGTATGGTTCATGGTCTCTCGCGTGTATGTTGAGAAAAAGCCCGGTTTCGATGTTGAGGCGCAGCAGCTTCTGCATGAATTGCAGACGGTTATTGCTGATCTGCCTGCAGCGCTTGTGGTGCGCATCGTCAATCTCTACGATGTCGAAGGTATTACTGATGAGCTGTTTAATTACTGCGTACCAACGGTATTAAGCGAACTTCAGACCGACACGGTAACGGCAGAGCTTCCTGTGGAGGGCGCCCAGATCACCTCTGCTGGGATCGTTGTCCCTGACGGCGTGCGGGTGTTTGCTGTTGAGCCCTTGCCGGGACAGTTTGACCAGCGCGCGGATTCAGCAAGCGAATGCATTCAGCTGATTTCACAGGGTGAGCGTCCCACAGTGCGCGCGGTGAAGGTGTACGTGCTTGAAGGCTGCTTGTCAGATGAAACGTTTGAGGCCATCAAGCGCTACATCATCAACCCCATTGAGTCGCGCGAAGCCTCTCTTGAGCTGCGTGACACTCTCGCTATGCAGATTCCGCAGCCCCAGCCTGTTGAAACTGTTGAAGGTTTTATTGATCTGGATGAAGCGGGCCTCGAGCAATTCCTAACTGATCGCGGTCTGGCCATGGACTTAGCGGACATCACCTTCTTCCAGCGCTACTTCAAGGATGAAGGGCGCAATCCCACTATCACGGAGATCAAGGTGGTTGATACCTACTGGTCAGATCATTGCCGCCATACCACCTTTGGTACGGAGCTTACCAACGTCACCATTGACGACGACGTGGTGCAGCACGCTTTCAATACCTACCTTGCCATGCGCGCTGAACTGGGACGTGAACACAAACCCGTGTGCTTGATGGATATGGGCACCATTGGTGCGAAATATCTGCGTGCTCACGGCGGCCTGCAAAACCTTGATGAATCCGAAGAGGTCAATGCGTGTACGGTTAAGGTGCGCGTTGACGTTGATGGTACGGACGAGGATTGGCTATTCCTCTTTAAGAACGAAACGCACAACCATCCCACCGAAATTGAACCCTTTGGTGGCGCGGCCACTTGTGTGGGTGGTGCCATTCGCGATCCGCTTTCAGGGCGCAGTTACGTGTATCAAGCTATGCGTGTGACCGGTGCTGGCGACCCCACCGTGCCGGTGTCTGAGACTTTGGAGGGCAAGCTCCCTCAGCGTAAGCTGGTTACCACGGCGGCTGCGGGTTATTCGTCCTACGGCAATCAAATTGGTTTGGCAACAGGTCAGGTCAGCGAATTGTATCACCCCGGATATGTGGCAAAGCGCATGGAGGTGGGCGCGGTTGTGGGTGCCACACCGGCTGATCATGTGCGTCGCGAAGAGCCTGCGCCGGGAGACAAAATTATTTTGTTAGGTGGTCGCACGGGGCGTGACGGTATTGGTGGAGCTACCGGATCTTCCAAGACGCAAAATGTGGAGAGCATTGAAACCTCTGGAGCGGAAGTGCAGAAGGGCAACGCTCCGGTTGAGCGCAAAATTCAGCGCCTGTTCCGTCGTGGTGAAGCCTGCCGTCTGATCAAACGCTGCAATGACTTTGGCGCAGGTGGTGTTTCGGTGTCCATTGGGGAGTTGTGCGATGGCCTGTTAATTGATTTGAACCAAGTGCCAAAAAAATACGAAGGTCTTGATGGCACTGAGCTGGCCATTTCGGAGAGCCAGGAGCGTATGTCGGTTGTGCTGGCGGCCGAAGACGTGGATGAATTTATTGGCTATGCGCACGAAGAAAACCTTGAAGCAACGGTGGTTGCCACGGTCACGGAAGAAAAGCGCCTTCGCATGATGTGGAATGACGCAACCATTGTTGATGTGAGTCGTGAATTTTTGTCATCCAACGGTGCGCCTAAGCATCAGGATGTTCATGTCCTGCCAGGTCAGACCTATCAGCCTGAATGGGCGGGTGCCACCCTAGCAGAAAAGATGACCTCATTGGTCACTGACTTGAATGTTTGTTCCAACAAGGGGCTAGGGGAACGCTTTGATTCCACTATCGGTGCAGGTGCGGTGGTGATGCCCTATGGCGGCAAGTACCAGCTCACGCCTACTCAGGCGATGGTTTCCAAATTCCCTGTGGATGGTGAAACTACTACAGCGAGCGCTATGGCCTGGGGTTTTAATCCGTATCTTTCTGAGAAAAATCCGTTTAAGGGTGCGTATTTGGCAGTGGTTGAAAGCGTGGCACGTCTGGTGGCAACCGGTTTCACGCGTGAAGCTGCCTATTTGTCCTTGCAGGAATATTTTGAGCGCTTACGCAACGAACCGCAGCGTTGGGGTAAGCCCATGGCAGCGGTCTTGGGTGCGTTGATGGCTCAGGTTGATGTGGGTATTGGGGCTATTGGTGGCAAGGATTCAATGTCGGGTAGCTTTGAGGACCTGGATGTACCACCGACGCTCATCAGCTTTGCGGTGTCTACGGGTTCGGTGGATCGTGTGGTGTCGCCTGAGTTTAAGCGGGCGGGCAGTCACGTGGTGCGCATAGCGCCGCGTTTCTATGATGAAGATGCGCTGGTGCCTGATGTTGAGGGTATGAAGGCCACTTTTGAGTTGATGAATCGCCTGACGGATGAGGGTGTGGTTGCCGCAGCGGCAACGCCGGGTTATGGTTGTACGGCCGAAGTGCTGTTTAAGATGTGCGTAGGTAACGGCATTGGCGTAAAGCTTGTGGACTCAAATCTTGATCTAGGCGATCTCTTCACGTTGGCCTATGGCAGTTTCATTGTGGAGCTTTCACCTGATATAGACCTTGATGATATCTTGACGCACTCTTCTGAGCTGGTTAGCGTGACGCTTCTAGGTAAGACCACCACTGAGTACACCTTCGCCGCCCTAGGCGAAGTTCTTGATATGACAGCTTTGCAGGAAGTGTGGGAATCAGGTATTGAATCGGTGTTTCCATATCGCAAGGCGGGTGCGGCTGTAGAACAAGTTTCCTGGTCAGAGAACCTGCCGCTGGTCTGTGACTCAACTTTCGCGAAACCACGTGTCATCATTCCGGTATTTCCGGGTACAAACTGCGAATATGACACCGCGCGCGCTTTTGAGCGAGCTGGCGCGGTCACTGAAACGCTAGTCATCAACAACCTCACGCCAAACGCCGTCATTGAAAGCACAAACAAGTTGGTGCAAGCTATCAGAAGCGCGCAGATCATCATGATCCCTGGAGGTTTTTCTGGTGGCGATGAGCCAGACGGTTCGGCAAAATTTATTACGGCATTTTTCCGCGCACCTGAAGTCACCGAAGCAGTGCGTGATTTGCTGCAGAACCGTGACGGTTTGATGCTGGGTATTTGTAACGGCTTCCAGGCCCTGGTCAAGCTTGGGTTGGTGCTTTATGGAGACATTGTTCCGGCGACGGCTGATGCGCCCACGCTGACCTTCAATGAAATCGGCCGTCATCAAAGCAGACTGGTGCATACGCGCGTGGCTTCTAGTTTGTCCCCGTGGTTCTCCTGCTGTGAGGTGGGGGACATTCACACCGTTGCTATCAGCAATGGTGAAGGTCGCTTTGTGGCCAACGATGAAGTACTGGCCACCATGAAGGCGCAGGGTCAGATTGCAACCCAATATGTCGATGAAGCGGGCACTCCATCGCTTGATTGGGCGGTGAATCCCAGTGCGTCTATCTTAGCAATCGAAGGTGCTACCAGCCCTGATGGTCGCGTGCTGGGCAAGATGGGACATTCTGAGCGCAGCGGGTACGGCCTGTACAAAAATGTTCCGGGTAATGTCTATCAGCCTATCTTTGAGGGCGGCGTGAATTATTTCGTTTAATAGTATGGGCGCGTTTTCGAGTGCGTTTGCAGTAAGGGAATACAAGCTAGCCGGGAAAGGAACGTATCGTTTAATGGACGAGATGCTTGCTCAAAAGCTTTGTGCTCTTAACAGGGCATTTTACCAAGCGCAAGCACGTTCCTTTTCTGATACGCGCCAAGCACCGTGGCCGGGGTGGCTGCGCTGCTTTGAAGAGATGCAGGTGTACATGAAGCAGACAGCTTGTCAACGTTTTGAACGGTGCGACCTTCAAAGCGACCTCTGCGCTGCTTCATTTGAAGAGCCTGTGCATGTGTTGGATGTAGCTTGCGGGAATCTACGTTTCGCGCATTATCTGGCGCAGGACTATTTTCAGACTCCATATTTCTATGTGGGACTGGATGCCTGCAATGATCTGGTCAATCCTCATGACCTGAATGGCGCGGTGCACTATCAGCATTGCGACGTGATGGCTGAATTGGCTGAAGGCACTCTTCAAACAACATTGGCTACCTGCTTTACGGCGCAAAACTTAAGGATATCACCCCAAGCAGACCTCACGGTACTGTTTGGCTTTATGCACCATGTGCCGCTTGTGCTATGGCGCACAGAATTGTTGCAAGCTCTCATCCATGCCACGAAGCCAAGGGGCTTTGTGGCGGTGAGTTTTTGGCGTTTCATGGATGATGAGGGGCTTGCTGATAAGGCACGCGTCACTCATGAGCAGGGCTTAGCTGAGCTGGGTTTTAACGCCGCTGATTTTGGCGCGGGGGATTATTTGTTAGGGTGGCGCAATACGCCAGGCGCCTATCGTTACTGTCACAGTTTTTCTGGTACAGAGATTGATGAACTGATTGAATCGGTAACCTCTGATAGTGGATCTGCTGAATGCATCGCGCGTTTTCGTGCCGATGGTCGCACGGGAGGCTTAAACGAATACGTCATCTTGCGGGCTCAGTAGCCCGCCAATACAAGTAAGGGGCTGTAACAAAAGCCCTTCAGTTAGAGAGCTGGGTCTTTGTGGTCCCGGC
>CAYWAO010000025.1:0-11450 GCA_964456695.1 uncultured Cryptobacterium sp. | reverse complement strand
CTTTACATACGTGTTGCTTGCTTCTTAAATTCTTGTTTTCTTACCTTAAGGCTTATTTGAGTGTTATTATTCCCTGCGCTGCTATATACAGTTACGTTTGTTATTTATTGGGACAGGATGCTTACGAGAAGGGTTAGATAATGACCTATCGTGAAAAGCTTAAACAAGCCAGTAAAGAAGCTAGGGCTTCAGTTATAGCTTTGTTTTTAACGGTGTTTGTTTGGATAGTTTCGGGTTTCGGTATAGCTCCGCTCGACATTACCGTATTTAACACACCTCTGTGGGTGATTACGGGCTGCTTGGCGACTTGGATCTTTGCCGTTGTCGCTTCTATTTATATGAGTACCTTTATTTTTAAAGATATAGATTTGGACGATGAAGAGGACCTTGTTGATGAACGGTAATATAGCTTCTCTTATCCCTGTTACTCTTTTTCTTGTCCTTGGTGTAGGTATTACCTTTTTTGTCCGTTATCGCTCGCGTAAACGTCGTGAAGCTGGCTTTGTTTCCGAGTACTTTATCGGTAGCCGCAGCTTAGGTGCGTTTGTGCTTGCTATGACTACGATTGCTACTTATGGGTCGGTAAGTTCCTTTGTGGGTGGCCCTGGTCAAGCGTGGTATGTTGGTTTTGGCTGGGTATACATGGCTACTGTCCAGGTTACTGCACTGTTCTTGTTATACGGCATCATGGGCAAGAAAATGGCGCTGGTGTCTCGAAAGCTTGGCGCTGTTACCGTCATCGATGTCATTCGTGCTCGTTATAACTCAAACACTCTTGCTACTATTTCTGCGATCGTGATCGTGTTGTTCTTTGGCGCAACGATGGTTGCGCAGTTTGTTGGTGGCGCAAAGTTGTTTGAGGCGGTTACGGGATATTCTTATCAAGTAGGTCTTGCGTTATTTGCTATTGCGGCGATTCTCTTCACTTCGGTGGGAGGATTTCGCGGTGTGGCGTTTGTTGATACTTTGTGTGGTATTGCGATGATTGTTGGCATTGTGGTGCTTGCTGCAGGCATTTTACATGCTGGTGGTGGATACGCCAACATCATGGCTAATATTGAAGCTAACAATCCTGAGTTGCTTGACCCCTTAGGTGGCGGTGAGATGCCTATAGGCTTGTATTTCACTCAGTGGCTTTTGGTAGGCGTATTTACCTTCTGCCTTCCGCAATCAGTTGTTCGGTGTATGGGATATAAGGATTCCAAATCGCTGCGTCAGGCTATGGTTATTGGCACCATTATTATTGGTGCAATGATGATTGGTGTTACCGCTCTTGGTGTGTTGGCAAAGGGTATTTTGCCTGGGGATTTGTCGGCCTATGGCGACAGTGTTGATAATATTATTCCTCTGGTCATCGTAGAGTCCTTGCCGGCTTGGCTTGCTGGTGTTGCCATTATTGGTCCTGTTGCGGCCTCTATTTCTACGGTAGCTTCTTTGTTGATCTTTTCCTCATCATCTATCGTGAAAGATATCTATTTGCATCATCGTGAGGAAAAAGGGAACCCTCCAAGCGAAAGACATGTTGCATGGTGTAGCCAAATCTTCACGTTCTTTGTCGGGGTAATTGTGTTTGTTCTCTCAATCGTGCCGCCTGATGTTATTTGGCGTATTAACATGTTTGCCTTCGGTGGGCTTGAGACGGCGTTTTGCTGGGTTTTGGTTATGGGTTTGTATTGGAAGAGAGCCAACAAGACTGGCGCGCTGCTGTCGATGGTAGGAGGAACGCTTTCGTACTGCATTACTATGGGATTCGGCATAACGTTCTTTGGACTCCACCAGATCGTGATAGGCATCAGTGTGTCGTTTATCTGCATGGTAATTGGGTCGTTGGTCAGTAAATCGCGTGACGAAGAAGTCGAGCGCACTATGCTTGCTGTGTTTTTCGGCGAAAAGCCGGTGGCATTACCTGACAAAGATGAGTAATTCCGTTCAGATTTGATATTTTTTGATGAGCGTTTTCGTGTTTGGGCAAACTTCCTTGTTCGGCATATGGCAAGGGAGTTTGAGTCTGCATGGAACAAAGTAATACTTGTGTGCAGCGTGTCTCATGCCGAATGTTTGTTGACGTTGAAGCGTGATTGAGCTCTTGTATCCGTTATTGGGCTGTTGTGCGTTTTGTGTACTAGAGATCAAGCCTCTGTACTGCGTTCATGGCTTCTAGCTCTGTGGGATCATGCGTGACAAGGAGCACCGTCTGTCCTGAGCATGCTTGACGCGTATATGCCATAACGATCTCTTTGGTTTTGCGATCAAGCCCTTTGAACGGTTCGTCTAAAAAGAGCACGTCGTAATCAGCAAGTAATGCTCGAAGGATTGCGACACGGCGACGCATTCCGCCAGAAAACTCTCGGACAGGTTGATGCTGACAATCGATTAGCCCTACGTCTGCCATTGCCTGTTCTATGTCTTCTTTTTTAATAGACGGTGTAACGAGACGAATATTTGATACCGGATTTAAATTTTCACACAGTCGATCTTCTTGAAAGATCGCACTCAAACGTAGGCCGTTCGTTCCCGTGATACTTCCCCTGTCTGCCTTTTCAAGTCCCATGAGAATACGCAGTAACGTGGTCTTTCCTGCACCAGATGCTGCCATAAGTCCGGTGAGTTTTCCGTGTGGCAAAGCTGCAGAAAAGTTAGTGAGTACCTGTTTTTCGTCGTAGGATTTGTAGAGGTTTTGAATGATGATATCGTTCATACGCTACATCTTTTCCAACGCATGTTCACCGCGTTTGAGCAGAGCTAAGAATACCTTTTCAAAGGTAAGACTTACCAGCACGATCACCAGCGTCCAGGCATATAAGTCGGGTGTATTCAAATAGATCTTTGCCTGTTGGAGCTGTTCCCCAATAGATCCAGTTGGCATACCGATGACTTCTGCTGCAATGCCTGACTTCCAGCAAAGCCCCAAAGCTGAGTCGCAGGCAGAACGAAAGTAGGTAAGTACTTGTGGAAGATAGACATAGCGAATACAGCGAAATGGAGGGATGCGAAACACCCGAGCCATTTCCAGCAATTGTGTATCGGTTGCACGAATTCCGTTGAGGATATTGGCATAAAAAATGGGCAGAACGATAAGAAAAGAGATCAGCACAGAGAGATACTTTGAAGAAAAGAGAATCAATGCCAAGATAATAAAGGAGGCCACTGGAATTGACTTTATAGCTAAGAGGACGGGGGCAAGCAGCTCTTCAACCCAGTGGAAACGAGCTGAGAGAGCTGCCAGTACCGTACCAACCACCATGCCCAACAAAAATCCAGCGGTAATGCGGAGGAGCGAGTAACAAACCACGCTCCAAAAGTCCAGCGTAGGCACCAGCTCTGCCAAACGTACGAGTACTTGGAGGGGCGATACCAGAATGATTTTTTGGTTGATGACCATGGCGCCAATTTGCCATACGATCAGCCAAAACAATACCGCCCAGATTTGTATTGTAGTTCGGTGGCCTTTCATGTGTTAATAATCGCAGGAGAAGAATTGTCGGCTACTATCGACTGTAGTAGAAGGCATCATCAGGTAAGGTGCCGCCTACTGATTCAGGGTTTTGCTCATACAGAACTTCAAGATAGCCGGATAGTTTCTCTTGCATTTCGCTTCCTTCGATAAATACGATGTTGCACTCTGGTAAGGCTTTCAGGGCAACTTCCGCAGTGGCAATATCGTACTGACCAACAAGTTCAGCAGCTTCTTCCACGTTGTCATTCACAAACTCTACAGACTCCTGATAGTGATCGAGGAATGCAGATACTGCCTCAGGATTTTCTTCAATGAAGTCGGTGCGAGCTACTACAACACCCGTGATCAGTGTGGAAGGTGTATCGCTGTCAGCTTGGATAGCATCCCATTCTTCGGTCAAATCCAAAGCGACACGCAATGAGTCGTTTTGGGAAAGCGCGGTGGTTACGAAGGGCTGGGGCAGCATAGCGATGCCATCTTCATCCGATAAGAGAGCGGAAAGGCACTCAGCATGCTCGCTCTTCCACTCAATAGTTACGTCAGTAGATGGGTCAATGCCATTTTGTTCCAGAATATAGTTGAGGGCGTATTCTGGCGTGCTTCCTTTGCCGCTTGCATAAATGGTTTTACCCTCTAAGTCTTCGATTGAGCTTACAGTTTCACCGTTTTCAACGATGTAGAGAACACCCAGAGTGTTGATTGCCAGTACTTCTACACCGCCGTCAGTATTGTTGTAAAGTACTGATGCAAGGTTGGCGGGAACAGCAGCAATGTCGGTTTCTCCCTGAGCCAAAGCAGCGGTTACCTCATCTGTCACTGAAGTGATGGTGAACTCATAGTTGTTATCGGTAATGTCGCCGTTATCAACTTCATTCATGAACTCTACCATTCCCATGCCCGTAGGGCCTTGGAGTGCCATGACACTCACATCAACAGGGTCGGCCTCTTCGGTTGCGGTGCAACCTGTCAGCAGCATGGTGGAGAATGCCAAGGCGCAGACCAGAGAAAGCATTTTTTTCATAAATACAATCCTTTCTGTGTTGTACAGTTAACCACTTGGTTCAGGAGGAATAAAACACAAGTTCTTCCAGCAAGAGTTGGTCTTCAATCACGATGGAGGTCTTAGTAACCGTCAATGCATTCATCGACTGAAGAGTAGATAATTCGCGAAAGAGCGCTGCTCGGCTGATTCCGAGTTGACGTGCTAAGTCGTCTCGAGAACCGACAAGGTGCACGATTCCTTTTTCATCTTGTTGTTCTAGAAGGTACACAACAAGACGGGCACGGCATGATTGTATGGTAAGAAGCTCAATGCGCCGAAGGAGAAACTGGATTTTTTGATTGCATAAGGTGGCGTAGCGCAAGGCAAGTTGTGCATCCTGCTCCATGCAGGAAAGGAGCACGGATTTGGACACGTAGAGAATAGAGGTTTCCTCTCGGCACTGTAATACCGTTTCCAATTCTTCGTCGGTTAACAGATTGCTGACACCAAAACAATCTCCTGTGGTAAGAGAGTTGAGCTGAACTTCTCTTCCATCGAGCGCTACCGAGAAGACTTCAATCCGACCTGATACGACCAGCCCTACCGAGGAAACTCCCTCTGGTTTGTCGCTTACCATCTGTCCTTTGCGGAAGGTGCGGGTGTTTATCTGATCCGGCACTAAAGAAGCCCCTGCTAAAAGGGGCGAAAGTGCCAACATGTTCTGTAAAACATTAGGATCCAGAGTATATCCTCCTTATGAGTTAACATACACTAACTTTTGGCACATCCTACCCTGAACAGTAAGAAGGGTCAAGGAAAAAAGGGCGTATGCCAGTCTCATTTGATACTGTGGCGTTCTTGATCTTTGAGGTTAGATTTGGCTAACTTAAATCACCGTCTAACAGATGTGTCCAAGACGACCGAGCGGCGGACAGTAGACAAGATAAAGAAGTACGTAGAATCGATGAGTGACTGTGATCAAGGAGCTTCACATTCTCAAAGCGTCTACGATCAATTATAGGTAAAGGGAGTTTCATGCTTCGTCACATAGTTCTTTTTTCCGGTGCATCTGCGGTAGGTAAGACCGCAGTTCTGAAACACCTGCTGCCTCTTATGGTGTGTGGCGGTGTAGTGCCAAGTGTGTGCAAGATAGACTGCATTCAGACGGCAGATGCTCAGGTGTTTGAAGATTTGAAGCTGCCTTGCGTGACAGGCTTAAGCGAAGATGTATGTCCGGATCATTTTCTCGTGTCCAATCTGCCTGAGCTATGGGAGTGGGCTGATCGTTTAGAGAGCGATGCGTTAGTCATCGAAACCGCCGGGTTATGCCATCGGTGTTCACCTGCGACTGAGCGCATGGTGGCAGGCTGTGTGTTGGATTGCACCGCGAGCTGTAAAGCGCCTGGTCAGTTAGGACCTATGCTTACCCAAGCAGATTTTATTGTGTTGACGAAAATCGACATGGTTTCTCAAGCTGAACTAGAAATTATTTCATGGCAAATTCAAGCGCTTAACCCTACAGCGGCTATCTTTCCCGTTGATGGATTGGCTGGGTATGGTACGGATCTGCTGTGTCAGTGGTTGATGAGCCAACCTTCGTGCGACAGCATCGAGGGTGATCTTCTTCGCTATACGATGCCCAGCGGAATTTGTTCCTATTGTGTAGGGGAGCAGCGAGTAGGGAGTGCTTTTCAGCAAGGTGTTGTCGGAAAAATCCAATTTGAGGAGTCTTCGTCATGCAGCAGATAACTATTCTGCCTGGACGAGGTAAGGACGGACGATCAGAGGCGTTCAGTTCTTTGACTTTGAATCGCGGAGAGCTCTACACCATAGTGGGTAATACGGGTTCAGGTAAATCACGCTTCATTAAAGATATTGAGCAGCTTGCCTATGGAGATTCAGTTACCGGGCGGCGTGTGCTACTTGATGGCGATTCGGTGTCTGCGTCTGAGCGGCAATGTCTTTCTACTCGATTGGTTGCTCATTTAGGTCAGAATATGCGCTTTGTGTTGGATGCCAGCGTGGAAGAGTTTTTGTGGCTTCATGCAGAATGCCGTGCATGTGCAATCGAGCCAGCAGAAGTGTTGGCGTTGGCAAATCAGATCACACCTGAGGCTATCGCTTTCGATCAAAGTTTAAACCAACTTAGTGGTGGGCAGTCACGCGCCCTGATGATCGCAGATATTGCGCTTATTTGTGATAGCCCGATCGTGCTTATCGATGAGATTGAAAATGCCGGTATTGATAAAGAGCGCGCATTGGGGTTGCTACAAAGCAAGGAAAAGCTTGTGTTGGTGGTTACACATGATCCCCATACTGCCCTGATGGCAAAACAACGTATTGTGTTATCGGGTGGTGCGGTGAGTGCTGTGGTAGAGCGCAGCGTCGAAGAGGTTGCGCTGTACGAAACATTAGGTGAGGCCTATCGCGAGCAACGACAGTATCAGTCGCAATTGCGGAAAGGAGCCAGTTTGGCATGACTCGTATTCTGCTGTATTGGAATCACATTTGTGTTCTCCATCGTCAAGAAAAGATAGTTTTGAATTCGCTTGCTGAGCGTCTGCAGGAAGAAGGAATAAAACTCGAGGTGCGCTTTTTTGGCTTAGGGTATCCCGAGCATATGTCGAAGTATCTGGCACAACCCGATGCCGAACTTCCCGACCTTATTGTTTCAGCGGACTTGGAAGTGTTTGAGGATCCGCAAATTTTTTCAAAGCTAAAGCCCGAATTGTACCCCGTGAGCGACTGGGTGCCTTTGCGACGAGGTCCCTTGTTGGATGCGGTGCAGCGCGGTCCGTTTTTGCTGCCGTTTCTTGCTATTCCGCTGATCTATTACACGCGCAAGCCAGAGCTGTGTGCTAGAATGGCGCTCCCTGACTGGGAGAGATTAGCGTTTGGGGGAATCAATAATTCTGCGGCGAAGACCGTGGTCAAGTCGGTATGGCAGCGATGGGGTAAAGATGCCGCTGCAAGCTTATTAGACGCAAGCCTGGTTACAGATATGCCTATCGGTGCTTTTCATGCGGTGCGTCAAGAAAAGGCACATACAGCATTAGTGCCTTCGCTGTATGCGTTGCGCGCTGATAATACCGGTACGTTTTTGTGTACTCCTCAAGAAGGGCCCGTGTTGATTCCGTCGTATGTATGTGCGCGCACCTCGGCACCTGAAGAGGCACTGCGTCGCGTGGTAGAGTGCATCATGTCAAAAGAGCTGTGCGATTTTTACGGGGCAAACGGGGATTTGATTGTTTTTCCTGACTGCACTGATCAGCGCAGCAGCCAAGAGATTGATCATGCGCTGTGTCCTTCTGCTCAGTGGCTCGTAGAACTTTCGTATGAGGAGTTTTATCAGCTGTATTGTGAAAAGCTTCCCTCTGCTGAACGTCCATAAAATTTTGTTTGCTGTTGGAGTGAAGGTGTGCCGCGTGCAGATCTCTTGTGGGATTTGATCAAAAAATCTGCCATTGTCTAGGCATGCTGTGTGGTGACCTGTTCATAGCAAGCATCTCTTACAGGGCGCACTGGCATGTTTTGCTGTAGGCAGGCATGGGAATTTCATAGTTATCAGAAATGCTTTCATGTACTACATCTGTTTGGTACTATGCTGTTTTTCGAAACATTCGTGTTTGCTTACGTTAGGATAAATAAGAAAAGCCTACGAGCATCACAGTACTGAGCGCTCCTACTGAGCCTCTCCAGGTTAAAGAAGGTTTTCATGCTTCAACTCCAGCATATTTCTAAGTCGTATACCACAGGCGATTTTACTCAGGTTGCTCTCGATGACATATCGGTGTCTTTTCGAGATAATGAATTTGTTGCTATTTTGGGCCCTTCCGGATCAGGAAAAACGACCTTACTTAATATTGTTGGTGGTCTGGACCACTATGATTCGGGCGATCTGACCATTGATGGTATTTCAACCAAGGAATATAAAGATCGCGATTGGGACACGTTTCGCAACAATCGTGTTGGGTTTGTGTTTCAAAGCTACAACCTCATTCCTCATCAAACCATTCTTGCGAATGTGGAACTGGCATTGACGCTTTCGGGTGTATCCCGTGATGAGCGTAAGGAACGGGCACGTAAGGCGCTTGAGCAGGTTGGTTTAAAAGAGCATATTAATAAAAAGCCCAATCAGCTTTCAGGTGGGCAAATGCAGCGCGTTGCTATTGCGCGTGCATTAATTAATGATCCTGAGATCCTACTTGCTGACGAACCAACTGGCGCGCTTGACTCTAAAACAAGCATTCAGATCATGGATTTGTTGACCGAGATTGCAAAAGATCGTCTTGTGGTTATGGTTACCCATAACCCGGATCTTGCACAGAAATATGCTACACGTATTGTTGAGCTTTCTGATGGTCATATCACTTCGGATACTGATATGTATGTTCCTTCAGATGAAGAGTTGGAGCGTGTGTCGAACAAAGAGGTTCGTCGTACTCGTATGAGCTTCAGGACAGCACTGGGTCTGTCTTTCAATAACCTGATGACCAAAAAAGGGCGTACGATCATGACAGCCTTCGCTGGTTCGATTGGCATCATTGGTATTGCTGCTATTCTTTCGCTGGCAAATGGCGTGAATTCGTATATAGAAAGCGTTGAGGAAGAAACACTATCAGAGTATCCGCTCGAAATTGAAAGCACTGGCTTTGATCTGACCTCATTGATGATTGAGCCGTCTTCTAGTAGCAGCGACAGTGACTCAGGTGGATCAAGCGATGGTAATACGGTTCATGTGGTTGATATGATCACTAATATGCTCTCAAGCGTCAATTCCAATGACCTTTCATCACTTAAAGAGTATTTTGATAGTGGGGAGAGCGGAATTGAGGAGTATACCACTGCAATTGAGTATTCGTATGGGGTAACGCCGCAAATATATAGCTCAGATACGAGTACGATTCATCAAGTGAACCCCGATACGTCTTTTTCTTCTCTGGGTATTGGATCAACGACAAGCTCAAATAGCATCATGAGTGCAACTATGAGCACTGATGTGTTCTACGAAATGCCGAGTGATTCTGATTTGTATGAGGATCAATATGATGTTGTAGCAGGTCATTGGCCTGAAAACTATAACGAGTGTGTGTTGGTGCTTACCTCCAATGGCTCAATGAGCGATTTTTTGCTCTACACTCTTGGTTTGCGCGACGAAGAAGAGCTTGACGAGATGGTTCAGCAGTTTGCTGCTGAAGAAAATGTCACTGCTCCTGATGATATTACTGATCCAAGCTATGAGGATATTTTGGATGTCACATTCAAGTTGGTAAACGCTGCTGACTACTATGAATACGATAGTACGTATGATATCTGGCGCGACAAGACCGACAATGATGAGTACATGCGCGAGCTTATTGAGAACGGTGAGGATATTTCGATCGTTGGTATTGTTCAGCCAAAAGAAGATGCTACTGCCTCCATGCTTTCTCCGGGCATTAATTATCCATCGTCTTTGATCGATCACATTATTGAAGAAGCTTCAGAATCTGAAATCGTCCAAGATCAGCTTGCTAATCCAGATATCAACGTATTTAGTGGTAACGAATTTGGTGATGAGGAAGATACTGAGTCTGATTTTAGTTTAGATTCGTTTTTTACCATTGATGGAAATGCCTTTTCTGAGGCGTTTAGTATTGATGAAGATGCACTCAGTTCCGATTTAGGAACTATTGATCTTGATCTGTCTGATGTCAGCCTTGACGCTTCGTCGCTACCATCTTTTGATATGTCGTCTCTTGATATTGATGTGTCAGATTTAGGCAATCTGAACTTTGACTTGAGTGGGCTTGATATCGGAGACGATATTACGGTAGACACGGATGCTATTGCCTCTGGCATGAGCGATGTCATGCAGGGGTTTGGGGATTGGTATGACACTAACCGTGGTAATTACAGCTCGCCTAGTGATGCTATTGAAGCCTACCTTTCCACTGATGATGCCCAAAATGCGATGAACAATGCGGTAGAAAATGCGATTGATACCGACGAATTGCAGTCTTCCATTTCTCAAGAGGTTCAGGGGCAAATCCAGGAAGAACTTGTGTCTCAGATTGCAGCTGTGCTCACTTCTGCTGTTCAAACACAGCTGTCTACAGCTGTTCAGCAGTATATGAATGAAGCCATTTCCTCAATGATGTTGCAGATGGCATCATCCATAGAAGATCAGTTGACGTCTGCGTTGGAAGCTCAAATGATATCCCTTGCAACCAGTCTGGCCTCTGCCATGTCGTTTGATACCTCAGCGCTTTCTAATGCGTTTCAGGTCGATATGGATGAAGATGATCTTGCTGAAATTATGGCTGCTATGCTGAGCTCAAGCGAGTCCTCTTACGACAACAACTTGGCTGAATTGGGATATGCGGATAAAGATAAGCCCTCAGGTATTGCAATTTATCCCACTGATTTTGAAAGCAAAGAGCACGTCATAGAAATACTTGATAGCTATAACGCTCAAATGGAAGAGCAGGGTGACGAGGACAAGGTTATTACGTACACGGACCTGGTGGGAACTCTGATGTCTTCGGTAACAACTATCGTGGATATGATCAGCTACGTTCTCATAGCGTTCGTTTCCATTTCGCTGATTGTTTCATCAATCATGATCGGTGTTATTACCTATATCAGCGTTTTGGAGCGCCGCAAAGAAATTGGCATCCTGCGTGCGATTGGTGCAAGCAAGAAAGATATTTCCCATGTATTTAATGCTGAAACCATCATCGAGGGTTTTGTTGCGGGCTTATTGGGCGTTGGTATAACCGCCTTGTTATGCATTCCAGCAAGTATGCTTGTATACAGCCTCTTTGATGTTCCAAATATTGCTCAGCTTCCTCTTGGTGCGGCGCTTGTTCTTGTGCTAATCAGTACGTTCTTAACCTTTATTGCTGGTTTGATTCCTTCTTCTTCTGCAAGCAGGAAAGATCCGGTAGAAGCCTTGCGCAGCGAATAAGCATCTGAGTGCTTTTGATATGTATCGTGCGAACCGTAGCTGTTGTGTGGGGTACACAGCAG
>CAYWAO010000024.1:0-13323 GCA_964456695.1 uncultured Cryptobacterium sp. | reverse complement strand
TGAGCAGCAAGAATCGTCGCATTGTCACACGTCAATACCTATCCAAACATCGCCTTAGATTTAAGAAAGCACTCGAGCAAGAAAGCGTCCAGTATGACTTTCAGGAATTTGTGCCACTTCTTCGGGGGTGCCCTGAGCTACCACCTCACCGCCTCGATCTCCCCCTTCAGGACCGAGATCAATGATGTAGTCAGCCGCCTTGATCATGTCAAGATTATGCTCAATGACTAAAACCGTGTTACCGGCATCAACCAGACGCTGCAACACATCCAATAACTGCCGCACGTCATCAAAGTGCAATCCCGTTGTTGGTTCGTCCAAGATATAAAATGTCTTGCCCGTTTGACGACGCTGTAATTCGCTGGCAAGCTTGACACGCTGCGCCTCACCACCCGAAAGCGTAGTTGCCGGTTGGCCAAGACGAATATAACCCAGTCCCACATCATGCAGGGTATCGAGCTTGCGCACAATTCCCGGTATTTTAGAAAAGAAGCTGCGCGCCTCATCGACCGTCATTTCCAAAACGTCGTAGACATTTTTGCCGCGATAGGTCACTTGAAGCGTTTCGCGATTGTACCGTTTTCCATCACACACCTCACACGCCACATAGACATCAGGCAAAAAATGCATCTCGATCTTCTTTTGTCCATCGCCCTTACAGGCTTCGCAACGCCCTCCTGTAACGTTGAACGAAAACCGCCCCGGAGCATACCCGCGCGCCTTCGCTTCAGGAGTTGAAGCAAACAGAGCACGAATATCATCCCAAAGCCCAATATACGTTGCAGGATTAGAACGAGGGGTGCGCCCAATGGGACTCTGATCGATGTTGATTACCTTATCTATACGCTCAGTTCCCACAAGCCTGCGATACTCGCCCACCCTTCGGTGCGCATGATTCACGCGGTTTGCCAGCGCCGGAGCAAGCGTGTCAGTAATTAGCGAGCTCTTTCCCGAACCCGACACCCCCGTCACCAAGGTAAGCGTACCAAGAGGAATAGAAATATCTATCTTTTTAAGATTGTTTTCTGAAGCACCTTTGAGCTGAATAGATCCTTGGCGAGATTTGCGACGTGTTTCAGGGATAGGAATCGTTTTGCGCCCACTTAAATACTGCGCCGTCAGCGAATCTTCCACCTGCATGATTTCATCGGAAGTGCCGGATGCCACCACATAGCCACCCTGCTCACCGGCACCCGGTCCCATATCAACCACGTAATCGGCACTACGAATGGTATCTTCATCATGCTCCACCACAATAACGGTATTACCCAAATCGCGAAGGTGTTCAAGCGTTGCTATCAGACGCTCGTTATCTCGTTGGTGAAGGCCGATAGACGGTTCGTCAAGAATGTAAAGCACTCCCATAAGTCCTGCACCGATCTGTGTTGCAAGACGAATACGCTGCGCCTCACCGCCTGAAAGCGTTGCCGTCGCACGTTCGAGTGTGAGGTAATCAAGACCAACATCAACCAGAAATTGAAGGCGTGTTTTTATCTCTTTAATGACAGGCAGCACAATAGCTTCTTGCGACGAAGAAAAGGTCAGCGAATCAAAGAACGCCAACGAATCAAGCGCGCACAATTCGCACACCTCATGAATATTCTTACCGCCCACCGTGACTGCCAAGATGAGGGGATTCAAACGCTTACCACCACAGGTAGCACACGGAATAATAGAAAAATATCGCTCGTATTTTTGGCGCTGACGATCAGAAGACGCCTCTTTGTAGCGATGCATGACCGCTTCGCAGATGCCTCCCCACTCTATGTACCAATAGGTCTCGCGTCCGTCAACGGTTAAGTAGTCAACCCTGATCTTTTCATCGGGCACTCCATACAACAGGGCTTTTTGCACTTTGTTCGGAATATCTTCCCAGGGTGTTGCAGGATCAACATTGAAATGGAGCAAAACCGCTCTCATGACCTGCGGGTAATAATTTCCACTACGAAACGGAGCTACCGCGCCTTCTTCAAGCGATAATGTTTTGTCCGGAATAACTAGGTTGGGATCAACCTCTTCGCGACTGCCAATGCCTAAACAATCAGGACACGCCCCATACGGTGCGTTGAATGAAAAGTCGCGCGGTTGCAGCTCTGTCATGGAGTGTCCATGCTCAGGGCACGCTAGGGCAAGCGAAAAGATGTGTTCATCTTGGCTCAGTGTCCCCGTTGCTCCCGATGAGGTTACCGTATTTGCTTCGTCATTTCCCTTTTCCAGCACCTTGACCAGCACGCGACCATCGGCAAGGTTGCATGCCAATTCCACTGCTTGTGAAATACGGGTCGTAGCACTATCTTTTAGAACAACACGATCAACAACTACCTCAATGAAGTGCTTGATCTTTTTGTTAAGCGTAACAGGTTCGCCGCCAAGCTTTTCCACGCTGCCATCAATACGTACGCGCGAAAAGCCTTCTTTTTGCAGGTCCTGGAACAGCTTCGTAAATTCGCCTTTACGCCCGGCAACAACAGGCGCCATGATGAGCGCACGCTTTCCTTCTCCCAACGCTAGCACTTCGTCAGTAATCTGATCGACTGTTTGTGACTTAATTTCTCTGCCACATTCAGGACAGTGAGGAACACCTACACGTGCGAACAGAAGGCGCAAATAATCATAGATTTCAGTAACGGTACCTACTGTGGAGCGAGGATTTTTGCTGGTTGTTTTCTGGTCGATCGAAACTGCAGGAGAAAGTCCATCGATAGAGTCAAGGTCTGGCTTGCTCATCTGACCTAAAAACTGGCGCGCATAACTGGACAGGCTTTCAACATAGCGACGCTGTCCCTCAGCATACATCGTGTCAAACGCAAGCGAACTTTTCCCTGAACCTGAAAGACCCGTAATCACCACTAATTTGTCACGAGGAATTTCGAGATCGATATTTTTCAAATTATGCTCACGAGCACCTTTTATCACAATGGAGCTTTGACCCATGATGTATTTCTCCTCAAATCCAAAAGATTGCAAGAAGGTATTCTACTCCTCCAATCATAAAAAGAACATCTGTTCGCACTAGTTTTACGACTTATCCACGAGGATGGCTTTGATGATGGATCGATTTGAGACGATCGTTAGAAAGATGCGTATAAATTTGCGTGGTAGACAAGTTCGCATGCCCAAGCATTTCTTGAACGCTGCGCAGATCTGCACCACCTGACAATAAATCGGTTGCAAACGAATGGCGAACGGCATGGGGAGACAGCGATTCATCAAGACCCGCCCGATGAAGCTCTTTTTTGAACACAGATCGAACAGTATTGGTGGAAAGCTGATTTCCTCGATACGAAATGAAGACATAAGGTGATTCCTTGATGCCGAGAAGCACCGGACGCGCTTCGTTGAGATAGCGCTCGAGTGTCTCACAAGCAACATCATGAAGAGGAACTACGCGTTCCTTAGAGCCCTTGCCCATCACGCGAATAAGTGCTTCAGACAAAAACACATTAGATACCCGCAAAGAAACAACTTCTGACACACGCAAGCCACTGGCGTAAAGCAACTCCAGCAAAGCCTCATTGCGCAAAGCAAGAGCGTGACTGCGTTGTTCCTGAGCTGCTTGAGAGCAGGTGTTAGCGTCAAAGTTCTCACGGTCAGATTGGCGAAAATTAGATGGTTCTGTATCAACCTCATCCTGAGCACTATCAAGCAAATGACCCATGTCAGAAGATGAAATAACTCGTGGAAGCGATTTGGATTGCTTGGGACCCTGCAGTACATCGACAGGACTTGCTTCACAGTACCCCTCAACCACAAGCCAGCGATAAAATCCCTTGATAGCACTCAAATGGCGATTGATAGTTGTGCGTGCATAGTGAGCTTGATCCAAGTAGCCTAAATAACTTCGAATGGCTTGATGACGCATGGGTAACGTATCGCGGTGTTCTCGCTTACACCAACGAAAAAACGCTTTAAGATCAGTGGCGTAGTTACGTATGGTGTGCTCTGATCGATTGTGTTCGACTCTGAGCGAATCGCAATACTGGTCAAGAAGCGCACACCATCTATTGAAAGATTGGCTGATTTCATCCTGATCAGCTGTATTCATCTGCTGATCAGGCACTGGTTCCTTCTGCATACTTGAAAAATCATAGTTTTTGTCGTGAAGGTCTGAGCTGATGTGCTGCGCCATATCAGAGCAGGTGTCACGTTTTGATCCAGGAACACCAATGCGTCCTGTGTCAGTGCTCCTTCTTTGTCCCGACGCACCCATCACTCATCATTTCCCATAAGATGCACATTACGCAAAGACGCAATATAGCGCTGAAGGGCTTCATCACCGCGCTGCGCATACGCAGCATACCGGTCGCGCTTATTGCGAATACGCTGACCCAAGGGTTTCATGATGCCAAAATTAACATGCATGGGCTGATAGTCTTGCGTTGCGCTGTTTGTAGCATAGGCCAAAAGCGCACCAAACGCCGTCTCTTGAGGTGGAGGCTCAATTGCCAGATTACGAACATATGCCGCAACATGCAGCGCTGATATTAATCCCGAACCAATGGCTTCGCAATACCCTTCCGTACCTGAAAATTGTCCCGCAACATACACAGACACCGGTAGCCTTTGAGCAGCAACAGACTGAAGACGCAGCGAATTATCTAACAAGGTTGGCGCATCAATAAAGGTGTTACGGTGCATAACGCCAAAACGCGCAAACTCAGCATTTTCCAGTCCTGGAATCATGCGAAACACCCGTTTTTGCTCAGGGAAGGTCAAATTTGTTTGAAACCCTACCAGATTAAAACTTTGCTGATGTTCGTCTTCGGCACGAAGCTGCACCACTGCCCAAGGTCGCTTACCCGTAGACGGGTCAGTCAATCCCACCGGTTTTAAGGGACCAAAGCGTGGTGCGTCAACCCCTTTTCGTGCAATCTCTTCAATCGGCTGACAAGCTTGGAACAAATCACCTTGTTCAAAGTCGCGCTTAATTACGCGCTCTGCATGAATAAGAGCGTCTATAAAACGCTCATACGACTCTTTATCAAAGGATGCGTTGAGATAATCGCCTGGTTTGTTGTCTTCATAGCGGCTCTGGCTAAATATCTTAGTTCTGTCCAGTGAATCCGACATGACCACAGGAGCAGCAGCATCATAAAACGCAAGATAGTCCTGCCCGGTAAGTGTTTGCATAAACTGTGCAAAGCGAGACGAAGTAAGAGGTCCTGTTGCAACAATAACCGCACGAGCTGGCTCAAACGGTGCCTCAACCGATCCATCTTCAGACGCTACAAGAACAGCACCAGTATCATCCAACCCGACTACTTCTGCTCGAACAACTGTGACTAAAGGATTGCCTTCAATCATGTCGGTTACAGCAGCAGAAAACTGTTCTCTATCAACCGCAAGCGCTCCCCCTGCGGCAACCCGATGCTTATATGCACACGCAAGCACATACGATCCTAAAGCATTGAGTTCATGTTTGAGCATGCCCGCAGCACTATCGGGCTTAGTCGACTTGAGGGAATTCGAGCAAACCAATTCTGCAAAACGATCACTTACATGAACCTCAGTCGTTGTAACCGGACGCATCTCAAATAGGCGAACCGCTATGCCGCGTTTGGCAAGCTGTAAAGCAGCTTCGCTTCCCGCCAATCCACCGCCGATGACATCTACTATTTGATTTGTTTGGTACTCTTTTTTGTTCATATCAAAATAGTACTACACCTGAGCGGGCCCATAGCGACCATCCGGGAAGCGTGCGATCAATCCATCTCTTTCATACGATGCCAGCCGAACCATAAGCCTTGTTAACTTGTCAGATGCATGATCAGATGATGTACAACCCTCACGTTCTTGTTCATCCCATGAGTAATTCAACAACTGTTCAATACGCATAGGGTTAGCCAACAACGCCATCAATAACTGATCCGTTTCATCAACCGAAATTCCACCTCGTATAGGGGTATATCCTGTTGAAGGACGTGCATCATCCATACGCAAACACCCAAACGTGCCAACCAATACATCTTCAAAGCTTTCTAAGTCAACTATGGGTGTGGCACCCTGATATATCAAACGATTAGCGCCTAAAGACGTCGGAGACGTTATGGGTCCTGGTACAACCAGCACATCTTTTCCTGCAGAAAGAGCATCATCGGCCGTAGAAAACGTTCCTGAAGGCAAACCTGCCTCAACAATCAGCGTAGCGCGTGCAAGAGCAGCAATAATACGATTGCGCGCACGAAATGTATAAGGCAACGGGGGAAAATCCCAATGCCGCTCAGAAACAACCACCCCTCCTTGATCAATAACCTGCTGAAACAGATCTGCATTACTGGAGGGGTAGAGCTGATCGCATCCTCCTCCCAACACGACAACGGTTTCACCACACGCATCAAGAGCTCCTTTATGAGCTTGAGTATCGCACCCTATTGCCCCTCCTGAAACAATGGGAATACCTCTTTGAGCAGCATGCTTAGCAAACTGATATGACGCCGATGCGCCATAGGGTGTCGCTTTTCGCGTACCAATAACCGCTAATCCATCACGAAGCGCATGTATATTTCCTATAGCGTACAAAATTTCAGGCGAATCTTCTATCAGCATCAACGATTCAGGATAGCCCTGCTGCCCGTAATATAATTCGAGACGTTGCCCCTCAAGCTTTTTTGAGGAGATCATTTTGAATCGTTTTTTGTGCTGAGCTTGCGCCTGTTCTACGCTAAGATCGCCCTTCACTGTAATCCTCCTCCAAAACGCAAGCCAAACGCTTCTGCCACATGCACTGACGTAACCTCAAGCGATTCATCTATATCAGCTATGGTACGAGAGAGCTTGAGCATTTTTAAAATCGAACGAGCACTCATCTCCTTCGTGCTCGTCAGGGATATAAAAAATGCCTCTGTTTCGCTACTAAAATGACAGCCGCTCTTTAAAGCACGAAGGGTTCCTTGTGCTTGTGATATGTTGTCATGCTCAACGCGCCATGCCGCAAAGGAACGCGCGCGTTGCACTCCCTCCCGCAACTCCGAAGAGCTTCTTCCTTCTTGCGCTTGAAACAGATGGGTATTCTCTTCGCGCCACACATCAATTCGTATGTCGATACGATCCAGTAAAGGTCCTCCAATTTTGTTTTGATACAAACGAATTGAAGACTCTGTACAACGGCACGCCCCACTTGAATCACCAAAGTAGCCACACGGGCACGGGTTGGTAGCTGCTATGAGCTGAAACTGAGCAGGAAAGGTATATGTTCCGTCCACGCGAGTCAGTACGATACTTCCAGTTTCAAGAGGCTGTCGCAAGGTTTGCAGAACCGATGCGCTAAATTCAGCTAGTTCATCAAGAAAAAGAACACCTAAGTGTGCAAGCGAAGCTTCTCCCGGATGAGGAGGTCGCGAGCCCCCAATCAGCCCTGCCATGCTTGCACTGTGATGAGGACTTCTAAAGGGACGCTGCCCTGAAAGGATTGTTTCAATGTTTTGCCCCGCCACTGAATGAACTAGTGCCGCCTCAATACGCTCGGTCTTGCTCAACTCTGGCAAAATACTTGCAAAACAACGTGCAAGCATTGTTTTGCCTGAACCAGGGGGACCCACCATCAGTACCGCATGGTTACCAGCAGCAGCAATTTGTAACGCACGCTTTGCAGCCTCGTGACCGAACACATCTTTAAAATCTGTTTGAGTGCGCTGAGGCGCTATTGATACCGGATTCGGATGACTAAACTGTTGCGTTTTTAGATGAGCAAGATGCTCTAGCACATAGCAGGTAAGATTCGCTAGTAGCACTAAGCCTTCATCGGCCGATCCTGTAATAACATCCCATCCTGATTGATGAGCGCACATCTGATATGCAAGCATGCCCGTACACGAACGCACTGACCCTTCCAAAGAAAGCTCACCGACTACAAGCGAGGTTTCCAACAACGCAGTATCAATCTGATTGGTTGCCGCAAGAATACCGAGTGCAATAGGGAGATCGAAACCAGATCCTGTTTTTCGAATATCGCCCGGAGCAAGATTGACAACAATCTTGTCAGTTGGCATTACAAAACCACTGGCACGCAATGCTGCCTTGACCCGTTCTCGTGATTCCAAGATGGCCGCATCAGCCATTCCAACAATGGAAAAAGACGGGATTCCACTCGAAATAACAACTTCCACCATTACGGGAATCGTTTCAATTCCTCGAATTGTGGCGCTTTGAATAGCGAAGCTGCGCTGAGACATCAAAGCTCCGCTCCAAACGCATTCGTATGAAAACGCAAGAAAGCGCGATTTTCAGACAAAACAAGAATAGAGATGACATCAAAGCGTACACGAATATCTGTCGCGTCATACTGTTGCAAATAGTACGCAGCGATCCGCTCGTATCGAGCACGCTTACGCGAATCAACTGCTTCTTCAGGGAAACCTTTTTCAACCTGAGAGCGTGTTTTCACTTCAATAAAACAAAGCGTACCGTCTATACGAGCAATAATATCAGCCTCACCAGCAAAGCAACTCCAGTTGCGTTCAAGTATTTCGTAGCCACGTTTTTTTAAAAACCGCGTTGCAGCTTCTTCGCCTCGCACACCCAATTCTTGTGGACTCATAGAACGGGGGCAAGACGATTCACTGATTTTCAGTTGCGTAGTAGATCTGTCCGAATGGTTTTGTACCCTTGCACTTGTATGACATTCTTGCTCATAAATATCTAAAATTTGATGTTTGGGTTTACTCATCTTGCCCTCCTTCTATGAACGAAGATACAGAGCAAGATTCACCTATCGAGAAACAGAACCTGTAATCTTTCTCACATTTCTCTCACTGGCGTCTCACGTATTGTGATGAATACGCACAGGTCAGAACCCTTATAGCTTAAAACAGAGTGCCTTGAATAAGCCCTTGACAAAATGAAACACGATGGATGGGACTCAGCCCCTTCGCTGCTATGGCATCTCTATGGCGCTGACTACCATAGCCTTTTGACGAAACGAAGTCATACCCAGGATACTCTTTATCATATGCAACCATGCGCGCATCTCGCGCAACCTTTGCCACAAGCGACGCTGCCGCAATGGAAGCGCATTTTGCATCCCCATGAACCACATTGAGCTCGCGTGGATCAAGATGAAGAGGATTGCCATCAAGCAAAACAACGTCGGCAGTAATGCCTTGTTGCTCAATGATACCGATTGCCTCACGAAAAGCCTGCTTCAGACAGGCCGTTATGCCCAATTGATCGATGGTGGCTGGTTCCACATGCACCACCGTCCACGCCAAAGATCGCGCTTGTATTTCTTCGGCAATAGCTGGTCTTCGGGCTTCTGGGATTCGTTTCGAATCGTTCAGTCTTTCAATGTAGGGAGCCTCTTTGTCCAACACCACCGCGCCAACACTCAAAGGTCCCGCAAGAGGCCCTCGTCCTACTTCATCAAGACCGATAACAACCTTATCAGGCACAAGCGTTTGCTCATAGCGGTATAACTCTTCAAGACGCTGCCGTTCTGCCAGCTGACCAGCAAGACGACGGCGAGTCTGCTCAAGCGCCTGCTGAACCCCTTTGCGCGTGTCGGCACGCAGCGAGCGCTCCAGCACCTCAAATTCTTGTGCGGATACATGCGCCAATCGTTGACGAATATCAGCTACCGTCTGCACAATTCCCTACCTTCCTGCCATACCGCATCAAATACTTCTTGAGTACCCTACACAGCAACGAGACCACGTTCGAATGTCTAAGTAGTGCTCACATCATACTTAAAGCAAACGCAACACCATCTCCATATTAGGAGACATCACCAAAGCAGGAAACTCCCATTTGAGAGAACTACTCATCAAAGCTTCATGGCACTATACGCGAGCAATCAAAGAAAGAAATCTATACGATGCAAGCGTCCCTTCGCTCATACGGCCTAACGCCCACACCCAACAACTAAGCTCTCGTGCGGTAGCTACATTGGCAACCACGGGATGTTTTCTTGCTTGTATGAAGTTGTCTTCTTTTAACTAATCTCTTGATTTCCGCAGGCGCATGGTTGGCTATATGGAAAGCAATGAGGCTGCCTTCTTAAAGGCTTAAGAAAGCACCAGATGCCAGCTGCTAACCCCATGGATACCAAACCGCTAATACAAGAGTCAATTTTAAGGCACGAATCTTTTATAGAATCTTTATAAGCTAGAAATAGATAAACCCAGACTGGATAATCCCCAGTCTGGGTCAACATTTCATTATTGCCTCTTGGCAATGTGCTGCTCATATTAAAAAGAGCGCGATACCTCGCGCCCTTTAAATATCTCCTTGTTCAAGAAATTAGAATGCCTTTTCCTTGATCTTTGCAGCTTTACCAACCTTATCGCGCAGATAGTAAAGCTTAGCGCGGTTCACATCACCACGGCGAACAACTTCGATCTTTTCGATCTTTGGAGAATGTACCGGAAACGTACGCTCTACACCAACAGAAAAGCTCATTTTGCGAACGGTAAACGTCTCGCGAGAAGAAGCACCGTGACGACGAATTACATCGCCCTGGAAGACCTGAATACGCTCACGATTGCCTTCCTTGATGCGATAGTGAACCTTTACATTGTCGCCAACGTTAAAGTCAGCCACATCAGGGTTGATCTGCTGCTGTTCTATTGCGCGGATAATATCCATGGTTTCGTCCTTCTATATGCACTTTAACATTTCAATTAGTCTTTTTTGTCATTTGACACAGCAGAAGATTATACTGTTTCTTTCCGCTGAGCGCAAGAGACTACCTATGATTTTTCAACACCCCCACTGTTGCGTTTAAAATGGTTGATTGCCAATTTTAGTGCAGGTTTGGGGGATGCGACCCAATAGCTTTACCGCACTCGGCACTAAACAAGCACAGCTAAAAGGCCGCTTCTGCGCCGCTGGGCGCACTAGGGACTCATCACTCATTAGATAAGGTGCCATGCTCGGCATACCAAAAAAGCCCAGCGGCCGTAGCCGCCGAGCTCTGGATTCCAGGATCCCACCGGGAGATGCCGGGGCTAACACCCCGCGCGCGTCACGCGCGATGGTCTCGTAGAGTCATTCATGCTCGAACGTGTGCCGCGTGCTCCTGCGCTCCTCCACACCCTCGAGCGATATCATGCCGCGACCTCCCGTACTATCCGCGACGCCTGGTGAGCAACACACCCAAACTAATTGCAGCGACGACAGCAGCAATGGCGGCCACAGCTACCACTGCGGCAATGTTTACCGGATCGCCCGTCTGGGGAAGGATATCAGAGGAGGATGCCTCTTCCTCAGCAGCAGTACCGTCGGTCGTCTCGTCATCGCCTGGGGTTACCGTCTCCTCTGTTTCATAGGTGTTAGTAAACGTCACCGTGTCATCGTCAGAGCCCTCGACGGTAACCTCAGCGACGAAGCAGGCACCCTCACCGTTCCATGTGACGCCAACCGTCACGCCATAAACCGTCTCATCGTAGACTATGCCATCCTGACCGTCGTTCACCTCGCTGATCTTATACTTGTAAGTACTCTCCTCGGAGAACTCAAGCACATCGAAACTGACGGAGCCGCCCGCGTCATTCGTAGCGGTTTGAAGCACGTTCCCTTCCTCGTCCAGCAGCCCGAACGTGAACGCGTAGTCGGCGATGTCGGCACCCTCAAGGATCTTCGTCGCGCCGAGCGTAGCCTCAGCCGACTCGATGCCGTGGGCCGCCTTGAGAGCGAGCGTTTCATTAACGGCCTCCTCGCCGACGGCATAAAGCTCGACGTAGACGTCGTCATAGGATTCAGCGTGCGCCTCCCAGCGCTTATCAGCATCGAGCTCGCTGTCCTCATCAATGCCGTCCAAGTACCAACCGTCGATGGTGTCGGTGCAGTCAGGCTCACCGTCAAGCGCCCAACCGGAGCCGACCTCTCCAAAAGTGAGGGTTCCCGTGTTGTAAATGTCATCACCTGCGATGCTGGCATGGTTGTTGTGCAACACGACATCGGATCCTAGAGAGACCTTTCCGATGTTATAGATACCGCCACCATACACAGCACTATAGGAGCCATTGTTTGTAATCGTTGCAGAGCCAATGGTTAGATCTGCAACTGTCTGCAAGGTGGCAATGCCGGGGCCTGCGTTGTTCTGAATGGTTACAGATGCACCTTCTGCAATCTCACTTTTGTATATGCCATTTCCCCAAAGACTAATGCCCGCATTCGACGCACCTGAAGTGCTGGCCGCCACCCCTGTGAACGAGCCGGTATAGCCGTTGTTCTCCACGTCGAGCGTGCACGTTTCATCCACGTTCAGGATGCGCACCCACACGCCGCTGTAGCCGTTACCTGTGGCGGTAAGCTTAGAACCGCCGCTCATATCGATTGTGTACGCGGAGATACCCCAAGTGCCGTTGCCTTCGAACGTGACCTCCGAGCCATTCGTTATTGTGTAATAAGTGCCATTGGAGCCATTGCCTCTGTTATCAACCACGTTCAGCACGCTCGAGTCGACCAGCATGTCAAGGGTACCGACGAAGCCAGAATAGCAGTTGCTGGCGGTGAACGTCGTCCCGTTAATCATCTCAACGCCGTATCCGCGGTCGTCGTTCTTGCCGTTCCAGCGCAGCGCGGAGCCAGTCGACGGATAGTTCTTGATTTCAACGTCACAACCGTCGAACACGAACGTGGCCGGAGCGTCCGCAAAAATCGCGGCGCAGTAGTACCCGTCTGAGTTGAACTGGTGCATTTCACCGTCCATCCTCAGTGTCGCATTCTCGAAGACAATCTCGCGGCCAAAGGGGCCATCAGTTGTGGTACCGTTCAGTGCAATCTGACCGTTGGTAACGAACGTCATGTTCTCCATAGTCAGAGAGCCGTTCGGCCTAATACCGTACCGGCCGGTGTCGGTGATCGTGACGTCGGCGTCAGCATCCGCAGTCAGGGTGTAGGCCTTACCCGCGGGAATTGTAATGGACGCCGTTATCTCGCAGCTTTTCAGCACCTCAATGGTGACAGAATCTTCGCTACTCGCAGACGCCGCATAGAGGGCGTCCTCCAGCGTCGCATACGTTGTATCGCCTATCTGCGCGACATCGCCCTCGGCCGCCCACGCCACACTAGGCGCGACGAAGCCAAGCACGGCCACGAGCGCGGCAACCACGAACGCAAACAGTCCCCTCCTTCTTCCCGAATGTCCCGAACTTCCTGCGTAGACCTGCATGTCCTACCACCTTTCCCAAACGTGCAAACGTAGACTTTTTTGGGAGGGAGGTCTATCATGGTTGAGAATCGTTCCGCCAAAGGAGGCAGCAGCCGCCATCAGGCGAAACACATATATGAAAATGCTGAGGCGCATGCGCGCCGGCGCAATCTAGTGAGTACAAAAAAGTCTACTTTTACGTTCGCTAGAAAAGCCAAAAGACGGGATTTATCTGC
>CAYWAO010000023.1:0-13937 GCA_964456695.1 uncultured Cryptobacterium sp. | reverse complement strand
AATGAATGTATTGGTATTCTCGATTTTTTATTTCACCTCACACGCCTCTGGTCTGCGGAGAAATAGAAATATATTCCTAATGTTGGAACTTCACTTATGTATACAAAAAATAAACAGAAGCACGGTAACTAGTATCACGTAAAATATCATCTAGCATGCGTGGGAGTGAGCCCCCCTCTAATGAGGGCTATGGATACACGGTTACTTGCTTACAAGGGTATGATACTACGAAGAGGCTTGTGTGTATTCGTTGGGGTGTTTAAGCATATCTGTTTGCAAGAGTGATTTTGAGAGTTTTCAAGTTTTGAGCCCGTCTAGAAGGTAATTCTAGCTGAGTTTATGACGTTTGCGAGATAACACATTTCGATTCATTACTATAGAGAAGGTGGTGTGCCTATGGGATGGCATGATGAAATGCGTCAAGGGGTGCGGACTTTTGATGAATTAGTGAAACTTGGACTGTTTCAAGAATCCGATAGAAGCCAAATAGAACCTATTCTTGATCACGCTCCTATGGCTGTCCCTCCGTACTATCTTTCGCTGATTGACCCTTCTGATCCGGATGATCCGATCCGAAAGCTTGCTATTCCATCGCCGGCTGAATCAAGCCGTGAAGGCAGGCTCGATACATCCGGTGAGGCAAGTAATACGGTTTTGCCGGGTTTGCAACATAAATATCGTGAGAGCGCGATGATTCTTTCTACGAATGCGTGCGCAATGTATTGCCGTCATTGCTTTCGCAAGCGATTGGTTGGTTTAGATGATGTGCCCGATATGAGTGGGTGTGTGCGCGACATTGAAAGCGTGCGTGATTATCTTGTTGCCCACCCTGAAATAACCAATGTGCTGGTAAGTGGCGGTGATGCGCTTCTCAACTCAAACGAGCGCGTCCGTTATATCTTCGAAGCGTTGGCTGAGGTGGAATCGCTTGACTTCATTCGTATTGCTACGCGCATTCCGGTGTCGCTACCTCAGCGTATCACCGATGACGACGAGCTTATCGAAATCCTCGGCGAGATTGCACAGCGCAAACAGCTCTTTATGGCTACGCAGTTTGATCATCCCCGTGAAATTACGCCAGAGGCTACCGAGGCCGTGAAGAAAATCCTTTCTCTGGGGATTCCGGTGCGTAATCAAACGGTTTTGCTGCGCGGCGTGAATGCTGATCCAGAGACGCTGGGATCCCTTCTTAGAGGACTTACGGCGATTGGGGTTGAGCCATACTATGTATTCCAATGCCGCCCGGTAACAGGGGTGAAAGCTCAGTTCCAGGTGCCGTTGCGTGAAGGTGTCAGAATTGTTGAAGGAGCAAAAGCGTTTCAAAACGGTTTTGGCAAGGCTTTTAAGTATTGCTTGTCACATGTTAAGGGAAAGATTGAGATTTTGGGTGAACTGCCTAACGGAAACATGGTGTTCAAGTTCCATGAAGCGAAAGATCGCAACGACCTTGGACGCATTTTTATAAAGGACGTCTCAGACGATCAAGCATGGTTCGATGACGACGAGGAGATGTAGGAACGTTATCTGACTATTGTTTTTCGCTCTACATATCTTTATGCATGAAACTACAGCGCCGGAACGTTCCGGCGCTTGTCGTAAGAAAGATTATCTCATCAGCATTTTTACGATGCGCATTTTGAGCTTATTAAATGGAGGATTTCGCACAGGCATTTCAATCAGGGTTGATTTTTTTAACGTTGATTTGTAATGCGTAAAGCAATCAAAGCCCGCTTTGCCGTGGTAGGCTCCTATACCTGATTCTCCAAATCCACCAAATCCCATACGATTGTTGGCAAGATGGATAACGACATCATTGATTGTGGCGCCTCCAAAGGGAATCGAATTAATTACTTGTTCTTGAAATACCTTACTTTTCGAAAAGATATAGCATGCTAGTGGACTGGGAAAGCTGGAGATGATGGCATGTGCCTCTTTCCAGGTCTTCCAGGTGACAATAGGAAGGACAGGTCCAAAGATTTCTTCTTGCATAACAAGATCATCTAACGTTACCCCCGTGAGTACGGTAGGCTCGATCTTGAGTGTTGCTTTGTCTCTGGCACCTCCAAACGCAATCTGTGCGTCTTCATTGCGATTGTCTATCAGTTTACACACGCGATCAAAATGGTGTTCATTAATCATGTGAGGGTAATCGTTGCTTTCAAGGATGTTTTTCCCGTAGTACTTGTGAAGCCAGATTCCTAGCTCACGGATGAAGCGATCGACTATATCTTCGTGTACAAGAAAGTAATCCGGAGCAACGCAGGTTTGTCCGCTGTTAATACACTTTCCCCAGGCAATGCGCTGAGCAGCACGTTTAATGGAGACATCGTTTGCAATAATGCAGGGGCTTTTCCCGCCCAGCTCCAAGGTCACTTCGGTAAGGGTGTTCGCTGCAGAACGCATTATTTCTTTGCCGACACGAGGGCTTCCGGTAAAGAATATCTTGTCGAAGTGAACATCGAGCAACCATTCATTCACGTCTTGTCCGGTTGGTAGACAGCATACTAGGTTGCTGTCGAAGACCTCGTCGCAGAGGTTTTGCAGAAACGCACTTGTTGCAGGAGATGTTCGTGACGGCTTTAATACAACGCAGTTTCCTGCGCAGAGTGCATCGATCATCGGAACGAGTGAGAGCTGCAAGGGGTAGTTCCACGGAGATAGGACGGCAACGACGCCATATGGTGAAGGGTAGACATGCGAGCTAGAAGGGAAGTGAACCACTGACGTAGAAACGCGTCGTGGTTTTGCCCAAGCATATATATTGTTCATACATATACGCAATTCGTCATATACGATACCCAATTCGGTAGCAAAGCCTTCAAAGTGCGCCTTTCCCAAATCTTGATGCAAGGCATCAAGTGCTTCGTCTTCATGCTTTTTGAGATAGGTCTTGAGAGACTGCAATACATTTCGCCTGGTATGTAAGGGTAGTGTTTTGCCGGTGGCAAGCCATGCTTTCATGGAATCTACGGTGGCTTGTATATCTGCGGCACAGGTATACGTGTTCGTGCTGCTTGGCTCTGATATGTTGTTTTGAGATGCGCTAGATGCGTTTCGAGTACTCATTACAGTGCAGCCTCCAAAATCTCTAGGGCAACTTCTTCAGTGATTTCTTGTTTGTTGTAGAGCGCTGCGCCATCGTAGCGTGCTTGCTTTGCAACGGCAGGAAGTTGATCTTTGGTGATGCGCAATTCGCTGAGCCGCGTTGGTACATCGTACTCTTTATGGAAAAAGTCATTGATAGTGAAGAGCTCCGTTTCAAAGAGTGCATCTTTTTCTTGAGGTGAGAGGCGGGCGGTATCGAGCTCGGGGCGAAGAGCAGACAGCAGCTCACCGTAGAGACCTTCATGGTAGCGGTGTGACCTATTGAAGTGAACGCAGTGGGGCAGGAGAAGCATCATTGCCTGACCGTGAGGGATGTGACACAGCCCACCAAGCGAATGTCCAATGGCATGGACGATCCCTACCATCGCATTCGAAAATGAAGCGCCTGCGAGAAGACTTCCTAATGCTAGATTGGTGCGTGTGTCTAAATTGTCAGGTTCAGCACACGAACGTGCCAGATTGTCTGATATAAGGCGAATAGCTTGGAAGGCCAGAGCATCACTAATGGGATTTTTCTGGATGGAGGTGTAGGCTTCGATTGCGTGAGTGAGTGCATCCATGCCAGTTGTGGCTGTCAGCTTCGGAGGCAGCGATGCTGTAAGCTGAGGATCGAGAAACGCGATGTGGGGAACAAGACGATATGAGGTGTAGCTTAATTTAGCATGTGCCTCAGTGTCTGCTATGACAGCGACAAGCGTTACTTCTGATCCGGTGCCCGCGGTCGTAGGGATTGCAATGAGAGTATCAAGGTCATCTTGCAATATTTCTGAGCCCTGGAGTTCTGTAAAGTCTTTTTCGCCTACTGAAACAGCAGCTGCAGCTCCCTTTGCGGTATCAATGGCCGAACCACCACCTAAAGCAATCCAGCCGTTGCAGCCTTTAACTCTATAGAGTTCTGCCACCTCGTTAACCACATTCAGTGAAGAATCGGGTGGGACGTTATCGTAGACGACGTAGGGGATATCAGCCTCTTGAAGAGGCTGAAAGACATGGTCAGCGATGCCGAGTGAAATAAGATTTTTATCGGTAACAATAAGCGGCTTAGTGACGTTGCGATCCGCCATTTTGACCGGAAGTTTATGAAGAGCGTTTGTACCGCAAATGATTTTTGTTGGACAGTGAAATTCGAAAGCGTTCATATCATCCTCCGTTTATGCTCGATAGGCTTTGCGCCAACAAAAGATTGTTTTAAGAATGGTGGTGAACAGGTAGGTAATAGCAACCCCTTTATCGTTAGGTCCGTGAGTGGTAAAGAGTCGTGAAGAAAGGCCTTCTTTTAGGGTTATAGCGCCAGAAAAAATGTCGTAGGCATAATCGAGGTCACGAAACGCAATGGTAAGGGCTGGCTTTTCATCCCGAGAAGCGCTGTGCCATGAATCGTTGCTATACCGAAGGAAGCGTTGATGGTTGAATCCGGTAATGGTGAGGGCGAGAACAAAACCGTTACCAACATATTTGCTTTCTGAACGAACCGCCTGAGAGAGACTGAATATCTTTAATACAAGAGGCAAGAGGAATAAAAGCATGCAGACATAGAAGCGTTTCCATAGGCTTCGTTTGGGATGTGTGTGTCTTGTTACTTGCCCTCTTCCTGACGTAGATGTTTTGTCCACAAACCCTCCTAATCTATGATGACGTGCACGCATGTGCGTGCTGATAGCTGGTGTCACGGTGGCTTTGATAGGTCGCCAACTGAGAGGTACTCATGAGTGGCGGCATACGAACTGGCGCTTTACTAATGAGTATGAGAGATGCATCAGATAGCGTTCAGTGGCTGGTGTTTTGTTGCCAATGGTAAACACACGCCATGCTAGCCTTCATGAACTGGTGTAATGATAGCGTTGATATGCCTGCTTGTTGATATGTCTTATAAAAACTTCAGCCATAGAGCAAAGAAAACCCAACCACTGGGTGTTCTTGTTCTATAGGCATAAGGTGTTATGTGCTACGTTTTGTGTGTTTTGGCGAGGACGCGAGGTCTGAGTGAAGAGGTAGGTGTTTATGACAGAAGAGGAATTGAAACGTATATTACCCAAAACCGATGCCTTATCTCCCGCAGAGATTGAAGCGAAGGCAGAGTCTTTAGGGATTAGTAAAACGTCCATGAGTTTTAAGCAGTCGTTTGTCTTGTCCATGATGGCTGGTGCCTTTATTGCGTTGGGCGCGATGTTTTTCCTTCTTGTGTCTGGAGACTCTGATTTACCCTTTGCAGCTCAGCGCGTACTAGGTGGTATTGTATTCTCTCTTGGTTTGTTACTGGTTGTGGTATGCGGTGCGGAATTGTTTACGGGCAACACGATGATTGTGATGAGTGCTGCAAGTAAAAAGATTTCCTGGTCTGCAGTTATCAAGAATTGGGTCGTAGTGTTTGTGGGCAACTTTGCAGGTGCCCTTATTTTGGTTGGTCTGGTATACCTGACCGGGTTCCATACCATGAATGATGGCGTGGTTGGTGGCACCATGGTCAATGTGGCAGCAGGAAAAATAACTCCTGATTGGATAACCCTGTTTGCCAAAGGTATTATGTGTAACTTCCTCGTTTGTCTAGCCGTGTGGATTGCCTATGCAGGGCGAACTGTCGCAGATAAGATGTTGGGTATTTTATTACCCATTACAGCCTTTGTGGCGTGTGGCTTTGAGCATTGTGTTGCAAACATGTTCTTCCTTCCCATGGGAATCTTGTTGGCCTCGGTGGGTATTGTGCCTGTTGGTGTTGATGCATCAATGCTTACCTGGGCTGGTGCGCTCTGGAATTGGAGTGCCACGGTTCCGGGCAACATTGTTGGCGGTGCCTTGTTTGTTGGCATGGCATATTGGCTTGCCTATCACAAAAAGGACTAAAAAGGATGTGTGGTGATGCTCGGGCTAGGCGGTTTTGAGCCACCTTCGCAGTTCATAGCTCATTGCTGCGTATTGGCATAACAAACTCTTCTGTTGTGCCCATCTCCCACTTCCTTCTGCTTCTTATGCTGACTCATAGAGCAGATTATACTTTCATCATTTTGCAACGCTGCACTGTGCCAAAGGACTTTCAGGTATGATGGCAGAGTATTTACTGAATGCTCACAGAGCAACGGGGGGGAGGACTATACATGCTACATCCAAAAATTCTCGCTTACTGCGAAGAGGACATCGTTGATCTTCGAGGGTTTGATCGCTCGGAGCTAAAGGAAGCGGAAGAGGGCCGCTTTGTGATGCGTGCTTACCCGGGCGAAGACTGCGGTAACAATATAGGTACGGTACATGGAGGCTTTCTGCTTGCCCTTGCCGATACGGCAGGTACGGGTGCATGCGATACGCTGGGTAAGGAAAATGCCACGATGTCTATCAATGCTAATTTCTTGCGTCCCGTTTATGCCGATGATGAATATATTGATGTTATTGGTACGGTTTTGAAGTCTGGACGGCGCATGGTGGTCACCGAGGTTGAGATTCGCCGTCCGAACGGTGAACTGTGCTTAAAGGCAACGGTGAATACTGCGCTGACAAATAACTTGATTATTGATCTGTAGGTTGAATATTGAATATGATACGTTTGCTGTAGTGCGCGGTATGTCGAGCTAGATTCACTTCGCGCAAGACCATAGAAAGTAGTACCATAGTGCTTTGCAGTGTATGGAATTTGGTTTAGCGTCATACAAACGAAGAAGTACCAAGTTGCATGTAAGCATCGTGCTCGCAACACATCATGTAACGCATCGGTGCAGGCTGTATGGGTATACGTATTTATACGAGATAACATTGCAACGTTATAACGAGGAGGAATATACGTGGTAAAGATCAATGAAAACTATGCCAAGCTACCCGGTAGTTATCTTTTTTCTGACATAGCACAGAGGACGGCTGCTTTTTCAGAGCGTCATCCTGATGCTCAGTTGATAAAGATGGGAATTGGTGATGTTACCCGTCCTCTCGTGCCCGTGGTTGTTGATGCCATGCACAAAGCGGTTGATGATCTTGCTCATGCAGAAACTTTTCATGGGTATGGTCCAGAGCAGGGCTATGACTTTTTGCGTAGCGCTATAGCAGAGTATGACTTTCGTTCGCGCGGTGTTGCTATCGAAGACGATGAAATTTTCGTATCAGATGGCGCAAAGTCTGATTGCGGCAATATTGGCGATATATTGGCGCTTGATAACAAAGTTGCAGTATGCGATCCGGTATACCCCGTCTATGTCGACAGCAACGCTATGGCTGGTCGTGCTGGCGAATATGACGTAGAGGCACAAGGTTGGACGAACATTTATTACATGCCTACGGTTGCTGAAAACAACTTTGTGCCCGAGCTTCCTCAAGATGATGTTGATGTCATTTACCTGTGTAGCCCCAATAATCCTACGGGCACCGTTTTAACCTACGATCAGCTGAAGGTTTGGGTTGACTACGCCAATGAACACGAGGCGCTTATTATGTTTGACGCTGCATATGAGCGCTTCATTACGCAAGAGGGTGTTCCCCATTCCATCTTTGAAGTGGAAGGTGCTGACACCTGTGCTATCGAGTTCAGATCATTCTCAAAGACTGCTGGGTTTACGGGAGCACGCTGTGGATATACCGTTGTTCCGAAGGCGATAGTGCGCGAAGGTCAGAGTCTTAATAGCATGTGGAATCGTCGTCAAACAACGAAGTTTAATGGCGCTTCATACGTGATTCAGCGCGGGGCAGCTGCTATTTATACGCCCGAAGGTGCCAAGCAGGTTGATGAAACCATCGCCTATTATCGCAATAACGCGCGGGTGATCAAGGAAGGCTTGGAGCGTTGCGGATTTACGGTATATGGTGCGGTAAACAGTCCCTATGTATGGTGCAAGACTCCTGAGGGTATGGGTTCTTGGGATTTGTTTACTGAGCTCTTGGAGAAAGCTCATGTTATTACGACTCCTGGAGCAGGCTTTGGTCCATCGGGAGAAGGATACATTCGCTTGTCCGCATTTGGTGATGCTGAAGCAACTCAGGAAGGTGTACGTCGAATTGAAAGGGCAATGGCAGCAAAGTAGCTATGTATCAGTTAAAGACCGAGAGCAGTTTTGATGCTGCACATTTTTTAACCGATTACCACGGCAAGTGCGAGAATTTGCACGGCCACCGTTGGCGTGTGGTTGCGTATCTTTCTCAAGAAGAGCTTTGTACTGAAGGAACACATAAGGATATGGTGTTGGATTTCAGTCTGTTCAGGCAGGCATTGCGCAAGCTCGCCGATGAGTTTGATCATAGCTTTATCGTAGAAGAGGGTTCGCTCATGCCGGAGACGCTTGACTGTCTTGCACGAGAAGGTTTTTCTTTAACCATCTTGCCGTTTCGAACGACCGCCGAAAATTTTGCACGGTATTTTTTCGATCGATTGGCAGGCGATGGATTGCCTGTTTCTCAGATAGAAGTATACGAGACGCCTCATAATTGTGCGATCTATCGTGGAGATGACTGGTAATGATCGGTAAAAAGAGCACTCCTGCCACTGAGGTTTTTTCGGTGGCGGAGCGCTTTGTCTCTATTAATGGAGAAGGCCTACGTGCAGGGAGATTAGCGGCGTTTGTTCGTATGGTAGGATGTGATTTAGTGTGCAGCTGGTGCGATACCTCGTGGGCAAACACTCCTGATTGTGCTTATGAATCTTTAACGTGCGACCAAATTCTTGATTGGGTTTCTGGCTCGGGTGTATCGTGTGTTACGCTCACTGGTGGCGAGCCCACCTTGCAGCCTCATCTCGATCGGCTTGTTGAAGCACTGTGTACATCTTCTTCGTGGAGTACGCTGGAAAATCGTGTGGTGGAAATTGAGACTAACGGTGCCCAGGATTTGTCAGAGCTCTTTGCCTTGCGAACATCACTCGACAAGCAAAACGACGCCACAGCAACGTTGGGTTTCACGATTGATCGCAAGCTTTCTTCAAGTGGTATGGCTGAGTACATGCTCGATGCCAACTACGAATTTCTTGATGCGCGCGATGCGGTTAAGTTTGTGATCGGAAGTGTTGCTGATCTAGAAGAAGCGAGCTTGGTGCTTGCCCGCTACAATCTGACTCATACATGTACGGTGTTGTTCAGCCCGGTGTTTGGGCAGATTGAACCCGATACTATTGTTGAGTTTATGAAGCAACAGCGTCTGGATCAGGTGCGTTTCCAAGTACAGCTCCATAAAATAATTTGGCCTCACGTAGAAAAAGGGGTGTAGTGGTATACAGCGCTCCTAGAGGTTGGAACGTGGCGGTTCTGGTTTGTGGGTTCTATTGGCTTGCCTAGAGATTTTAGCGATAGCTTTGGAAGACTTGAGGGTTTTGTAGGTTGTCAGGGTAAGGCTGGTACGCAACAGTCTCTATACACGGTAGTTTTTGAAAGGATAAAACAGTGAGCACTTCTTCACGTGCGCTTGTACTTTGTTCTGGTGGAGTTGATTCAACGACGCTGCTTGCCGAAGCTACGAAGCGTCTTGGCGCACACAATACATATGCTTTGAGTGTTGCCTACGGTCAGCGGCATGAAAAAGAGGTTGCAGCAGCGCGTGAGGTAGCTCAATACTATGGTGTTGAGCAGCGCTTTCTTGATCTTGCTGAAATATTTAAAGACAGCACGTGTTCACTTTTAGCGCATTCTGATATCGAGGTGCCCGAAGAAAGCTATGCTGAACAACTTGAAAAAACGAATGGGCAACCGGTAAGTACCTATGTTCCGTTTAGAAATGGACTTTTTCTTTCTTCCGCTGCTGCTATCGCTTTGTCGCTTGACTGCGATGTTTTGTATTATGGTGCTCATCATGATGATTGGGCAGGTAACGCGTATCCTGACTGCTCAAAAGAATTTGTGTCTGCGATGAATGCAGCCATTGTTGAAGGAAGCGGACATCAGCTCCATGTAGAAGCACCGTTTTTGGAATGGTCTAAAAGCGACATTGTAGCGCTTGGTCTTGAGCTTGGGGTTCCGTATGAACTGACGTGGTCTTGCTATGAGGGCGGTAAAACCCCCTGCGGTGTATGCGCAACATGCATTGACCGCGCTCGAGCTTTTGAGGTCAATGGTGCTGTTGATCCGTTATTATCGTAGGCGTATTTTGTACGAGTATTTTTACGAGAAGGAATAGCTCATGAGTAAAGGTTCTGAAGTAACACTCTTAGGGAATCACGATATTTCATATCCAAGTGATTACGATCCCGGGGTGTTAGAGACCTTTACAAACAAACATCAGGATAACGACTATTTTGTAAAGTTTAATTGTCCAGAGTTTACAAGCTTATGCCCCATTACGGGACAACCGGACTTTGCAACCATATATATTTCCTATGTTCCAGATGTACGCATGGTTGAGTCTAAAAGCCTAAAGCTGTATCTGTTTGGCTTTAGGAATCATGGAGACTTTCACGAGGATTGTATGAACATCATTATGAAAGATCTTATTCATCTCATGGATCCGAAATATATCGAAGTGTGGGGTAAGTTTACGCCACGTGGTGGAATCTCTATTGATCCGTATTGTAATTACGGCAGATCAGGCACGAAATGGGAACAGGTTGCGTGGGACAGACTTTCGCACCATGATTTGTATCCCGAAAAAGTGGATAACCGTTAATAGGAGTAGGTATTTCATGACGTACAATCAGCGCCAGAACCATGCGTATCGCACGACTACTGATTCTTCCACGCATGAATACGATACCGACCCGTCGTTGGGGTATACGAGCACCCAGGCAAGTACTGTAGGGTTTAAGTTAGAGGCTCAATCTCAATCACAGTCTCAACAACCTTTGTATGCTGCGCAGGCCTCTCGAACAGATGCTCCGTCTCGTGCTTCTCAGCGCAATGTTATTGATGATGCGCAACTCAAACGCATGATGAAAGAAAGTCGACCCAGCTTTACTGAAAAGTATGGTTTTTGCTTAGTGACACTTATCCTTATTGCGCTCAATGCGGTGATCTATGGAGTGGAGGTTGTTCTCTCTGATCTGAGTACCTCAATTTCTTCTGGGGTGTTGTTCTCTATGGGTGCCATGTTTGTGCCTGCTATTTCATCGCCGCTTGATTGGTATCGTTTTGTTGCACCCATGTTTTTGCATGTTGATCTTATGCATCTGCTCTTCAACATGGCGGCCTTATATAGCGTTGGTGTTTTGCTCGAGCGAGTGCTCGGTCATGGCAATTTCTTGCTTCTTTATGTTATTGGCGGTATTACTGGTAATGCACTGACTTATGTCACTGATTTTTATACGGCAAGCTATGTGCTCAGTGCTGGTGCATCAACCAGCGTGTTCGGTTTGTTTGTTGCTGCTGCTTTGCTCGGGGTGCTTTCCAAGAAGAATCGCCACGTTTTAAGAAATTACAGCAAGGGAATGCTGAGCATTATTGCGATCAATATTGTCTACACCCTGTTGATGCCCAGCGTGTCACTGAGCGGACATTTAGGCGGAGCAATCGGTGGCCTGATTGGCATGTTTATTGTTCCCAGCAAAAATCTTCGCGTGCCTAGCGTTGTTCGCATTGTGGTAACCATCGTATGGGTGCTGGCTGTCGCACACGTTCTTACTATGACACTGCAAGGGTATTTCAGCTTTTAAGTGCTGGGCGTGCTTTTTCCTTGTTGCGTTTGTGTCATATCGAGCAGCGGGGTGAATGCGTCGTGCGCAAGCAAGGCGACTGAATTCGTAGCACGTGAAATTGCAGTATAGAGCTGACGTCGCGCCAAGTCAGTATCTGGATAGGTGTGCGCATCAGCGTCAGGAATAATCACATGATCAAACTCAAGACCTTTTGCAAGCTGCAATGAAATGAGCACAACACCGTGTTCGGGAAGCATGGTGCCTTCGCTGATGTAGGTGAGCTGATCGGCAGGAACCAAAGATTGCAAAATTTCCCAAGTTTGGGCGATTTCTTGTTCGTTATTGACGATAACTGCCGTCAAACCCTGGTTCTTGTTGATGTTGTCAAGCAGATGTGCAAGCTGGTTTATCAAGTCTTGCTGATCTGCTGTACAGTACAGGTCTGGTTCTTTGTCGTCGCGCCGCACTGACGATATAAGCATGGTGTCGTTTGACGATGCTGCAAGTGTTGCGAAGAGTTTGGTGATAGCAGGCGTTGATCGATAACTTGTGGTAAGTTGGCACTCCTCTATAGAGCCTCGCTGCTGCGTGAAAACCTGCCGTACTTCTTCGAAGGACGAAGAGGATTCCGTAATGGCTTGATTTTCGTCTCCGAGCAGCAGGAAGCGTGCGTGCTTATAATAGCGCGCTAATACGCTGAGCTGTGCTGGCGAATAGTCTTGCACTTCATCAATCATTACGTAACGCGCATCATCGTTACATTGTCCTGTACACGTGAGCTTGAGATAGAGCCATTCCAAAAATGATGGCTCATCAATATGAAGAAGACGTTTTGCAATGCGATCAACGCGAACCCAGTGATCGTATGCAATCGTGCGATAAGCCTTAGCGAAGCGCTGCTGCAAATACTGAAGCGTGTAGTTTTTTGCTTGCTCTTCGGTTTCCATATTGATAGGCTCACCAAAGATCTGCAGCTGCTGGTTGTAGGTTAGCGCGGCAACCTCATTTTGAAATTGTTCAGTGCCCGCCATTTGTCCAAGACGGCTATCCATCCTGTCTTTAAGTTCTTCTCGTATCAACGATATCAAGCGTGGGCCAGCGGGGATATGTGTCAGTTTTGATGCAATGCGGTTAATCTGTTGTGCAGAAATCAGTGTGACACCCTGTATTTTGATGTCGCGGAAATCTTTTTCGGCAAAGCTGATCTTGTCGGCGATAGCATCTATGATATGAATGGTATCAAGAGATGTCTGAATTCTTGAAAAGGAACGCCCTTCAGGAATGAGGTCTTGTGCGAATTCTGTCCACGTTAAAATGTGAGGGTTTGTCTCACCCATGTCGGGTAATACGTTGTCAATATAGCTGCGAAAGACCGGATTAGGGGTAATAAGGTATACCTGATCAGCATCGAGTGATTCGCGATTCTGGTAAAACAGATAGGCAATACGCTGTAAGAGAACTGATGTTTTTCCACTGCCAGCGATGCCATTTACCAAGAGTGCTGGAACGTCCTGATAGCGAATAACGCGATTTTGTTCCTTTTGAATGGTGGTCGTGATCGCATTCATATGCGAGGTACGTTGGCGGGATAACGAGCGGAGTAGTAGTTCGTCTTGAATTGCCACTGTCGTATCAAAATAAGCATTGAGGGTGGCTTCGTGAATATCAAACTGTCGGCGCAGTTTTAAATCAACCTCTATGGTGCGTCCGTTCGCCTCGTAGGAGGTGGGTCCGTTTGACTGGTTGTAATACACCTCAGCAACAGGGGAGCGCCAATCAACCACCAGGCGCTTGTATGAGTCATCTGATATGCCGGCATTGCCTATGTAGATTTCTTTGGGCTTATCGTGAGGATTAAACTGTAAGACGATCTTTGCAAAGTAGGGTTGGGGTTTTAGAAGCAAAACGCGTGAGAGTGTATCCGCATCAGCTTCTTGGAGCTGGTTATAGGCATCGATAACACTGTTCAAATTTGCATATTCAACATACGTTTCCTGGGCTTCACCTTCACTTGCAAAGTTTGACGTTGCGGCATCAGACATTTCTCGCTTGTAGGTTTCAGCAGCTTGAGCAGTGTTTTCCATGCGAGAGATAATGTGCTGCTCGATTGAGAGAAGAGTGTTATACGTGGTGCTCAGATGTGCCTGTTCGGCCTGAAATATCGCCTCATCGTCTAATGTTGATTCAGACGTGATGTGATTCTCTTCTGCCATGCGACATCCTTTCATCGTTTTTCGAGTGTAATATCATACTCTTTTCTCCAATGAAAGTGTGAGATTGTGAACAAAAAAGAGAGAGGATGGTATGT
>CAYWAO010000022.1:0-15296 GCA_964456695.1 uncultured Cryptobacterium sp. | reverse complement strand
TCCGGAATTAGAGAATACAACGAGCACCACTTTGACCCGCTTCTCGAAACAAAGAGCTAGCTGCAGAACTTGACTAGTCTGCACCACAGTATTAAACCAGGTTTCGCTACGATGCGTGGCTGCTTTGCAGTTCTACAGATGGTAGCAACTTGCATTTTGCGGCGGGCCTTCATCGTCGCCCGATGCATAAGCCAAGAACTAGAGTTTACGATCAGCCGAGCCCATTAAATCGCTCAAAGAAGGCTTTGAGCTTTTCTAGCACACGAGCCTTCATCTCTGAATACGCACTGCCACCTCCAAAGCGACTTGGCCTTTTAGTCATGAGGCTTGTAACTTCAGTACCACTCTCGGGAATACCACCATCCCTAAACGCTCGATCAATGAGAGCACGAGTGCCCTTATCCTCCAGAGACTCATCAGCAATAATCCGTTGCAACTCACGCTCTTTTTGCTCAGCGATATATTTCTTCCAATCCGCATCAACATCCTCGGAATGATCAAGACTATCAATGAAGGCCTCAATCAAATCGCGCTTGTTATGCAGCTCATAACTTGATCTCAAAGCGCGCTCAACATCAGCAATAAGCGTCTTGTCAGTGCAGTTGGAATCGTGATATTTCTGCACCAGCATCAAAATGTAGTCGATGTTGACATCCACCTGCTTTAAAAGCTCAATCTCAAAGACCAGATCGTCATTGATAATCTTGGCATCCCCCTCAGGGCGGCGATACTTATCGAGCAAATCCCTATACACGCTGCGATAATCCTGCTCATCTCGCGCAGAGAGTGTGTCATCTTCAGCAAACTCATCAAAACTTGTCAGGATATTGCGCAGGCGCATGATTGTGCCCCATAAGCGTATGAAGGCTTTTTCTTGCGTCTCGCCAAAGGGTTCTTCGCCAGGTGAAAGCATTTCACGGAGCTGAGCTAGGCGCTCCCGGTATTCATCTAAGTATTCCTGATAAGGTTTGAGCAATACAATGCCGCAAGCATCCTTATCGCCAAAGAGCGATATTGCTTTGTTGACCTCATCTTCCAAATCGCGAAAGCAAACGATATTACCAAAGGTTTTAACCGCATTCAGGATACGATTAGTGCGACTAAAGGCTTGAATCAAGCCGTGCAGCCGCAAGTTTTTATCTACCCACAAGGTATTTAGGGTGGTGGCATCAAAGCCTGTCAAAAACATGTTGACCACAATTACCAAATCAATCTCGCGCTTCTTTAAGCGCATAGACATATCCTTGTAGTAATTGTTAAAGCCCTCACTTCCCGACCCCGTTGTTGAAAAGTTTGTCTGAAACATTTCGTTGTAATCTTTGATAGCGCCTTCAAGAAAATCCCTATCGGGAGTATCGAGGCTTTCCACATCAAAATCTTCTTCAGGAAGTCCGCTACCTTCCGCATCTTCATTAACGCCAAAGCTATAGATAAGACCAACTTTGAGCGGCTCACCTGAGCGTTGTTGCTGAATACGCTTAAAGGCTGAGTAATACAGCTTTGCCATATCAATCGATGCGGTAGCAAGAAGCGAATTAAAACCCATCACGCGTCTATCTTGCAAGGTATAGCTTGATTGGCGTTTGGTCTTTTGATCAAAGTGATCAAGAATATAGTTCACTACCAAATCAATACGCTCAGACCCCACATAGGCACCTTCTCGATAGATGCCATAGACCTTCTCATCAGGGAAATCCTCTTTTTTCTTGATCGTCTGAATATAGTCAATGCGGAAAGGCAGCACGTTACCATCACGAATGGCATCTACAATCGTATACGTGTGAAGCTTATCCCCAAAGGCTTGTTCGGTGGTGCGCAAATGGGGATTGCCTGATGCGCTCGCATTAGCAGCAAAGATGGGTGTGCCGGTAAATCCAAACAGATGATACTTCTTGAAGTGCTTAACAATATCAGTGTGCATTTGCCCAAATTGCGAGCGATGGCACTCATCAAAGATGATGACCACATGCTTGTCATAGATTGCATGCTTAGGGTGCTTCTTGATAAAGCAAGACAACTTTTGGATGGTGGTCACCAGGATTGACTTTTCGTTATCGGCAAGGTTGCGCGCAAGTTCAGCGGTGCTGGTTGATCCATCAACTGCGCCTTCCTCAAACTTGTTATATTCGCGCATGGTCTGGTAATCAAGGTCTTGTCTGTCCACCACAAACATGACCTTATCCACACCCTCCATACCACTTGCAAGACGTGCCGTTTTAAAACTCGTAAGGGTTTTGCCGGACCCTGTGGTATGCCAGATATATCCACCAGCCTGAAGCGTTCCAAGCATAGAAGGATTGTTTTCGCTGATGAGGATACGGTTTAAGATTGCCTCAGTTGCCACTATTTGATAGGGGCGCATAACCTTAAGCACTTCTTCGGTGTCAAAAACACAGTAGCGCGTCAAAACGTTGAGCAGGGTGTGCTTTGCGAAAAAGGTCTTGGTAAAAGGAATCAAATCGCGTATAGGCTCATTGTCGGCAGATGCCCACCAACTGGTAAATTCAAATGAGTTGGAAGTTTTCTTGCCGCCCTTACGCTTGCTCTTATTTTCCTGAATATGGCTATTGCGCGTGGTATTTGAGTAGTACTTAGTGTGCGTTCCATTTGAGATTACAAAGATTTGAATATATTCAAAAAGCCCCGACCCACTCCAAAAACTATCCCTTTGATAGCGCTCTATTTGGTTGAAAGCCTCCTTGATAGCAACGCCCCGACGTTTAAGTTCCACATGCACCAAAGGAAGTCCGTTAACCAAAATGGTGACATCGTAGCGATTCTCGTACGTGCCAGCTTGGGTGTATTGATTTATCACCTGGAGATGGTTGTTGTGAATGTTGCGTTTGTCGATGAGATAGATGTTTTTGCTTGTGCCGTCGTCACACTCCAAAACCTGAATATAGTCGTCTTGGATGCGGCGCGTTTTTTCTACGATGCCATCGTTGGCACTAGCAATGTTTGTTTTGAAGAAGCGTGTCCATTCTTCATCAGAAAACGAATAGCCGTTTAGTTTTTCTAGCTGTGTACGAAGGTTAGCAATAAGTTCTTCTTCTGATGAAAAGGTGAGGTATTGATATGCCTGACGTTCTAGCTGCTTAATAAACGCTTCTTCAAGCTCTGCTTCAGACTGATAGCTTTGACTGCGCTTATCTTCTATGGGACTCGTGGCGCAAACAGTGGCCTGTCCCCCTGTTGCCATAAGATCAAATACGACATCTTTTGGAAGATCATCGGCAAGACTTGCCTCGTGTTCACTTTGAACTGGAGACATGTCTATAGCAGCATAGTGATGTTCGGGCCTACTATCATCTATCCAATTGAGACGCATATCATCTTTCACGCAGCTGTCCCTTTCTCGGGAAATGACAAAATCTTGTCTCTATAGTACTCGTATTGCTGGCGACGTGCTTCAATTTCTGCAGGTAGGCCATCGGTAAGCGAGGTGGTGAGTGCATCAAAGCGGTCAAGAATGTCAACGATGCGCTGTTGTTCGGAGAGGGGCGGGATGGGAATGACAAATTTTTCCATTGCAGGCCCAGACACGCGAAGAACCTTAGTTCCCGTAACACAAGGTCTCTTTTGTTTCTGAAAGTGCTCCGATTGAAAATAGTAAGCCATGTATTTCGGATTCTGGCCATGATGATAAATATATGCATCATTACTTACTGCCACTTCAGAATCTCCAAGCCACGTTACAGCTTTACATACATCTTCTTCATTTTCGCTAGTTGTTGCGATAATTAAGTCTCCTTTTACAGCCATGCGCTTTTTCTTTGCAAAGTCTGGGGTAATAAACGAAACAGATTCCTTGGCAAATAACTTATATGCAGTATATATTTGTCCATAATGAATACATGGAACTCCCTGATCAACAAAATCTTTCTTCTGAATTCCGCTTCCACGTATGAATTCGCCTATATCCCCCAATGTTACCCACGAAACGGACTCTCTCTCTGTAAAGTCAAGCAGCTTGTCGCGGTAATAGGCATACTGCGCCCGCCGCGCCTCTAGCTCCGCCTCTAGCTCCGCCTCTAGCTCCGCCTCTAGCTCCGCGAAGGAGTCTAACACCCGCACAATTTCCTCTTGAACTTCAAGCGGCGGAATGGGAAACATAATCTCATTAAAGTTGCGAAGGTTTAAAATTGGCATGCTCGATATGTTTGCCTTTGCCAGCATCTGTGCTTTAAAAATATCTGAACAGCAATAATGAAATACAAACCGTGAATTTATTGACTCACATGGCGAAATAACATTTATCTGCTGATTGCAGGCACCATCGGCTAATGCATACCCAATTTTACCTAGGCTAGCAACACATACGACAAGCGTTGACCCCTTAAGAACTTTCTTAACAGAATTAAAACCTTTGTTAGAAAGTTTTTCTATCGTATCTTGAACATTCGCGCCATTATCAAAATCGCCTGGCTTATAAAAGGGGTATTCGTTGCCAAACATTGATACATCTGACTTCTTAGGAGTTTTTCCGGTAAACGTAGTAAAAAGGTCTCCGATTTTACGATACTCCACCCCATCAGGACACAGTTCCCGAATCAAATCGTCAATCCTGCTCATATGCTTACCCAATGTTCAAAAAGTTCATACGGCGTGCTCTCCCTCTTATCAAACTTGTTCCATTTTGGAACAAGTTGAATCTTGCTCATCTTTAAGACCCCCTACTAACATACGCAAAGACTCAATAGGAAATACCTTGATCGTCAAGAATGTTCTTTGCCGCATCTACCAGAGGAGCAATTTCCTCCTCCAAAATCGAGGCAACGAGTGTCCAGTTGGTTCCTTCATAATCGTGCACAAGGCGATGCCTAAAAGCAGCTATCATCTGCCAAGGAATGTCGGAATGCTCATCAATAAATTCATCAGATAGGCCATATGCTTACTCACCAATGTTATAGAGAGGGGTAGTGACTAACCATTGAAGTCGATAATCCTGATTTAATTGCTCAGCAGAAAGATCAATCTCGTCTTTAAGAGTTAGTAGCCTTTCGCCATATTGGACAATTAGTTTAAGTCTATCGTTGTCGGAATATTTCATAAAAGCACCGCCTCAGAAAGAATGGCATCCCTAAAGGAGCCGGGATCAAGCTCGCACATCTCATACACATCAACTTTTTTGCCAGTAGCCTTCATTACATCCGCTGAAACTCCGTACACAGCAAGCGGCCTAAAACCAGGCTTGCCAGTCAAGAGAAGGTCTATGTCTGAGTTCGCGTCGGCCTCTCCGCGAGCATAGGACCCGAAAAGACGAGCTTCTTGCATGCCGTATTTATCGAGCAGGGGCACTACGATCTGCCTTAGCTCCTCTATGCTATAAACGTTTCCCTGTGACATACTTCCGTCCTTTTCGCTCAGTAATACTTCTCAAATAATAGCGGTGGACTGCACTAATGAGTCAAACTCAATTCGTGACGCAGTGCGTCACAAAATAGCAATTCTACTTATGCGCTTACCTCATGTTGCAACAACCAACCATGTGCTTTCTCATCTAAAACAGTTGTCAAGGATTCCTTTACAACTGTTTTAGGTCGTCAATTCTGCTCACTTTGCAATTGGTCAGATAGCGTCTGACCAATTCGGTTTTATTGGCTCAATTGGCTAAACGGTGTTTGGCCAATTCGGTCTTCAGGAGATAGCTCTACGTTTTTGCTCGTGTTTGATGTATTCATCAGCGCTCCTCCAGATGTACTTATCAAACTTTGCAAGCATCGATCAACTTGACAAGCTTCCTTGTTCTTCGCCCTCCAAATCGGCCACTATGGCATCAATTTGTTTGCGCAGTTCTTCTTCACGCGCCACAATTTCTTTAATCCGAGCATTGAGTTCGGTGATGTTTATTTCTTCTCGCAAATCTTCTTTTTCAACATAGCTCGAAACAGAAAGATTCACGTCATTTTCGATAATGTCATCATTGGAAACAAGCTTGCTGAAATGCTCGATCTCTTTGCGCTCCATGTGGGTGGAATAGATCTTTTCGATATTGTCATCAGAGAGATTGTTTTGATTGCCTACATGGATAAATTCATCGCTTGCATCAATGAATAAAACGCTGCTATCCGCCTTTGACTTTTTAAGCACGATGATGCAGGTCGCAATACTTGTTCCAAAGAATAAATTGGGTGGCAGCTGAATAACCGTATCTACAAAATTGTTCTCTATCAGGTATTTTCTGATTTTTCCTTCCGCACCACCTCTGTAGAGCACGCCAGGAAACTCAACGATGGCCGCCACTCCATCAGAGGATAGCCAGCTGAGCATATGCATCGTAAAGGCGAGGTCGGCCTTGCTTGCAGGAGCAAGAACGCCTGCTGGGCTAAAGCGCGGATCGTTGATGTTCAGGGGATCATTTTTGCCCTCCCACTTAATTGAGTAGGGCGGATTAGAAACAATCATCTCAAAGGGTTCATCATCCCAATGAGCTGGGTGTTTTAAGGTATCTCCGAGGGCAATGTCAAACTTATCGAAGTTGATGTTGTGCAAAAACATGTTGATGCGGCACAGATTGTAAGTTGTAAGGTTAATTTCTTGGCCGTAGTAACCCTTCGTTACTGCACCTGCTCCAATTTGTTTTGCGGTGTTGAGAAGCAATGATCCACTGCCGCAGCAGGGGTCGTATACCTTGTTTATGGTGGTTCTGCCCGCAAGAGCAATCTTGGTCAGAAGCGTAGAGACGTACTGCGGAGTGAAAAACTCCCCTCCCGATTTGCCAGCATTGCTGGCATACATGGTCATAAGAAATTCATAGGCATCGCCAAAAGCATCTATGCCATTGTCCTGAAAGCTGCTGCCAAGATTCATGGACCCAATCTTGTCCATGAGCTTGATAAGCTTTTTGTTGCGATCAAGAACGGTGTTGCCAAGCTTTGCGCTATTTACGTCAAAATCAGCAAAAAGACCTTTGAGGTCATCTTCGCTTTCTGTTCCGGTTGCACTGCCTTCGATGTTTTTGAAGATGCGCTCGAGCACCTCATTCAAATCTTCATCGTGGGTGCCTTTGAGTGCCGCTTGCCTGACGTTTGAAAACAGCTCGCTTGGCAGTATAAAGAAGCCTCTTTCACGAACGGTTTCCTCTCGTCCAGGTTCGGCCTCTTCGTCAGGGAGTTCTGCGTAGTTGAAACTGCCCCCTTCAAAAAGGTTTAGATACTCGGTCAAATTTTCTGAAATGAACCGGTAGAAAAGCATTCCCAAAACATACTGTTTGAAGTCCCAGCCATCTACACTTCCACGCAAATCATCGGCAATGGACCAGATAGTTTTATGCAATTCAGCTCTCTGGCTTTCATTCATCTCAGACATAAAAACCTCTCATAGAAAAGGAAGGATGGCCTTGCTCATAAACACATCCATTTTACTTTAAGAGAAACGAGTCCTTCCTAGGCTCTTTGAACAATTGCAGAATGCCGATTGCCGTAGCAGCATTGTTATTAGAACGAAAATAGGATCTATGCAGGCCATGCCGCCGACAAGCCTAACGGATCACGTATCACCATAAAGTGATGCGCAACCTGCTTTTATATGATCTCATCATTAAGTTAAAAGGTTGGGTATTCTCTTTCGCGCTATAGACCCCTTCCATAATCACTTCCTTGTATTGGAAAATCGACCGCCTATCATATCGGAACATCCTTGAAAGACGCAGGAAAGAAGTGTTTCGCAAACCTCGTACAGGACAATAAACTCGTAAACGAGCTTATTGACAGGCTTGCAAACCAGAAATAGCCTTGATCCGAGTCTTTGAGTCAAAAGCTCGAGTACTTGTCAGTAAGATAGAATCACTTGTCAGTAGACTTGTCAGTAGGATAGAATCACTTATCAGTAGACTTGTCAGTAAGATTGGCAGCTTCTTGTCGGGCATCTATAAGGAGAACTTCTTATGCATCTCGAAGAAATCTTGGCTTATCGCGAAAACAATCGCCTTGAAGCTAAGCGTGCGCTTGGTCGTGATGGACAAGGAGAACTGCCCCGCAGTATTTGGGAAACAATTTCTGCCTTCGCAAATACCGACGGTGGGGTCATTGTGCTTGGTGTGGCCGAGCAGCGAGACGGGACACTTAAAGCGCTCGGAATCCCGCAAGCCAATAAGGTTCTTGATGACTTTTGGAATGCGGCATTAAGTGACGATAAGCTCAGCGCCCGTTTGTTCCAAAACAAAGATGCCCAAATCAAAACGGTTGATGGCAAGCAAATAATAGTTATCCAAGTGCCATGGGCCAACCGTCTCATTCGTCCCGTGTATATCAATGGTGATTTATTTGGCGGTACCTTTCGGCGCATGCATACGGGCGATCATCTTTGCTCCCGCGAAGAAGTCCTCTCGATGGTGCGCGATTCGGACACTTCGAGCCAGGACTCTCATCTTGCCGAGTTCGCAGAAATGACCTGGCTTGATAGCGATACCATTTCGCGCTATCGGCGTCGATTTGAGACCCTGCACCCCAGTCATGCATGGAACGAGCTTTCTGATGAGGAGTTCTTGGTTGCACTTGGAGCCTGCCGACGAGAGGGCAAGACGCTGCGGCCGACGCGAGCCGGTCTACTGATGTTTGGGCTCGATCGCTGGATTGTTCAGGAGTTTCCCCATTTTCTGCTCGACTATCGCCAGGAAACCGGCGCAGACCGATGGGAAGACAGACTGGTGAGTTTTACTGGTGATTGGACCGGCAACGTCTATGATTTTTTCTTCAGAACCTACCAAAAGCTCACGGCCGCTCTCAAAGTTCCGTTCAGACTTTCTGGCGTGGATCGCATCGACGATACTTCCACACATAAGGCTTTGCGCGAATCTTTAGCCAACTGTCTTACCAATGCAAATTGGTTCGAGCGCCGGGGGGTTTCTTGCGTATGGCATCCAGACCATATAGCTATTTCGAATCCTGGGGATTTCCGCATGCCTATCGAAGAAGCCATAAAGCCGGGCAATTCCGATCCCCGAAATGAAACGCTTCTTCGCATGTTTTCCTTAATCAATATTGGCGAGCGTGCTGGTAGTGGTATCAATGAGCTGTTCTACGGATGGCAGGAAGCAGGTTTTGCCGATCCTTATTACAAAGTCTCCTACGGACCAGATCGCACCACTCTTACGCTTCCTCTCTTTAGTAACAGTCGTGGAGAAGCTTCTGGCAGCAGTCTTTTTCCCAATGAAATCACAGCGCTTGATTTGGCAAACAAGCGCGGAAAAGTGACCACCAAAGATCTGACCGAGGCAACTGGCCTCACCAGACAGGCCGCCTCGGCACTCCTCAAAAGGCTTTCTGAAAGTGGAGAGCTTATTTGGCATGGCGCTTCTAAAAACGATCCGCGACAGTATTACTCGCTGACCTAATCAAAGGGGCTTCAGGTCTATGGTATGAACATTGGCGGAATCGATTGGATTGACAGGACACCAGTTGATTAGTTTTTCTTAATAAGGAAATTTTAGGCAGCCTTCATCTTGGAGGTAGAGCAGCTGATGAGCCACAATCTCCAGGTCTCTCATGTCTCCGCAAACTGGGCCAAGATCGTAGACGTATGGGTGCTTGTCTCGAGCGTTTTTAGTCTGCTCGTAGCTTGCCCTGCCATGTTGCGAATAAATAAATACTACGAGCTTCTTGTTTGACTTCTCGTTCAGACAGGGTTCAATCATGTCACCGATGGACTCATCCTTGTTGATCTTCATCGCACCGATAACTTTGTCTTCGAGAAATGCATCACGTGAATCAGCGTCACATGGATCAGCATCAAACAAAAGATACGTATCAAAATGAGAAGCGATATCAATTACTCGCGAAATATGTACACGCCATTCCTTTGCCTCTTTAATAGCCTCTTTCTTCGCTTCTTTAGCTGTTTTTCCTGCTTTCTTTGCTTTTTTAGCCGCCTTTTGTCCCATTTCTCGCACCGATGTGCAAATATAGCACTTATCACAACCCTTCTTTATTAGGTCAGTCCAGGTTGAGACGTTAAAAAACATTCGTAGAAGCCGCGTAATATACGCTATGAAACCAACAACCAGACCTACGTCGTAAATTGTGTTGCAAACAGACAAGAAACCAGGCGAACGGTCGGCGATTTTCTCAATCAACGGTAAAGGGGGAAAGTTCCATAACCATGCCCAAAAGCAAAAGACAGAAGTGATGATTAAGATGGATTCAAGGTTAACGTAATTTGCCTTCGGTCTCTTCTTTGCTTCTTGCTTGGCCCGAAGAATAAGCCAATTTCTCTTAGCAATGTATTGAACAGCATCGCAATCACCGGGTTGGTTTTTTGTGGGCGATTTCTCCAAATTCACGAAAGATGGCTTTTCGGCTTTTCTGTTTTTAAGCTCCTGAATTGCGCGAATTGCGTCCGGTATCTTAACAAGGACCGTTATGACAGTTGCTATCACGCTCACGATAGACAATACATCACGTGCGGCATCAAGAAGCATCGTAATATCCATCAATCAGTCCCTCCTAGTTATTCCAAAAGCCCTGATATCCATGAGAATTCCTGTCTCTGATTATACTTCCATCAATATCTAGCACACCCAAAAAGACCCCAGATGACAGCATCGTCCTGTGACAGACTTAATGCAGACAAACCTGCACTAAGTTTGGCGATCAACCCACTAAGTTAGGCACTAAGTTTGGCAATCAACCTGAAAATCAATCTCGTATTTGGGATTGATTATGAATCTACCGCGTGGTATAAACTTTTTGGTGGCTGAATAAGCTACCTCCAAGCGCCGGGGGCAGTCCTCCGGCAACTTTTTTATTGGGAGGTGGTGTGCCTTGTCAGAACTATCGATCTTCGTTGACGAAAGCGGAGACAAAAGCACACATGCCCGATACTTTATTTTGACGCTCGTTTTCCACGATCAAAGCGAGAGCATCGCAGAGAATATAAGCATCTACGAACAATCATTGGCTGCGGCCGACATTCCAAACATTCCTTTTCATTCAGAGCCACTATTAAACGGTCATGGGAGCTACGAGGGTTTAACCTTAAAGCACAGGAAGAAACTTCTCATAGCGTTCGCTTCCTTGGTTAGGTTTCTTCCAATTAAGTACAAAACGTTTGTCTATAAAAGGACGCATTTCGACAGCATAGATAAGCTTGCGGTACGCATAAAGCGCGACATCTCATCGATGCTTTTTGACAATCTCGATTTCTTTCAATCGTTTGATCAGGTAAAGCTCTATTACGACAATGGGCAAGATATCGTCAGGAACGCCTTAAACGATTCTGTGGAGTTTGCTCTTTCAAAACAGGCAATTGAAAGAAAGCGTACCACCATGACTGAATACAGGCTCGCTCAAGTTGCAGACTATCTTTGTACGATAGAGCTTGCTGCTGTTAAGTATGCCGCCAAGGAAAACGGAGGAACTTATGACAAGTTCTTCGGCGGCATTGGCTCATTCAAGAAGAATTGGTTAAAGCAAGCGAGGCGAAAGAGCCTCGATAAAAGGTAAACGAAGGGACTGGCATGGCTTTTTATGGGCTATAGGCCAAACTGTCCATCTAACCCGCAAAACCTTCAAAAGAGTCATGAATAAAAAATTATTAAAATATAAAATTTTGATCTTTGTAAATCAATATCCACGATGGGTTAACAGAGGCAAAATAAAAAGGTATCAAAGAAAATTCAAGCTGAAGCAGGTGACGGGAATCCTGCGCGGGTTATAGCTTCCTGTTATCTTATCCCAAATGGGGCTTCATTCTGATCTTGATTTAGACATCAAGGTTTTGAAAGTGCAGCTATAATGAAACAAATCATGAAAAGGTTCCATCTTTTGCAGGGGGGCACACATTCTTGGTGCCCCCCTCGATTTGCTGTTTGTAGAAGGAGCGTTATGAAACTAGCCTACATTTTACTCGGTCTTATCTATATGCACCCAGATCTCAGTGGATATGAGATGAAATATATTATTGAACATTCGACAGGATTTTTTTTTAAGGTTCACCTCAGTCAAATCTATCCCACGCTCAAACACTTAACTGAAAAACAATGGGTCACCTTCGAAGTGATTAAGCAAAAGGGAAAGCCCGATATGAAGCTCTATACCATAACTGAAACAGGAAAAGTTGAGCTTGATGCGTGCCTCACCGAACCGTACCATTTTGAGTACAATTGGGAAAATCTCAACATGTATTTTTCCAAGCTACTTTTGATGGGTCATCTTGATACTGAAGATATAATTGCATATATTGATTCTGGGATTAAAGTCATAACGCAGATTACTGAAGAGATTCGTACAGGTTCCTTTGCAGATATCTTTCAAACAAAAGAGAGCTTTCTCTCGAATATTCCTCCCGTGGAGCAAAAGCAATATTTAACCATTTGGGAAAACGAACATCGATTTATCTGTGAGGAGTTTGAAAGGCGCCTTACATTGCTCGAAACAATTAAAAAAGAGCTTAAAGACTAAAGCATTACCCAACAACATATGAGTTACCCTAACAAAAAGAGGAGGAAAGATGTATTGGTTATAAAATATCTTTCCTCCTCACTGTACAAGAACTCCCCTCATGTTAACTGATGAACGACCCTTCATAGTGCCGGCACCTACAACCTCCTATAAAGACTCGTATCAGCTATGTGATAATACTGAAGCGCAGTAAAACATAGCAACTGTCTTACCCTTGATTAGTTACAGCTCGGCAATGAGCTTTTCGGCAGCTTGTTTACCTGTCATCCATGCACCTTCCGTACAAGCAATCAAGAACAAATACTCACCACCTAAATACAAGCCTGCGACATCGGAGAGGTGGTCTTTCTTTAATGTGGCTATGGCATTATATTGTCCTGACGGCTCCAGGTTGATGGCGCGCTCCTTACGATTTGCTGCAATTACTTCCTCGTTTTTGAAATCAGGAAGATACTTGCGAATCTCATCGGCTATCAGCTTATGGCGCTCCTGTTCTTCAAGGGGCATCAAGATATCATCGTGCCAGCCAGCTGTAAACGTGTGAATGAGATTAGCCTTGCCGCTGAAATCGTGTGTTGTTTCAGTATCTGGCGTATGGTCCATTTCAGTGACGAAGCCGCCATAGATAGCCGTAATGAGAGCATTGTCGCTTTCAGGAATGAGCATACACATGAAGCCTTCTGGGATGCATGCTTCAGGTACATAGAACACGTAGTGCCAGGTCCTAGAATAGGTGCACGTAGCAAGCGGATCGCGTATTGTTGCAGGGAGATTTGGCATCAGCGCAATAGCATCTACTGCATCAGTTGCACAAATTACCTTATCGGCATCGATATGCTCCCCATTGGCAAGCTGCACGCCTACGATGGCGTTGTCGGCAATCTCAATTTCTTGTACTTTCGTATTGAGACGAACGTTATCTTTGATGATATCGTAGATGTGCTCGTTAATAATCTTGAGGCCGCCAACGATACCATTCAGACCCTTCATGAGTTTCATAAGAGCGATGGGATGAGCTGCGCTAACGTCCTCGGAACGTGCCAATGTCATCATGCCAAGCATGGGGCCAAGAAGCTTATCAACAATCTCTTCCCCACCATGTTCGATTGCCCACTCGCGTGTAGACTGCTCTGATATATCGCTCAGCTTACTGAAATCATGGTTGTCTCCAACTAGATTCATTGCTTTTGTCAAATGAGGAAGAAAGAATGCTCCTTGTTTGATCAGCTTGAGTGGTAGACCTTTGATCTGGAGAATCGACTTGAACAGGTTGCCTGTATCCTCAAAGTAAGTGATTTTCCCATCTATGGATAAGCCATACACTTTTTTGGATGGTGTAACCACGCGATCCAAAAGATCGAACTCTTCGAGATATTCGAAGGTGGTTTTCCATTGAGGTTCGGTAAAGGCAGCTCCGTCATTGTATGTAATATCCCCATTGCTCCGGTAGACAACGCGACCTCCTGTGCGATTTGTCGATTCGAGCAATACATAGGGGACTTCGGCTTTGTGAAGCTGATATGCCGCAGAGAGTCCAGCATTGCCTCCACCGACAATAACTACTTTGTTCCCTTCCATGATTGGACCTCCTATATTTCTTGCTGCGCACTCAGGACGCAGCACCTTATTTGCTTTTCACATAGTTGCCGCGTTCTTTCTTCTCTCATACTCAATTGTCAAAGTTTTATCCGTAAAGCCTCTGAGAATACCTTGTAAGTAGGTAGTAGCCATTGCCTTGAAACCCTTTTAGATATCTGCATATAATATATTATATAAAATAAATTATATAATATATTTTTTCAAAAAACTTTTTGGAAATATCGCAATATGCCTTCTGTATGTCTCTGCTTTTCATACAGTGGGCTTCCCTATCTACCTGCGTGTGGGCATATCTATAGGTTCCATTCTGTGACGTTAGTAGGCATGGAAGAATATAGATGAGACCTGGTGTCATAGTTGAAGCGCTTAAAGCAGTATTACTTGGACTGGTAGAAGGCATCACAGAATGGCTTCCCATTTCTTCAACAGGTCATATGATTCTAGTTGACGAATTTATCCAACTTAATGTGTCTCCAGATTTTCTGGTTCTGTTTTTGGTGGTAATCCAAATAGGATCTATCATGGCGGTTATCATGGGTATTATAGCGATTCGTTTCTTGATGGGTTATATCAAGAAGAATGATTTTACTATCTTTGGTGTATATCGCATTATTATCGGTGTAATTGTGCTTGCCTATTTTGGCGCCCAAGCCTTAGGTGTTTTTTAAGATACACCTCTTTCCGCATAAGCATGGTATGCTGTTTGCATGAATAAACGACGTGAAAAGATCAGGCTTTCTAAAATTGCAGTTTCGCTGTACATGCCAGCAAATATTCCCAAAAAGCCCCACAAGCGAAAGATAGGGATGAGGAACCGGTATGCAAGCTTTGCGCATGGTGCCCTGTTGGGGTTGTGCCACGATTGTAATATTCCTTTCTCTTCAGCAACTAAAAAGCAAACAAAAAAGGGGCATGTTTCAAAATGTGTGTCCACTCGAATTATATGTTTGACACCGGTGATAGCGGGGGTTTATGGCTTTGAAATAGGATATATTTGGTAATAGTTACCATCATTTAGCAGCGGTGAGAAAAAATTCTGCTTAGGTAGCCAACAAAGCAAACAATTGAAACAAAAAGCAGGTCAACGAATTTACTTGCTGCCTGCAGTTTTAGCTTGATCACGGGGGCTGGATTTGAACCAACGACCTTTGGGCTTAAGCAAAGCCGGTTTCCAACCCTGCGCGCGCTTTATAAGCTCAATATACGAAAACAGGTCAGACACTATATAGCATCTGACCTGCGAGTTTACTGGAGCCAACGGCCGGACTCGAACCGGCGACCTACGCATTACGAGTGCGT
>CAYWAO010000021.1:0-15377 GCA_964456695.1 uncultured Cryptobacterium sp. | reverse complement strand
TAATTTGTTTATTGTCTTTGCTTGAAAGACACCCGAAAGGGTGTCTTTTTTGTTGCTTGAAAATATTGCTTTCGACAATGGGAGGGATCTCTATAACTCGAACGCTTGCTTTCGTGCATTGTGTTTGATTAATGCAGGTAGTGCCCTTCCTTATCGATGAGCACATAGGCTAGATATAAACATGATGTATAGGGCTATATCAGCGATTGTTCGTAGCTTGCTTGTCTGCCATGTTTCTGACAATTGGATATTGTGTAGTACAAAAAGAAGATGGTAGACATGCTCAGAACTAAAGGCGTGCTCGTACGTGAATAACCCCAGGTCAATCCTTATATACTTCTGCAAAAAAAGAAAGTGTCTAAAACTGAATAAGTAAATTCTTAAATGAGCGATAGTATTGCGTTAGATGCTACCTCGCAAGATAGGAGAAAGGAGTTTGTATTGGGGGATCCACGTCGTTTCTGTGTCTGATGTGGGGCAATGTGCATAAGAAAACGCTTCGTGGATTTTTGAGGGGATGTTGGCATGTATCAGTACGGATGATCAGCCTTTATCGCTGTTATCTAACATAAAACGCAATATATAGCGAAAGAATAAGACAGTGATGAATAATTTATATATTTTATTAATAAATCCGCTTATAGAATACGTGTCAGTAATAAGTTTCATTCGATAGGGCGCAATGTTCTGTATCGAACAGGCATATTACAGTTTGTAGTAACGAAAGTTAGTGAGGAAGCACGTATGACACAACCACTCGTTATCAAGGGAATGAGTCTTGGCGAAGGGCGTCCTAAGACAATCGTTTCGCTTATGGGCTCCGATGTTCCAGAGAATGTCGAAATTGCAGAAAAAGGCATCGAGGCAGGCGTAGAATGCTTCGAGTGGCGTGGTGATTTTGCGACTGATGTCCATGATCCTGAGCTGATGGCTCGGCATTCGATCGAAATCGGTAAAGCTCTTCCCAATAATCCCTATCTGTTCACGTTCCGCTCAACGAGCCAAGGTGGTCAGCTCACCATTCCAGCCGATGAATATGTTGTGCTTAATAAGGCAATTATCGAGGCTAAAGCGGTTGATCTCGTTGATATTGAGTCCTGGATTGGTGACGAAAAGATTCTCGAGTTGGTTGATTGTGCACAAAGGCACAACGTTAAAACGGTAATTTCTTACCACAATTTTGCCGGAACACCTTCTGTTGAGTGGATGGTAAACCTTCTTACTCATATGGCAGATCTTGGCGCTGACATTCCTAAGATTGCTACTATGGCTAAGAATGCCCAGGATGCGCTGAATCTTCTTGCGGCTACGGAAGAGGTATCCCGTCTTCACTGCGACAAGCCTCTGTTGACGATGGCAATGGGTCGCGAAGGAAGCATTTCTCGCCTTGCAGGTGAATTGTTCGGATCCGCGCTTACCTTCTGCTCACTTGAAAAAGCTTCTGCTCCAGGTCAGGTTGAGGTTAAGCAGGCTATTCGCATCATGGACGATCTGCACCAGGTCTTCGCCTAGTGTTTCGCGGCAAAACGATGAGTTCGTACTAGTAAGAGAGGGAGATTCAATATGTCTCAACAAACAAGCATTAGTGGTCACACTCATTTAATCAGTCTTTTAGGTAGCCCTGTTCGTCATTCAATGTCTCCAGCTACCCATAATCTTTCTTTTCAGAAGCTGGGTATTGACTCTGTATATCTGGTATTTGATGTAAAGCAGGATGACTTGCCTGACATCGTTGCTGCTATGAAGCGTATGGATGGTTGGGATGGTAGTAACGTAACCATGCCGTGCAAGCAGGCTATTATTCCTCTGCTTGATGGTTTGTCAGACAGCGCTGAGCTTATGGGTGCAGTTAATGTTTTGAAGAAAGAAAAAGACGGCTCCATCATCGGCCACAATACCGATGGTCAAGGTATGATGCAGAATATTCGCAACCATGGCGTAGAAATTCCTGGCACTACGGTTACTGTTGTTGGTCCTGGCGGTGCAGGTTCCGCAATTTTGGTTCAGGCTGCACTTGATGGTGCTAAGAAGATTAACGTATTTGCTCGTGAGGGTGGCCCTTCTTATACACGCTCTCTCGATCTTCTTCCTCGCGTACAGGAAAAGACTGGCTGCGAAATGGTTCTTCATACATTTGAGGACAAAGAAGCTATGGAGGCGGCAATTGCTGAATCTGACATCCTAGTCAACGCAACGCCTGTTGGCATGGGTGATAGTGCCGGACAGACTCCTGTTCCTGCCGAATTCATTAAAGAGGGCTTAGCAGTTGCGGATGCTGTGTATCATCCCCGTATGACGCAGCTTTTGCTCGACGCGGAAGCAAAGGGATGCAAGATCATTGGCGGTATTGGCATGATGATCGAACAGGCAGCTGTTGGTGAAGAAATCTGGTATGACGTTAAGATGCCATCAGATGAAATTCTCGAAGAGCTTTTTCCTGAGGAATAAATACTAGTTAGTACCTGGTGCCCTGCTCTATTCGGGGTAGGGCACCGGATATCATTGACTAATGAATATGTGCCGTGTTTTGCATCTCTGTAGTACAGAGATATTTCTGCAGATGCGTTGGGAAAAGAAGTAAAGAAAAATCGAGTTACCCATACATCGTAGATAGTAGAAAACTACAAGGCAAGGAACGTTATGGACTTCCATCAGCTGTACTATTTTAAAGCGATTGCAGAATCAAAAACGATGAGTGAGGCAGCAGAAAAATTGCATATTTCTCAGCCTTCGCTTTCTCGAGCATTGCGTCGGATTGAAGACGAGACTGGTGTGCAGCTTTTTGACAGGAAAGGCAGAACGCTTGTCTTGAATGATGCAGGTAAAATTGCGCTTCGATGTGCAAATACGGCTCTTAACGCGCTTGATAGGGTGTCTTTGGAAGTAAAGCTTTATCAGCAAAAAAGGGATCATGTGGTCACCCTGTATTCACCGGTCCCTATGGGTAATGACGAAACCATTTTGCTGGAATTCAAGAAGCGCCACCCGCATATCTTGCTTAGAGTAAGTGATTCAAAGAAAACTGAGTATACTGAAGAAATTCCACATTTCATCTTTTTTGCATCTCCTAAGTATCATCAGGGCAGCGAGTATACCCTTCTTGGTAGGGAGAAAATTACACTTGCTGTTTCGGAAAATTCCATACTCGCTCAGCGCGATTCTATTTCTCTTTCCGAAATTTTGCATGAGCCTCTTATCGTGAATCCAGTTGGGTCTCTGAGAAACATTATTGACGGCATGTTTCAAGAAATTGGGAAAACACCCCATCTCTTTATGGAAAATCAGTCCTATGTCCAAATCATGGAATTTGTGTCTCGCGGCTCAGGTGTCACTCTTGCTCCTTCGATTACCTGGTTCAATGACAGCCAAAGAGGTATTGTTTCTGTTCCTATTTCTGACATTACGCGGTATCGGTACTTGTATCTACGGGTTCCGGGAAATGCGACTATGTCTCCTCAGGCAGAGGTGTTTAAAAAATATCTCATTGATTACTTTGCGGGTATTTGTAAAGAATGACGGTACAATTTTGTAATCTGTATGCGATGTCTCGAAGACCTGGCCTCATGACCAGGTCTTTTTTGCACTCGCTCGTTTCTGTAGCGCTATCCATTAGCGAATAAGTTGCGTTGTGGCTATAATGAAGTCGGATGACTGTTTGTATTTTTTGAACTATTCAACTATTGATCCCAATCAAAACACAGTATAGGTGCATACATGCATCGAATGGAGGAAAACTCTATGAGCGAAAAAACGCAGAGCACCAAAGACCTTGCAGAAGAGGTTGTCCAGTCAGAAGAGGTAAGGGGAGAGACTGTTGCTGCTCTAGCCGGCTCTACGCGCCGCAAACGTCAAAATGCTTCCTCAGTTCTTGCACAAGTTGCTAAAATGGAGCCGGACGTTCTCGTTCCTTATATTGATGAGTTTATCGATGCGCTAAACCGCCCCGAGGCTCAAACGCGCTGGGAGTCTCTTGATGTGTTAACTGAGATGGTTCCCCTAGAATCTCGCCTGTGTGACAAAGCTCTTAATGGCGCTGAAACGGCATTGTTTGATGAAGACAATGGATTTGTCAGACTTGCGGCATTGCGTTTCTTGTGTACGTTGGGCGCAACAACAGAGAACCGATCTTTAAAAGTGTGGCCTCTGCTCGATGAAGCGATTCAGTGCTATCACGGCGATTACGAGTACAACGACATGCTTAATGCCTTAGTTTTATTTTCGACAGGAAAGCTTGCTTCTGAAGTTAAGGAAGGCTTAAAGAAACGCGTTATGTTTGATGCCGAGCATAATAAGGGAACTTTGAAACGTCGCAGTCAGCAGATTATTGATAATCTTTCGTAGTGACCACATAGTGGTATCGTTCATGACGACTAGAGGAGTATTGAATGGCAAAGCATACAGTGACGCTGATTCCTGGTGACGGTATTGGACTTGAAACATCCGCAGCAATGCGCAAGGTAGTTGAGGCATCTGGTGCTGATATTGAATGGGAAATTGCTGAGGCGGGTGCCCATATGATGGATTCTTGCGGAACGCCTCTTCCCGAAGAGACGCTTGAGGCTGTCCGGAAGAACAAAGTGGCAATTAAGGGTCCGGTTACAACGCCGGTAGGAACAGGATTTCGAAGCGTTAATGTTGCTCTGAGGCAAACTTTTAATCTCAATGTGTGTTTGCGTCCCGTCATGTCTATACCAGGTGCGGGAGGCAGATACTCTGATGTTGATTTAATTATTGTGCGCGAAAATTCTGAGGATCTGTATGCAGGTATCGAATTTGAAGAAGGTACTCGGGCTGCAAAAGACTTGATCAAATTCTGTACCGATAGTGGAGCGGGCACTATCAAGCCTGATTCGGGCATTTCCATCAAGCCTATTTCTGTTACTGCGACGCACAACATTGTACGCTTTGCTTTCGATTACGCACTCAAGCATGGTCGCAAAAAAGTAACGGCAGCTCATAAGGCTAACATCATGAAGTATTCCGATGGATTGTTTCTTCGTGGTGCACGTGAAGTTGCGAAAGAATATGAGGGCAAGGTTGAATTCAGCGATAATATTATTGATGCATTTTGTATGAACCTCGTTATGGATCCGTCGCAATTTGATGTAATAGTCTTCCCCAATCTGTATGGCGACATTGCAAGCGATTTGTGTGCCGGTCTCGTTGGTGGTTTGGGCCTTGCGCCTGGAGCCAATATTGGTAGCGACTACGCAATTTTTGAGGCAGTACACGGTTCAGCTCCTGATATTGCAGGAAAAGACATATGTAATCCTACAGCAGAAATACTGTCTGCTGCTATGATGCTCGATCATCTAGGGGAAATGGGATGCGCTGAAGACATTCGCCGTGCGGTGCGCACGGTATATGCGCAGGGCGAGATTATTACAGCTGATATTTGCAGGGCAATTGGTTCTTCGAAGCAACCCTCAACATGCTCTCGCTTCACCGAAGAGCTTATTAGCATTTTGAACCATATCTAAGATTCAACTTCGCGCCCTGTAACAGGGCGCGTTTCACCTTGCAGAGAAAAAGGAGACTGGACGGGACAAGTTTCTCGGGAAAGAAGGAGCCTATGAACAGCCGAGCAGCGATACTGCGTGTCGGGGATACTTCGTATACGTATTATCCGGTGTCGAACATTAAAGGAAGCGAAAAGTTGCCTTTTTCGCTTACGGTTCTTCTGGAAAATATTTTACGTTTGGCACCTACTGATCAGCGTGCGCAAGAGCTATCGGATCGTCTTTTAGAAGCTGGCGTAGCGGGTGAAGTTGGAAGCGAAATTGAATTTAGTCCTGCACGTGTTCTGTTTCAGGATTTTACGGGTGTTCCCGTATTTGTTGACTTTGCTGTTATGCGTGAAGCGTGTATGAATCTTGGGGGAGATCCTAGAAATATCAATCCTCAGGTGCCTTGTGATCTCGTTATCGACCATTCTGTCATTGCTGATGTGGCGGGTTGTTCGGGTGCGCTTGAGCAAAACATGCAGCTCGAGTTTGAGCGCAATAAGGAGCGCTACGAATTTTTAAAGTGGGCACAAGAATCTTTCGAAAACGTACGCATTGTTCCGCCGGGAGCAGGTATTTGCCACCAGCTAAACATTGAGCGTTTTGCGTCTGTGATTATGACGCGAGAAGAGGGCGATGAGACGCTTGCGTATTTTGATACCTTGGTTGGAACCGACTCTCATACTCCAACCGCCAATGGTATTGGCGTGTTGGGTTGGGGTGTTGGCGGCATTGAAGCTGAAGCGGCTGCATTGGGACAACCTATTACTACGCTTGTGCCCAAAGTCATCGGCGTTGAGCTGACTGGGTCGTTGCCCGATGGCGTATCAGCCATGGACGTTTCGCTGACCTTTGCACAAATGCTTCGCGCTGAAGGGGTTGTGGGCTGCTTTGTCGAATGTTTTGGTGAAGGATTGAACAGTTTAAGTGCTACCCAACGTGCTTGTATCTCTAACATGACGCCTGAATATGGATCCACATGCACGTTGTTCCCTGTTGATGAAAAAACTCTCGAGTATTTGGAACTTACGGGTCGTTCTGCTGAGCAGATTGCGTTGGTGGAGGCGTATGCAAAGGCTCAGGGCTTCTGGAATGATCCTGAGGCAGAACCGCGCGTGTATTCAGAGGTTCTTACGCTTGATCTTTCTACTGTTCAGCCTAGTGTAGCAGGGCCTTCACGTCCACATGATCGTATCAATGTGGCTCAGTCGAAGCAGGTGTTTGAGCAGATTTGCACCGCTCGCGGTCTCGATATGACAAAAGCAGTTGATGTGTGTGTAGAGGATCAAACCTACACGTTGACACATGGTGCTATTGCTATAGCGGCGGTCACCAGCTGTACTACCGCAACAGATGCCAGTATGATGCTTGCCGCAGGACTGTTGGCTCGTAATGCTTCACAAGCAGGGCTTCGTCCTAAACCATGGGTGAAAACTATTCTGGCACCAGGAAGCCGAGCAACCGAAGATATTCTTGATGCGGCAAATCTTATGCCGTCGTTGCACGATCTTGGTTTCTATACGTGTGGATTTGGTTGCATGAGTTGCATCGGGAATTCTGGTCCGGTACTTCCTCAAATGCATGATGTTGCCAATGATATAGAGCTGGCGAGTATTTTGTCGGGCAACAGAAACTTTGATGGCCGTATTTCTCCTGATGTTTCTCAAAATTATCTATGCGCCCCTGCGCTGGTTATTGCTTATGCTTTGGTTGGAACCATGGATTTTGATTTTGAGATGCAGCCTTTAGGTGTCAATCAGCAGGGTGAAGATGTCTTTTTGCGTGATATATGGCCCGATAGTGCCGAAGTTCAGGCATTGCTTGAGGCATGTTGTACAAAAGAGGTGTTCGATACTGCGGGCAAGGATCTCTTTAGCGGAGATGAATCTTGGCAGTCATTGGGAATGGAGCCAAGTGATGTATTTACGTGGAATCCTGAATCAACGTATGTTCGCCGTGCTCCGTACTTTGATGGCATGCAAGTGCAGCCTCAGGCACCTGAGCCGATCAAAGACGCTCGTGCTTTACTGAATTTGGGTGACTTTATTACGACTGATCATATTTCGCCCGCAGGTTCCATCGCTGAGAATTCTCCTGCTGCACGTTATCTTGAAGTACGCGGTGTGGCACCTGAAGACTTTAATACCTATGGTGCTCGTCGCGGAAATCATGAGGTGATGATGCGCGGCACGTTCGCAAACGTAAAACTGAGCAACAAGCTTGCTGAGGGCAAAAAGGGCGGTTGGACAAGAGATTTCCTTGATGGTGAAATCAAAGCGGTTTTTGATGCAGCAGAGCATTATCAACAAGAAAGCATTTCCACGATCGTCTTGGCAGGTAAGATGTATGGCAGTGGTTCGTCGCGCGACTGGGCTGCAAAGGGTCCTATGCTGCAAGGGGTGCGTGCTGCATTTGCAGAAAGCTTCGAGCGCATTCATCGTTCCAACCTCATTGGAATGGGTATTCTTCCTCTCCAATTTGAAGAAGGGCAAAATGCAGAGACCCTTGGTCTTGATGGAAGCGAACTCATCAGTGTTGAACCTATTGATTTTTCGCATGGCTTGCCTGTTCCGGCTAAAGCACAGGTGAGTGCATGCAAGAGCGACGGACGTGTTGTTGAGTTTAGCGTTACGGTGCGCATCGACACTCCAACCGAAGGCGAATATTACTACCATGGTGGTATTTTGCCTTATGTGTTGCGCTCGCTGATCTAGTGTGCGACAAAAACAAATCCGCTTTCGTAGGGGCTAGAGAGCTTTAAACCGCCTTCTTATTCTTGAGTTAAGAAACAAATAGCCAAGGATTGGGAGGCGGCTTCTTAACTCTCGGCCTTTTTTCGTTTTTTGTGCTTATTTCCTTTACAATACCTACTGACAAACGTAAGAGGGAGGAGCCTTATGGCAGATCCAAACAATCAAGGACCCGTCAGTTGGGCGGACCTGTTGAAGGAATTCGGCGGTGCACAAGGTGGCGCCGGTGCTAGTGAGGGTAGTTCTTCTGGCGCTAGTGGAAGTGGCAGTGGAAAAGGGGGCGGAGGCCGTCGCAGTGGTGGCCATCACAACCTCGAGGCATTTAGTAACACGTTATCTCGCATGAGCAAGCGCGGTTTGATTGTCATTGTGGTGCTTGTTCTTTTGGTGTTGGCATTGCTCTATTGGTGGTTCCATCCACCTATCAACATTCATAGCGTTGATTTCTGGGCGGTTTTGGCAATTCTGGTCTTGTTGCCTCTGTTCTTAGTTTTCTTCTCATTCAGTCAGATCTATTCCAAAGGAATGGGCAAGCGCGAGAAAAATGAAAAGAAATCAAAGCGATTTAAGATACTCTCTGTTGTGCCGCTTGCAGTGGCTGTTGTGGGTATCGTTGGTGCGGTGCTTTCGCTGACCATGTTCCCGGGCAACGCAGAGAAGTATGCCAACATTCTCCAAACTGAAGAAGCTGATTTTGCAACCGACCTTGATGAAGTGGATTATTCTGAGATCCCCTTTATCGATGCTGATTCTGCTCAGTTGTTGGGCAATCGAACCATGGGTACTATGGCTGACTACGTGAGTCAGTATGTTATTTCTGATCTGTATTCCCAAATTAACTACCAGGGTTCACCAGTGCGCGTAAGTCCGCTTAATTATGCTGACATTTTCAAATGGTGGGCAAACCGCGAAACGGGTATCCCAGGCTATGTCATTGTTAATATGAGCACTCAGGATACTGAGGTTGTTCGTCTTGATGATCCTATTTACTACTCTGATTCAGATCCGCTGTTTAATAACGTTGATCGTCATGTTCAGCTATCTTATCCGTTCTATATCTTTGGCGAAAAGTCTTTCGAGATCGATGAAGATGGCAAGCCCTACTGGGTTTATCCAGTTCTTGACTTTACCGTTGGGCTCTTTGGAGGAGAAACAGTTTCGCGGGTTGTCCTGGTTGACGCTAATACCGGCGAATGTCAGGACTTAGCTATTGATGATGTTCCCGAGTGGCTAGACCGTGCCTACCCCGCTGATCTGTTGATTCAGCAGTACAACTGGAGTGGTGCGTATTCGGGCGGCTGGATCAATTCTTGGTTAGGTCAGAGCGGCGTGCGCCAGACCACCCAGGGCACTGATGGTCAGCTCGGTTATAACTACGTGGTAAAAGATGATGACGTTTGGGTATACAGCGGTGTTACCTCTGCAACCTCAGACAACTCGATCATCGGATTTGTCTTGATTAATCAAAGAACTGCCGAATCTAAGTTCTATTCAGTTGCGGGTGCAACGGAAGATTCAGCAATGAACTCTGCTGAAGGTCAGGTGCAGCAAATGAGCTACGATGCGACCTTCCCGTTGCTGATTAACGTGGCTGGACAACCGACGTACTTCATGGCGTTGAAGGACGATGCGGGATTGGTAAAGATGTATGCCATGATCGACATTCAGCGATACCAGAACGTAGCCGTTGGCGACACGATTGAGGAAACGGAATCCTCATACAAACAGCTGTTGAAGAGCAATGGAATCGAACTGGATATCGACGATGAAGATACAGCAGAAGAGACTGATGGATCAGTTACCGGAACAATTTCATTGATCTCGCCGATTGTTGTTGATGGAGAGACTCATTACTACATCATGCTTTCTGGCAGGGACGTAATTTATGATTGTCTCGTTTCGGACATGATAGAGGTCGTCCGCTTTGAAGAGGGCGATAGTATTACGCTCCATTACTCAAGTGATAGCGGATCGGTTGTTACGGTAGATTCCGTAGAGGAAGATGAATCAGGTGATTCTTCGAGCACCGATACGGATGCAACTGATACAACGGATGTATAAGAACACATCAAGCTGCGGGAACATGCATTAGTTTGATCGTTTTTCTAGCACGTCGATACCAGTTGTTGGGACAATACAAAGGCACCTCCTGTACAGGGGGTGCCTTCTCTTTCTTTGGGTGTGTCGAGTGTGGTGCAGTAGCTCTAGAGCGTGATTTTGTTCGCTCCTATGTCGTGGAGTGGGCTCGAAGGATTTTTGAGTGTGTGGCGAGAATATGCATAGTTCGTAGGATCTCGATAAAAACTTGACTAACTCGTTGTCTTCTGCAACCATAGTCGGGCTGTAAAAAGCACGCACATATACCTGTTCCGCTGCCCAAGACAGCTGGCATCTTGCATTTGCAAGATTTAATCACGTAAGTGGCCCGCCGAGGTGGTTAGTATTGATTAGTCTATACCGACCCCCTGCTGTCATGAGCGCAGGGGGTCGTTCTTTTCAAGGTTCGATCCACCCTCTAGAAGGTGCGGAACCCGATACTTTGAAAAGGAGGTGTACAACTAGATGCCAAGCGTACAAAACACTGAAAAACTTGAGGCTATTAAGCAAGACCTTGCTGATGTGCAAGCAGTTTGGGTTGTTGACTATCGCGGTCTTACGGTTAAGCAGTCTGAGCAGTTGCGTGGCAACATCCGTGAAGCTGAAGCAACAATGAAGGTCTACAAGAACAAGCTTGTCCGTCTTGCTCTCAAAGAGCTTGACATGCCCAATTTGGACGAAGTTCTCTCTGGTCCTTCTGCCTTTGTATTTGCTGCAGGCGATCCGGTAGCTTCTGCAAAAGCTTTGAAAGATTTTGCAAAGAGCAATGAGAATTTGGTCATCAAAGGCGGCATCATGGATGGCGCGTTTGTTGATGCTGAAGCAGTTGAGAAAATTGCAGCTTTGCCTTCTCGCGAAGAGCTTATCGCAAAGCTTCTCGGTACTCTTCAGAATCCTATGGTCAAAACCGTTCGTGTTCTCAACGGCCCAATGGAAGCATTTGCTCGTTGCGTCAGCGCGATCGCAGACCAAAAGGATGCAGCGTAAATGCTGCAATACTACGAAATCGTATTGTGTATGCAGCGTAAATGCTGCGTGATAATGAATGGTTCATGCTCGCAAGAGCACTACAAAGAAAAGGAGTCATACAATGGCTGTAACTCGTGAAGAGATTGTAGAAGCTTTGAAGGAAATGCCTGCCCTCGAGCTTTCCGAATTGGTAAAGGAACTCGAAGAGGTATTCGGCGTATCTGCTGCTGCACCTGTTGCTGTAGCTGCTGCACCTGCTGGTGGAGAGGCCGCCGCTGAAGAGCAGACCGAGTTTGATGTTGTTCTCGAAGGCTTTGGTGACAACAAGATTGCTGTTATTAAGGCTGTTCGCGAGATCTCTGGTCTTGGTCTGAAGGAAGCAAAAGAGCTTGTTGAGTCTGCACCAACTCCTGTACAGGAAGGCGTAGACAAGGAGAAGGCTGAAGAGCTCAAGATCAAGCTCGAGGAAGCTGGCGCTGCTGTAACCTTGAAGTAATAAAGACGTTACTATTTCTTGAGGTTTATAGGCTAACGTTTCATATTGATAACGCCTTACCGAAAGGGAGCGAATGCTCCCTTTCTTTTGTTTATAGTGGCATTATCGTTAAACGCGAGTAATTGCGTTTGTATGGTATACAGAGAGCCAAATGAAGCAGCGGTATAGGCAAGCCTATACAAGAAAGTGAGTTGACATGGAAAAGGGATATTTTTCTGCCGCTTGGGGTGACATTACCCATTCGCCCGGATGGTTATCTAAGATCCTTCGTTTAGGCTTGTTGTGTCTTGTGCCAGTATTTGGCGTAATCGTACTCTTTGGTTATCTGTACGGATGGGCGCGTGATATCGCTTGGAACGTGCATCGTCCTATGCCTGATCGCATTTTTGGAAATGAAGATGGTCAGTTGTATAAGCGAGGTTTTTTTATCCTTGTTGTCACGTTCGTATTTTCTTTGATTCCATTGGCATTTAACTTACTGACCAATATGTTTACTGGCTTTTCTTTGTTTGGTGCGATCGCATACGGTGGTTTCGCTTCTGTTGTGGGCGGTTTATTTATTGGCGCGATTTTTGCCCTTGTCGGAATTGCTCTTAGCTTTTTTGCTATCTTGTTTGAGTGGGTTGGCTCTATGAGAACTGCGCTCTACGTTACGTTATCTTCTGGTTTTCAGATCGGAAAAATATGGGCAATGATTCGCTATGATTTCGTGGGCTTGCTGAAGATTTTTGGCATGTGGGTTTTAAGCCTTATTATTGTGGGTATTGCTCTTGCGATTCTTATTGCCATTGCCGTAATTCCTATAACCCTTATAATGGCGGGAATATTATTTAACGATGTGGGCGTAGCAAGTGTTTTGTTCAGCATAGCGCTCATTCTTTTTATCTTTATCATATTGGTCGTCTTGTGCCTTTTTGCCTCCGTGCTGATAATCGCCCTCATTGCACGTGCGCTTGGCTATTGGACTCGCCAGTTCCAGATTAACTTGTGGGGCGGTCAGGAAGACCCCATGCCGTTTGAGCGTGTCGAAGCTCAGGAAAGACAACAGTACTATGACGAATATCAGCGTCAGCAGGCTGCACAGGCTCAGTATCAACAGGGCTACCAGCAACCGATGCAAGCTCAGTATCAGCAGCCCACTCCCCAAGCTCAATCCTTTGTTTCTCAGGGTGTTCAGGCCAATCAGGTTTATCAGCAAGATCAGGAAGTCAAAGATACTACCGACGATGTGCTGACGTATTCAAAAGAAACTTCCGCTCAGGATGCATCTGTTGTTCCCGTAAGCGCTGGTGTTGGCGAGAGTGGTGCTACTCAAGCCTCTTCACAAGATGAGCAAGCATCATTGGGCTCCAAGATTGCAGGTGAACAGCAAAGTTCTGAGGTTGGCTTTGGAGCAGAAGAGTCGCAAAGGCAATCTTCTGGGGAAGCATCTGATGAGACTTCAGACAAGAAGGAATAACGGTAGGTATGTGGTAGGTAGGAACTTTCCTAAAAACATAGGTATTCTTTTATATCAGTAGAACGTAGAACAGCAACCTGTCTAAAAATGCTATGCTTCAAGTCGAGCAATTGCTTGTCTGTATGCTAGATATAGTAATTGTGGGGGATAAAGTGTTACGAAAGGGTTTGACAGATGAAAACCGAGTTATGTGATGTGTTAGGGATTGAATATCCAATTATTCAAGGCGCAATGGCTCATATTACCGACGGCAAGTTTGCGGCTGCGGTAAGCAATGCTGGTGGTCTTGGCGTGATTGCATCTACGCTTCATGATGCAGAGTGGGTTAAAGAGCAGGTGGAGATTGCTCGTTCCCTTACCGATAAACCTTTTGCGGTTAACCTCATTATGGAAAGCGATTTGGTCGAAGAGTGTGCTCACATGTGTGTTGAACTCAAGGTTCCTATATGTACCATCAGTGCGGGAAACCCTGCCAAAATCGTTCCTATTCTTGTTGAGGGGGGCATCAAGACCATCTGCCTAATCCCCCACGTTCGTGCTGCTAAAAAGATGCAGGATCTTGGCGCAACCGCCGTTGTTGCAGAAGGTATGGAAGGTGGCGGGCACATTGGCCGCATGTGCACCTATCCTATGGTTCGCCAGGTAGCCGAAGCAGTAGACATTCCTGTTATTGCTGCTGGCGGTATTGCTGATGGCAAGGGCTTTCTTGCCGCTCTTGCTCTTGGTGCAGTTGGTGTTCAGATGGGTACAGCATTCCTTGCTTCAGAAGAATGTCCTGTTAGTCCTGTGTACAAGCAGATGATTATTGATGCGGCTGATTGCGATACCGTTCTCACCGGCGAGTATGGCAAGAAGCAGGTACGTTGCATTAAGAGTCCCTTCACCGAGGCATACTGGAAGCTTTATGACTCGGGCGCAAGCAGTGAAGAGCTTGATCAGTTCTGCCGTGGTTCTGTTGCTGATGCAGGTAACGGCAACATGGAACACGGCGCTTTTTCTGCCGGCATGATTGCTGGTCTTATTAAAGAGGTGAAGCCAGCAGCTCAGGTTATCACCGATGTTATGCAAGAGGCTGACGAGGCCTACGCTGAACTCAAGCGTATATACGGCTAAACGAATACTGATGCTTCGGGGCTTCGACGTAGGGCAAGAAGTCTACGTATGCATTAAACGGTGGCGGCTATGGCAGAGTAATGTTGTCATATCTGCCACCGTAGCATATGAGGGGATGGCAGTTTACGTGTGATTATTGCCACGAAAAGGCTAGAAACACTATCATGGTGTGCGCAAGTTGTAGTAATTGCGTCATATCACCATCAGAAGACACGCATTAAGGCGGGAGTGTCATATGGCTAAAAAGAACAAAAAAATGCAGAAAGAAATTGAAGAGCAGCTGAGAAAAGAAGCAGAAAGAGAGGAGAAGCAAACAAAGGCCTTTCTTTTTATTGGCGTTGCGATTGTAATTATCATTCTGATTTACGCTGTATATGAGCGCGTTCTTTCCTAGTGGTGGGCTGCGCTGAGCGCGGCAAAACACATGGATATCGAGTTACGCTACTGAACTCCGTTTGAGCAACCGTAATAAATGATGGTTTCGCAGAGGGAAGTACAGAGCAACAATAACAATAACAAGGTAGGCGTATTGTCCGGTAAGAACGACTGCAGTTAAGGTGGCAGGAATAGGAATAGCAAGTGCTGCAATGAGCCCACCATAGTACAGCGCCCGGCTCGGTGTGCGTCCAGCTCGTATTTCTACTACGCATACTTCACACACTGCCCCATTGAATGCGAGTGGCATACAAAGGCACCACAGAAGAATAAAAAGGGTGCTACAGGATTCCCACAAGGCGATATGTTGGGCATAGGCAAGCGCAAACAAGAGGCAAATAATAATAAGTCCTGCAAGGAAAAATTGCTTTTGCCTTTGCGCTTGAACGTGAAGTTTGCTTCCTTTGTAAGGTTCATATGTATAGGCCATGGGCGCCTCCTTAGCGAGGAGATTTTTGGTCTGTGTGCTTACAACTAAATTTAGACGTAAATTTATGAATTTCAAAACTTTTTTTGAGAATTTTCAAATTCAATGCAACGGTGGCTGGTTATAA
>CAYWAO010000020.1:0-21427 GCA_964456695.1 uncultured Cryptobacterium sp. | reverse complement strand
GATGGATCAACATCCTGTTCATAATAAATAGTTACAGCCATAATGTATCCCTTCTTCTTGTGACTGCTTGTCCTATGGTTAATCGTTGTTCTCGCTTAAAATCTTTTTGAAGTCTTTTGGTGCCATCGCGTACTACAAAAGTGGCGCACCTGGTTATTTAACTTACCTTCGATCCACGAGACATAGCGATAGTACCCGTACGAATAATTTCCTTAATGCCATAGGCACGAAGAAGATCTTCAATACCTGCAATCTTTGTTTCTGTACCCGTAACCTCAACCGTTAATGAAGTTTTACCCACATCAACAATATTGGCACGGAATACATTAGCAATCTCAATTATTTCACTTCTCCGCTCAGGACTTGCATGAACTTTAATTAAAACCAATTCTCGTTCAATTGCATGTTCTTGGGTAAGATCCGTAATCTTGTGAACACTAATTAGCTTATGCAGCTGCTTGGTAATCTGCTCATACGCCGTTTCATCCGCCATCATAATAATAGTCAAACGTGAAAGCGTTGGATCCTCAGTTGGACCTACCGATAGCGAATCAATATTAAAGCCACGACGAGAAATGAGCCCTGTCACACGGGATAAAACACCGGACTTGTTTTCCACCAAGATGGAAAGGATGTGTCTCTTATTTGACTCCATGCTATCGGCCTCCTTCTTTATCGGTAGGCGTTGTATCATTCCCTGATTCGCTGTCTTGTGCATCATCGTGTCCATCAAGCATGTTCGAAATAGGACCTACGTTGATTGCGCCAATCATATCATCAAGGGGCGCTCCCGGTGCCACCATCGGAAATACATTCTCATCACGATCAATGCGCAAATCAAGCAACGCCGGGCCGTCATAGTCAAGTAGCCAGCGCAGTGCCGCTTCAGCATCTTGCGGCTTATCTACACGCTTGCCTCCCCATCCATACGCATCACACAGCTTCACAAAATCAGGGATGCTGGGTAGTAAGGTTTGACTATAGCGCTCGTTATAGAACAAATCCTGCCACTGATGAACCATGCCAAGAGCCGAGTTATTGATGATCAATACCTTGACATCAATCCCCTCAGCGGCCACTGTTGCCATTTCTTGCAAATTCATCTGAAATGAACCGTCGCCCGCAATGCAGATTACTTGTTTGTCTGGACAGGCAACCTTGGCACCAATAGAGGCAGGAAGACCAAAGCCCATAGTTCCCAGACCACCACTTGTCAAGAAGGTACGTGGAAGCTCACGATCAATGTGCTGAGCCGCCCACATCTGATGCTGGCCAACCTCAGTCGTGACGATCGACTGATACGGATCAAGCATATCACTCAAAAGGTCAAGTACACCTTCAGGTGAAATCGCGCCCGACTCCGTCGCAAGACCTGGGCTGTAGAATGGATGATGTGAGCGCCACTGCTCAATTTTGCCAAGCCATTCTTTCGTATTAGGCTCACGGCCTTCCTTTTCTAGCTGCTCTTTAATTCCGGAAAGAACAACTTTCGCATCGCCTACGATAGGAATCTGAGGAATGCGATTTTTACCAATTTCAGCAGGGTCAACATCAATGTGAATCACCTTGGCATGGGGTGCAAAATCAGCCAACTTGCCGGTCACACGATCGGAGAAACGTGCACCAACCGCCACCAAAAGATCAGCGTTCGTAACAGCATAATTCGCAAATTTAGAACCATGCATGCCAACGTGTCCTAAATTCAGAGGATGGCTCGAAGGTACTGCCGCCTTACCCATCAACGTGGTCACGATCGGAATTTGCAGTGATTCAGCAATCCAGCGCAACTCTTCTTCTGAATGAGATGCAATGACACCGCCGCCAACATACAAGATAGGACAATTCGCTTTTTTCATCATGCTCACAGCCTGACGAATCTGACGCACATTACCCTTAACCGTTGGCTTATACGATGGAATGTTGACATCGGCAGGATATTCAAACACCATTTGAGAGCCCGAAATATCAGAAGGAATATCGATCAAAACCGGACCCGGACGTCCCGAGTTTGCGATATAGAACGCCTCGCGGAATGTCTTAGTTAAATCATCGCAGCTCTGCAGCAGATAACTATGCTTGACGATAGGCATGGTAATACCAACGATGTCAGATTCTTGAAAGGCATCGGTGCCGATGTTTCTACGCGGAACCTGTCCGGTAATAACCACCAAAGGAACGCTATCCATATAGGCCGTAGCAATGCCCGTTACTGTATTGGTAGCACCAGGGCCGCTGGTTACAATGACAACGCCTGTCTTGCCCGTCGAACGAGCATATCCATCCGCCTCATGCGTAGCAGCCTGTTCGTGACGAGCAAGAATATGCTTTATCTTGTTTGAATCATACAGTGCGTCATAGATTTTAATTGCCTGACCACCGGGATAACCAAAGACAGTATCAACCCCTTCAGCTTCAAGCGATGCAATGATCGCTTCGCAGCCAAGCATCTTTTTCCCTTGTTTTTCAGTATGAGGGCCAAGACCCATTCTGGCTTCATACTCCTTGTCTATGCTCATCCGAAATACGCCCCCTTATCAGCACTTGAAACGAACTTTGCATATCGTGCCAAGACGCCAACTTTGTACTTGGGTTCGGGCTTAACCCATGTCTCGCGTCGTGTAGCTAATTCTTCGTCAGAAACTTCTAACGTAATGGAACCCATATCAATATCGATATCGATCATGTCGCCTTCATGTACCAAGGCAATGGGACCACCAGCTGCTGCTTCGGGACTGACATGACCGATAGCAGGACCCTTGGTGGCGCCAGAGAAACGACCATCGGTGATCAACGCCACATCATGATCAAGACCCATGCCGCAAATTGCCGAAGTCGGTGTCAGCATCTCACGCATACCAGGACCGCCTGCGGGACCCTCGTAGCGAATCACAACGACATCGCCGGGGTTAATCTTTCCACCAAAGATTGCCTCACATGCTTCCTCTTCAGATTCAAAGACACGCGCAGGTCCACGATGCTGACGCATATCACTTGAAACCGCAGACTGCTTTACTACGCCACAATCCGGTGCAAGATTGCCCCTCATAACACGCAGGCCACCAACAGAGCTGTACGCATTTTCCACCGTACGAACCACTTCACCGTCAACAGGTGGGCAGGAATCGATCCATTCCTGCATCGTGCCATGACAGGTAATTGCTGAAGTATCCAAGAGACCATGACGACCCAACTCGCCAACAATCGCTGAAATACCGCCAACTGCATTCAGATCTTCAATGTGCAGCGGTCCTGCAGGTGCAATACGCGTGATGTTAGGAATACGATGGCAAATATCATCCCAGCCATCCATGGTGATAGGACAACCTGCCGCATGAGCAATCGCCGTCAGGTGAAGCATAGTGTTAGTTGAACCACCGAAGGCCATATCAAGCGCCATACCGTTATGAATAGCAGCAGGAGTAATAAGATCAAGCGCCTTGATGTCTTTTTCAACAAGCTCCATGATCTTCATGCCTGCTTGTTTTGCCAACCTCATGCGCTCCGAATACACAGCAGGAATCGTACCATTGCCTGGTAGCGCAATACCAATGCCCTCAGAAAGACAGCAAATCGAATTCGCAGTAAACATACCTGAGCAGCTACCGCACGTCGGACAAGCCGTGTTTTCAAACCACTTGCACTCTTCTTCGGTCATCGTGCCTGCAGCCACCTGACCCGCTGCATCAAAGAGCGTATTAAGGTCAGTCTGATTGCCGCACTTATCACGACCCGCCAGCATGGGGCCACCGGAAATAAGTATGGTCGGAATATTTAAGCGGCATGCCGCAAGAAGCATACCGGGAACTACTTTGTCACACGAAGGAATGAGAACCATACCATCGAAGGCATGACCCTGAACAACACATTCAACAGAATCAGCGATAACTTCTCGACTCGTCAGAGAATAATGCATACCCTCATGATTCATGGCAATACCATCACAAACACCAATGGTATTTGCTTGAAGCGGCGTGCCACCCGCCATGCGAATGCCCGCCTTTACGGCATCGGCAATTTTGTCGAGATGAATATGGCCGGGTATAATTTCGTTTTGGGAAGAAATTACTGCAATAAGCGGTCGTTCTAATTCTTCGTCGGTTAATCCATCAGCCTTGAGTAAACTTCTGTGCGGTGCTCGCGCGAAACCCTTTTTAATCACGTCACTTCGCATGGAAATCACGTCCTTCCTTTGTCTTGCCCTCGCCTTGAAACCTAGCTTCACGTCTCTATCGCATAAGGTTTTAACCTCTATACACAAAAAAATCCTGCGCAGTAGACTGCATCAGGACCACAAAGAAAGGAAAGGATACACCTCTTCCGACCGATTACGGAGTCACCGATTCAGCCTACTGATTTTCTACTCATCTGAAGATCGTCCAAATGAAATAAAAAACGTTCAGACAGAACAGCTCAGAGGCGCCTTTCGGACCGTCCACCATTGGCTTCCAGCAACTACCAACTCTCTGGGGAATGGATTCGTCCCTACTTTTCCTCTTCATCGCTTTTACTGTGATTCACTATAACACCATAGGTAGCATAAAAAGGGTATTTTTTACTTTATTTGCTAAAATGCAGAATAGTTACGCGTGCGGGTACCTAGGAGCAAAGGATGAACCTTTCCCATCTTCATTATTTCGTCACATTGGCGGACACAAAAAACTTTCAAGAAGCAGCCCGTCAAGCCTGTATTTCACAACCCACCCTATCGCAAGCAATCAATGGTCTCGAAAAAGAATTAGGCTGTCAGCTTTTTGTTCGTAAAAAGGGATCGGTCGATCTCACCGAAAAAGGTTCGTTGTTTCTTCAGTATGTAACAACCTCGCTGAAATTTTTGAACTACGGTATTGTTGAGGTACAAGGAAAATCTCAGGAACAAACGTCAGAAATTTTCATGGGTACCATCTATTCAGCGCAAGGTAAAGAATGGTCGCACCTTATTTACGAATTTCGGAAACGAACTAAGTCATCAACCAGAATCAACATCACGCAAGCATCAACCCATGAGCTCATAACAAAGCTCAAAAATGGCACGCTCGATATTGCGTTTCTTGACACCGCCATTGACGATCCCGAAATAGTCAACCTGACTTGTTGGACGCAACGACTGGTGCTGTTAGTGAATAAGGCGCATGCGTTTGCTCAGCGAACCTCAATCACCTTTAATGATCTGATCGGGCACTACATCATTACCTACGATCTTGATGTACAGCTTGGACAAAAAGTAGCCGCGTTAGTTAACGGCACACCCATCAATATCTCTTATCGCTATAAGGATGAAATTACGCTCGCCTCGATTGTGTTTGCCAACCCCGATGTTATGGCACTCGCCTCTCAGTCATGGCTTATAGACGCGTATCGCGATGATGTAAGCGTCATTCCCATCGATGCCACACCAGAAGACTTTAGAACACTGTTCATTGCATACCATAAGAGTACGGAACAAAACACTGCAGTCAGTCTATTTCTCGATCTTGTCAGAAAGCACACGTAGCACACTGACTAACCCCGCAACTTCGCGTTGCGCTCGCGCCAATCGGGCATCACACGATCAAGAAGGCCTTTGAAATCAGGTCCGTGATTTGAAATCAGCAAATGGCACAACTCATGAACAACGACATATTCTAAACACTCAGGAGGATAAAGAGCGAGTCGGGTGTTGATACACACCTTCCCTGTTAAAGGCTGACAACTTCCCCAGCGAGACTTCATGTTGCGATACGTAAGTTGAGAAACATGCACCCCCAAGATTGCCTCCCATTCTTTCACTAACGGAGGCGTACATGCTTGCACGACATCTTTCCAAAGCTGTTGTTCTTCTTTCGTTGCACGCGCTGCCTTTGCTTGAAGCGAGTTTTGGAAGGCTTGCCTTTGTTGTTCTATCCAACCACGACGGCTGCGCACCATACTCGCAATAAGCTCATCATCTGTTCCATACGGTGCTGACACCACAACATCACTCAAAGGATCAACCCTGAGTCGAATAGTTTTCACGCGCTTATACGTAATTGCTACTGCAATATCGTCAATGAAGAGCGTCCGAGAAGAAGTCATGATAGGATCCTTTACCAAAAAAAGCCCGTTACAGCTGCCCCCTCACAGCTGTAACGAGCCTCTCTGCATCGAGGGAACGTATCCCCCGATCAAATGCCCCTCCCGCGTAAGCATTTCCACTATGCTCCTTGCGGGAAACAGCGTTCACACCGGCATTCCCGAACTCCCCCTACTATAGGCACTACCAAATGTGAACGTGTTTCAAATCAACTGACCACATTAAACCATGATGACAGACATTATTGAATTCAGAAGTTTCAAAAAGTCGACATCTATTCGTTTTCTTTAAATAGGATTTAGCTTTTTTCAAGTTTATTCAACAAATATGTGAAAGTGTGTACCCATTTTGTAACCCAACATTATGGGGAACATATTCATACATCACTGTCTTAAACAGGCCACCATCCTAGCTACTCCGCAAGAGCAGCTAGGATCCCTTTCACAAAACGCACGAAATCATCTTCGCGTGTCTTTGCGACATCAAGTACTTCATCATCATTCGGAGACGAACCCCCAATACCGCAGCCCATATTGGTAACCAAAGACATACCTAAAACACGCATACCAACGTGACGCGCAGCAATGACCTCTTCGACCACGCTCATAGCCACCGTATCGGCACCAAGAATTCTGAATGCTCGAATTTCTGCTGCTGTTTCAAAGCTCGGTCCTAAGCATCCTAAATACACGCCTTCTTGAACACAAATGGTAAGCTCTCGTGCTACCTTCTGTGCGAGGCTTCGAAGACCAGGATCATACGCATCTTTCATGGGAACAAAACGAGGCGCAAGACCATCCGGATCAATGCCTTCAACCGGATTCCTTCCCGTCAGATTGATGTGATCAGACATCACGCAAAAATCTCCTACGTGATACGTCTCATTGATGGCACCCGCTGCATTCGTGGTGATCAGAGTATTGATGCCTAAACGATTCATTAGCCACACCGGATACGCTACTTCCTGGGCAGAATTTCCCTCATACCCATGCAAACGTCCCTGCATAGCCAACACGCACACACCGGATAGCATACCGCACACAAACCGACCAATATGACTGGTTGCCGTGCTTGTTTTCATATGAGGAACCTCAGCAAAAGGAATATAGGTAGCATCTTCTATATGATCAGCTAACGGACTCAAACCAGAACCCAAGATGATCCCGACCGAAGGCTGATATCCTTCTAGGCGGTTTTGCATAACCGAAAGAGATTCACGCAACTGTACATCAAGAAGATTTTCGTGCATGTGTCTTCACCTACATCTTTTTACGAACATACGACTATCTTGTTACGGTTAAAGTGGTTTTGCCCACAGTCTTCATGCCTTGAAGCGTTGTGCCGTTAACAGCTCTCAGTATGGCACGTATCACAATCCATTCCTGCAACATCTGCCCCAACACCAAGGAAATATTGTGGCGCAGCGTACCTACAGTACAGGCTTATGAGCAATTAATACCCGGGGCTTGCCCGCAAGATCCAGCGCCACACGCGTATCAACAAACCCCTCCTGTTCTACAAGCTGTTGCGCTGCATCAAGATGATCTTCAAACAACTCAAGAGCAAGCACGCCGCCTACACGAAGAGCGCGGAGAGCATCAGGAAGAAAAGACCGCACAACATCAAGACCATCAGAGCCCCCATCAAGAGCGAGACGAGGCTCATAGGCACTGACTTCGGCATCAAGCGTCTCTAACACCTTGGTAGGAACATACGGTGGATTTGAAATTAGAAGATCAAACGAGTCCAGTTCGTCAGGGCTGAGCGCAGAGAGCAAATCACTTTTGCGCACTTCAACACGTTGCTCAAGATTCAACTGCTCAACGTTGCGCTGTGCAAGCATCAATGCCTCAGACGCAATGTCGAGTGCAAGCACTTGTGCTTGCGGATATTCGGAAGCCAGCGCACACGCTATGCAGCCCGATCCGGTGCACAGGTCAATGACACGTATGCAAGGCAAATCGGGGCTGACAAGAGCTTCACCCTCCTCTTCGGTATGGATATGATCGACAACACGCGGCAAGCGAAGTTCTACGAACGCTTCGCTGACTAAAACTTCAGTTTCAGGACGAGGGATTAACACACCGGGCGCAACCTGCAATACAAGATAGCGAAACGGGGCGGTTCCGCTAATAAGTTGCAGTGGCTCACCCTGCACACGACGAGCCACATAGCCACGCAAGGTATCACGCTCGGACAGCGATAGCGGGCGATCAAGCTGTACATAGAGATCAACACGCGAAAGCCCTGTTGCTTCCGAGGTAAGCCATTCCGCAGAAAGCCGGGGGTTCGGATCCCCTTTGCTCTCAAGGTACCCAATGGTCCAATCAAGTACATCTTTAACGGTCCACAAGTCGGCCATATGCGTTTACACTGCCGCCTCTTCGAGCTTCTGAGCACGGTCTGCCGCCTGCAAGGCAGTTATGACCTCGCCGAGCGAGTCTCCCATCAACACGCCGGTATAGGTTGAGTTGAATCCGATGCGATGGTCGGTCACGCGATCCTGAGGTGCATTATAGGTGCGGATTTTCTCAGCACGATCCCCCGAACCAATCTGCGCAAGACGTTTTGCGCCTTCTGCAGCCTGCTGTTCAGCAAGCATTTTTTCATACAGACGTGCACGCAAAACCGACATAGCAGCAATTTTATTTTGCAGCTGGCTCTTCTGATCCTGAGACTGTACCACCAACCCCGTTGGCAAGTGCGTAATACGCACCGCTGAGTCGGTCGTATTCACGCATTGACCACCCGGACCACCGGCACGAAACACATCGATACGTAAATCATTTTCGTTAATCTCAACATCGATTTCGTCCGCCTCAGGCAACACCGCCACCGTAGCGGTGGACGTATGAATTCTTCCTTGACTTTCGGTCTTAGGAACACGCTGCACACGATGTACGCCCGATTCAAACTTCATAACGGAATATACCTTGTCGCCCATAACTTTAAACTGTACTTCTTTGTAGCCACCTACTTCAGAAGATGAGATATCAAGTGTTTCAACCTTCCAGCCATGATGCTCGGCAAAACGCAGATACATTTTATAGAGATCACCGGCAAAAATGGCAGCTTCATCACCACCGGCAGCGGCACGGATTTCCACAATAATGTCTTTTTCGTCAGCAGGATCAGACGGAATGAGCATCAGCTTAATGTCTTCTTCAAGCGAAGGAAGCGTATCTTCTATGCGAGCTATTTCCTCCTGCGCAAATTCCTTCATGTCAGGTTCGCTCAGCATTTCCTTAGCTTCATCCAAATCATCCAACGATTGCAAATATTCGCGAGCCTTTGCCACGAGAGAACCCTGGTCGGCATAACTTTTTGCCAACTTGTTGTACTCCTGCTGATTAGCAACTACGCTTGGATCGCCAAGTTTTGCTTCCAATTCCTTGTATGCTTCGATAATCTTGGTAAGCTTTTCGCGCATTCCTCTTCCTTTACACGATTGCGACGTCACATCATTTCATTAAGCAGCAAAGATGTGCCCCGGATGCCCAGAGCACATCTTAAAAATTGCGACCTGTCATTTTACCACGATGCGATATATTTAGCAGCCGACTCTGCGGCCAGAGCTCCGTCCGATACCGCCGTTACTACCTGACGCAATGTCGTGGTTCGCGTATCACCTGCCGCAAACACGCCCGGATGCGACGTTTGCCCTTCAACATAGGAAATTATATAGCCATGACTATCAAGATCAACAAGCTCAGACACCCATGCTGTATCAGGTTCGGTTCCCACGGCAATAAACAATGCATCGCAAGCAAGATTGCTTGTTGAGTCATCGTGGACGTTTTGAAGTTCTACGGCACAGACTTTACCATCGCAAGATTGCACATCGCTCACTACGCTATCCCAATGAATAGTCAGATTGGTAAGTCCTTCAAGCTGTTGTTCATACCACTTACTTGCACGCAATTCATGCCGGCGGTGTACGAGATGTACCTGGTTGACGATGCGCGAGAGATACACAACATCAGAGCACGCGGTATCTCCCCCACCGACCACTACCGCATCCTTGCTGCGGAAAAAGTTGCCATCACACGTTGCACAGTACGACACACCACGACCAACCAAATCGTCAATTCCCTCTATCGGTAGTTTTCTTGGTTTGGCTCCCATGGCCAAAATAACAGTCTTAGCCTCAAATTTGTGATCAGCAGTTTTGAGGGCAAACACCTGTCGATCAGCAGAATCCTGTACGGACTCTATCGCCTCAACACGCTCTAAAACGAATTGTGCTCCGAAACGTTCTGCCTGTTCACGCATTGAAACGGCAATTTCAAAACCATTAACACCTTGGGCAAACCCGGGATAATTTTCAAGCTGATCTATCGAGGTGAGCTGACCTCCCACCATCAGCCCTTCGAACAAGGTAGCAGAAAGACCTGCACGAGCGGCGTACACACCTGCTGCAAGTCCCGCTGGACCAGCTCCGACAATAGCAACATCGATCATTTGACAAGCCTTCCTTCTCTTGATCCAGCTGGTTCACATACACAGCACGCCATACAAGCAGCACGCCTTACCACACTTGGATGAACACAACACTCATCGAACAAAATACGTGAAGTAAACTCTTGTAAAAAATCTCCACCGCTATCATACAAAGAGGGGCCTCATTTTCAAAAGCCCCTTTGCACATTATGTCGATAAACGTATCTTAAGAAAGTGCTCGTGCCAACGTCGCTTTTGGCTGCACGCCGACGAACTGCTCAGCTGGTTGACCATCCTTAAAGACAATTATGGTTGGAACGCTCATCACATTGAAGTGTTGCGCTAACGGAATCTCCTGGTCAACATCAACCTTGTATACTTTTGCCTCGCCTTCTACATCGTGAGAAAGTTCATCCAGTACCGGTGTCATCATTTTACAGGGACCACACCACGTTGCAAAAAAGTCAACCAAAACAGGCTGAGAGGAATGAATAACCTTATCGAAGAATTCATTTGAAGTAATCTGAGTAGCCATGATACCCCTCCTTTCAGGGTGTATATGCTTGTGCGTACAATCACGCACGGGAAATCTTATATGCCGTCTGTAATTTTGCTACTATTATAGTAGCATTTTAGAAGACTTCCGTAAAGCTATTCCGTGACCTAGTCATAGTGCTCAGGCAAACGAAGATACTAAAATCCCCATATACAAAGCGACCCTCACACAAAGGGTCGCCTGTAACGTTATTGCATTGTTTCGAACCAAGTTTGCCTACCAAGCCTGCTATCGCTTGACTAACGCACGTACCCCTCACTTACAGCACGGGTAGCACTTCAGTGATGACGCACCACGTGCGAGAGAGGATATATACACACATATAGAGAGCCTACAGGGCTGCTTTGCGAATTTCACCGAGAAGCTGCTCTTCGCCCCATACGCCCAAATCACCTTTGTGGCGCTCACGAATTGAAACACCGCCCTGCTCTAATTCTTTATCACCAATAACTCCCATGTACGGGATCTTTTCTGCCTGCGCTTTCGCAATCTTGACGCGCATTGGCTCATTTTGCGCATACACCTCTACGCGCCCTCCTGCAGCGGTGATCCTCGCTGCCAACTCATTGCAAGCATCAACATGGCGATCTGCCAAGGGCAGCAATGCAACCTGCACAGGAGAAAGCCAAAGCGGCAAAGCTCCCGCGTAGTGCTCAATCAAAATACCGAAGAAGCGCTCAATCGATCCAAAGATTGCACGATGCAACATCCATGGACGCTCCTCGGTGTTTTCAGCGGTGCGATACGTCAGCTCAAAGCGCTCTGGCAAGTTAAAATCAACCTGTACCGTCGAACACTGCCACGTACGGCCAATTGCATCTTTCACCTTAATGTCAATTTTTGGACCATAGAATGCGCCATCACCTTCGTTAATGTCATAGGACAAGTTATGACGCTCGCACGCCTCTTTCAGAGCATTCGTTGCATGCTCCCACATATCATCAGAGCCAATTGACTTTTCGGGACGGGTAGAAATTTCTGCCTCATAGGTGAAATCGAAGGTCGACATGATATGATCCACCAGATCAAGAATAGCAACGACTTCATCAACGACCTGATCGCGCGTGCAGAACACATGCGCATCATCCTGGGTAAAGCCACGCGCGCGCAATAGTCCGTGCACCGCGCCGGAAAGCTCGTGGCGATACACCGTACCAAACTCAAATAACCGCAGCGGCAAATCGCGATAGGAGTGAATACCGTTCTTATACAAGATCACATGACCAGGACAATTCATGGGTTTTACCCCATATTCTTGCATGCGTGGCTCTTCGTCGCTTCCTTCGTTGATCTCAAAGAAATACATGTTTTCGTGATAGAAGTTGTAGTGCCCAGACATCTTCCACACATCAGCTTTGTACACATGCGGCGTTATAACCTCTTCATAACCGCGCGCATACAAATCACGACGTAGCCACTCTTGCAGTAAGCGAATCACACGCGCACCCTTCGGAGGATACAAAGGCAGTCCTACGCCCGCCTGCTCATCAAGCATAAACAGCCCTAGCTCACGACCAAGCTTGCGATGATCGCGCTTTTCTGCCTCTTCTAGATTGTGAAGATAGGCGGTAAAATCCTTCTTCTTGAAAAATGCCGTCCCGTACAGGCGTTGCAGCATTTCGTTGTTGGAATCACCCTTCCAATACGCACCGGCAATTTTCATCAGTTTAAACGCGCCAATCTGGCCAGCATGCGCAACGTGAGGTCCGCTGCACAGATCGACAAATTCACCATGACGACGAATGATGATTTCTTCATCTTCAGGAAGCTCGCGGACATGCTCGAGCTTAAAGCGCTGATCGGCAAAAATCTCTTCAGCTTGCTCACGCGTTACAACCTCACGAATAAAGGGTTCGTCACGTGCGATAATCTCTGCCATCTTCTTTTCTATTGCTTCAAAATCATCCGTAGAAAGAGAACGAGACAACTCAAAATCGTAAAAATAGCCATCCTCTGTTTGAGGGCCAAATGCAATCTGCGCACCAGGGAACAGGATTTGCACCGCTTCAGCCATAACATGAGCACAAGAGTGTCTCATTATACCTAACGCCTCAGGACTTCTATCTGTAATTATTTCGACCGAATCACCATCTGCAACAGGAGTGGTGAGATCAGCAAACGCACCATTTACCTTGCCTGCGATGGCCGCCTTCGCAAGACCTGCACCGATGCTCGATGCAACATCCATAACACAAGCCCCATTTTCAAGCGTCTTTTTTGATCCGTCAGGAAGCGTGATTTCCATTGGAGTTCCTCCTTTTGTGCCGGGTGCGCACAAAGCACCTGCACTACCTACAATAAAACGAGCCGCGCAATACGCGGCTCGTTCACCTTAACATATTCACACTGAACTCAACAAAAAAGCTGAACTGAAGTGCTTCGTATAAGTTGCGCCGTTTTACTGCCGTGCTATTTCCTTGGTCCGATTTGAGTAGTGCAATACGGGCAAACCGACCACGAAGGATCAAGCGCATGATGACACACGGAACAGAGATTCTTGAGACGCTGATGGCAATGGGGACACATAACATAATCAGCCTCAACAGGATATCCGCAGTGAGCACAATCACCGTAGCGCATCAGTTCGCGCCTCTTCAGGGCAATTTCGAGTTCCTGCTCTTCTTTGTCAGCTTTCAACAAAGCAGGACGAAGCAGGCAATAGGCCACTAACCCCACAATAGGAATGATGGAAAGCAGGCCAAGAGCCCAGTGAACATCACGCTGCGATGCGTCACGAATAGACCAAAAGATCGAAAGAAAATACAAAATGATGAATACTACCAGCACGACAACCAGTGCTGCAATTACCCCAGGTGATAGTATTTGAGACAAAAGCTCGCTCATACTCTAGTCCTCCTGCTCTATATCAGCTAACTCACCGCGCAGACGTTGCATACGGTCTGTTATATCTGCCAGTTTAGTACGATCTTTTTCGATAATCTCGGGAGCCGCTTTGGACAAAAAGCCCGGATTAGAAAGCTTCCTATCAAACTTGATGCGATCCTTCTCCAGCGTTGCTAATTCCTTTTCAATGCGTGCTCGTTCTGCATCAAAGTCAACCAAACCAGAAAGCACCACATAAATCTCAACATCATCTGCAAGACGCATCGTTGATTCAGCAGGCTTATCAAGGGTTTGCGAAACTTCCTTAACACTGACGTTACCCAACGCAACAATCAAGTCCTGCTGTTCGACAAACAGATCAGCCGCTCGGTCACTTTGTACCTTAACGTACATATCGAGTGTTGCCTTAGGAGAGATACCATAACGTGCACGAATAGAACGTATGCCAGAAACACTTTGAGTCACAATCGCAAGAGCACGCTCTGCTTTAGGATCAATAAAACAAGAAAGTTCTTCTGCGTTAGGCCACGCAGCCATCATTAAGTATTTGGAATCCTTTTCAGAAGGAAGATCCTGATAGATTTGCTCGGTAACGAACGGCATCGCAGGATGCAAAAGCCTGAGTGCCGTATCAAGAACATAGACCAAATTGCGCTGGCACGCCGCACGATCTTCGCCGCCTGCCGCAAGACGAGGTTTGGAAAGCTCAATGTACCAATCGCAGAACTCATTCCAGAAGAAGGCATAAAGCTCACGCGTTATATCGCCGAATTCGTAGTTTTCATATGCCTCATCAAGAGAAGCAACCAAACGTGCCAAACGAGAGAAAATCCAACGATCAGCCGGTGTCGTAGGTTCGGGCTTGCCTGGCGTCCAGTCTTCGAGGTTCATCATGACAAAACGCGCAGCATTACGAACCTTGTTGGCAAAGTTACGGCTGCTCACCAGTTTCGTCTCATTGAATTTCAAGTCCTGCGCGCCCGTGACCTGCATGAGCAAGCCAAAACGCATACCATCAGCCCCATAGTCTTCCATAAGCTGCAAAGGATCAACGCCATTACCGCGGCTCTTCGACATAGGCTTACCGTCGGCAGCCATCACCGTAGGATGGATAATAACGTCGGTAAAGGGAATTTGACCAGTAAAGTACAGCGAAGACATGACCATACGGGCAACCCAAAGACCCATAATATCGCGCGCTGTTGAAAGCATCTGAGTTGGATAGTAGGGCTTCAGCACTTCAGGATCCTCAGGCCATCCTTGCGTTGCAAAGGGCCATAACTGCGACGAGAACCAGGTATCGAGCACGTCTTCATCTTGACGAAGGGAAGCGCCACACTGAGGACAGGTAGTGAGATCTTCCATCGACGCATCTTCCCAGCCACAGGTATCGCAATAGAACATAGGAATGCGATGACCCCACCACAGCTGACGAGAGATACACCAGTCTTTCAGGTTGTACAGCCAATCCAAATACACTTGCTTCCAACGCGCTGGGTGGAACTGAACTTTTCCTTCTTCCACCACACGGGCCGCCCCTTCCTTGAGGCGATCAACTGCTACGAACCATTGCTCAGAAAGCCACGGCTCGAGCTTCGTATGGCAGCGATAACACGTCATAACGGAATGATCGTGATCTTCTACATGATCAAGCAAGCCAAGTGATTCAAATTCCGCAACGACTGCTTCGCGTGCTTCATCACGTGTCATTCCGCTGAACTTGCCATAGCCTTCCACGACCACCGCATGCTCATCAAAAATATTCACCTGTTCCAAGTCATTGCGCTGACCCATCGCATAGTCATTAGGGTCATGTGCAGGCGTTGTTTTAACCGCACCCGTGCCAAACTCGGAATCAACATAGTAATCAGCAAAAATAGGAATCTTACGTCCCACGATAGGCAGATCAATGGTCTTGCCAATTAAGTTCTTATAGCGCTCATCCTTAGGAGACACCGCAACGCCCGTATCGCCTAACATGGTTTCGGGACGCGTGGTGGCGACCACCAAGTACTCAATGCCGTCTACCGGCTCAGAAAGCGGATAACGCAGATACCAAAGATGGCCTTTTTCATCAACATATTCCGCCTCATCGTCTGCAATTGCTGTCGTGCAGGAAGGGCACCAGTTAACAATACGACGACCACGATAGATCAAACCGTCGTGATACCAATCGCAAAAGACCTTGCGAACGGCATTGGCATATTCTTCAGACATGGTAAATTTTTCGTCCGAGTAATCGCACGAGCAACCCATGCCTGCAATCTGACTCACGATGGTATTGCCATATTCTTCACGCCAATCCCAGCAGGCTTCCAAGAATTTCTCGCGTCCGATTTCCAAACGAGAAATCCCCTGCTCTGCAAGGCGCTTATCAACCTTGGTCTGCGTTGCAATACCTGCATGGTCGGTTCCCAAAATCCAACGAGTTTGATATCCCTGCATGCGAGCGTGACGAACGCAGGTATCTTGAATCGTATCGTTTAAGGCATGACCCATATGAAGCATGCCTGTTACGTTGGGAGGAGGGATGACTACCGTGTAGGTTTCTGCCCCATTTTTACCAAATCCTGGCGTGCGGGCAAAAAACCCTTCGTTTCTCCAAGCGTCAAAAAGCGGCTTTTCCCAATCACGGTAAGCCAGCGCTTGGCTTTTGCTGTCAGATGACATGAATCATTCCTCCCCATGCACGCTGTTACAACACCAACCACAGATGGTACACAAAAAACGAGTGCACTGTCCGCAGTATTACATACAACGACAGACGCTCATACTTATCATGTTTTATTATTACGCACCCTCAAGAGCAAACACGGTATCAAGATATTGAATCTCAGGATTCGTAGAACCTTCGATATCACTTCGCCTAATCACAACTCGCTTAGATCCTGCGCGATCGGGAAGATCATACATAATATCTTGCAGTGCTCGCTCGCAAATGCTGCGCAGACCGCGAGCACCGGTTTGATGCTCAAGCGCCTGTTCAGCCATTGCCTCTAATGCTTCATCTTCAAATATCAGCTCAGCATCTTCATAGGCAAACATCGCTTTATATTGCTTGACCAACGCATTCTTGGGCTCGGTCAACACACGTACTAAATCCTGCTTCGAAAGCTCTTGGAGCGCCGTAACCACAGGAATACGTCCAACAAATTCAGGGATCATGCCATACTTATGCAGATCCTCAGGCAAAACCTGATTGAGCAATTCAGCATCAGCCTCGCGCTTCGACTCAGGCATTTCAGAGCCAAATCCAATACTAGTCTTACCTACGCGCTCAGCCACAATATCGGGCAATCCCACAAAAGCGCCACCCAAAATGAAGAGGATGTTGGTGGTATCAATATGGATAAGCTCCTGTTGGGGATGCTTCCTACCTCCTTGAGGAGGAACGGCTGCCTCACAGCCCTCAATGATCTTCAACAAGGCCTGCTGGACACCTTCGCCTGAAACATCGCGCGTGATAGACAGGTTTTCTGCTTTGCGCGCAACCTTATCGATCTCGTCGATGTAAATGATGCCAATTTCAGCACGAGGAATATCAAAATCAGCTGCTGTGATGAGCTTGAGCAGGATGTTCTCTACGTCTTCGCCCACATAACCCGCTTCAGTAAGCGTGGTCGCATCGGCAATAGCAAAGGGTACTTTGAGTGTACGAGCAAGCGTCTGTGCAAGCAGCGTCTTCCCCGATCCTGTGGGACCAAGCAGCATGATGTTGCTCTTAGCTACTTCCACATCGCCCTCGTGCGCATGTTCACCTAACATGATGCGCTTATAGTGATTATATACCGCTACTGCAAGAGCCTTTTTCGCGTTTTCCTGACCTACCACATGCTCAGAGAGCTGTGCAAAAATCTCGCGCGGTGTCGGAAGATCGCGCAACAACAAATCATCTTGAGGATCATCAGTGTTCGCTTCAACTTGAAGCACCTGATTGAGCGCATCAGATTCAAGACCACGCAAATTAAGGTCAGTCATCATGGCTTCAGCAGAAAACGAAATGCATTCATCACAAATACAAATACCATTAGGACCAGAGATCATTGCATTGACCTGATCGGGTGTTTTTCCGCAGAATGCGCAATGAATATCACTGCTGCGAGGAGGAAGATTACCGGGCTTATCTGCCATTCTTACTCAGCCTTTTCGTCGGTAGCAAAGCGCGATGCAACAACTTTATCAACAAGACCGTAGGCACACGCTTCTTCTGCGGTCATCCAATTGTCTCGTTCAGAGTCTGCGTGAACGCGCTCTTGAGTTTGTCCACAGTGCTTTGCAATGATGTTTTCGAGGCGATCGCGCGTCTTCTTCATCTCAGAAGCAAGAATCTCGAAATCAGTTTGCTGAGTACGCTCACCGGATCCGCCCATAGGCTGATGAATCATAACCTGAGCATTCGGCAAAATAATACGCTTTCCTTCAGCACCAGCGCACAACAAAACCGATGCCATGGAAGCAGCCAGACCCATGCAAATCGTAGAAACATCGCACTTGATGTACTGCATCGTGTCATAGATTGCCAACCCTGCAGATACCGATCCTCCAGGAGAATTGATATAGAGAGAAATATCCTTGTCGGGATCAGCTGACTCAAGATGTAAAAGCTGCGCAACAACGGTATTTGCTACCGCGTCATCAATAGCCTCACCAAGAAAAACAATACGCTCATTGAGCAAACGAGAGTAAATATCGTAACTTCGTTCACCACGAGGTGATTGTTCAATAACATAAGGGATAAGTGCTGCTTGGGAAGAATTGTGATTCATGCCTCATGCCTCATTTCACGTACGATAAACCATTTACCATGCTAATGTAACAAACATTACTGCACTTATGTCTCAAAAGGGGTAATTACCACAGTACTGTAGTAATTACCCCCTATCAAAATCACGAATCATGCAACGTAGTAAGTGTGAACTCTACATTTACCGTGCTTGTGCCACACGCTACGTTTAATCTTCGTCCTTCGTTTCAGCTACTTCAGTAACCTTTGCTTTTGAGGTTAGATCACGTAGTGCATTAGCACGTACGATGCTCTCACGAATTATAGGCAGACGACCCTCTTTTCTCCACGTGTCCTCAATAGCCTGCGGATCATCAAGATCAGCCTGAGCAAATTCGGCATGAACTTCTTCCTCGGTAGCCGCAATCTCGTAATGACGAGCCCACGCATCCAGCGCCAGATCTTGGCGCACCGTATCAGCTGCCTGCTTTTTGTTGTCTTCTTTGAACTGATCGGGGCTAATCTCTAAGGTCTTCAAATACGCATCGAAGGTGAGACCCATGCGAGAGAGCTGACCATAGAAATCCTGAAGCTGACGAGTTTCCTGACGCTCCAACATGGTTTCAGGAAGATCAGCATCACCAACACGCTTTGCAAGCTCCAGCAAGCATTCATTTTCTTTACGACGAGGAGCGTTGCTCATTTTCTGACCCTTGATGCTATCAGCGATCTTTGAGCGCATATCCTCCACGCCCTCAAAACCAAAGGTTTCCTGAGTCCACTCATCGGTGATTTCAGGCAAAACCTTGCGCTTGATAACGTCAATCTTAACGTCAAAATGGAACAAACCCTTTTCTTCAAGGTTGGTCGTGATCAAAGAATCATCGTTGGTAAGATCAAGATCAAAGCTCTTTTCATGACCCTTCTTGAGGCCGATCAACTCAGCATCAAACGATGCAGGATAAACACCCTGACCCAGTTCGTAGAGGCGATGATCTGCACACAGAGCAGAGACCTCTTCGCCGTTCTCATCGGTAACGGTCATGGATATTTCAACATATTCGCCAGGCTTAACCTTCGTATTAGCATTGGCGTTTTTGAAATCATGATAGTAATTACGCAGCTCTTCGATCTGAGCGTCAATCTCTTCTTCCGTAGCGTCGGTTGAAGGAATTTCTACCTCCACCGGATCATAGCTAGAAAGCTCCAGTTCAGGCTTTACCTCGATCGTTGCAGTGAAGTTGAATGGTTTATGGTTTTCAACCAGATCAAGCTCATATTCATAATCGGGACGCTGCAGAGGCACCAGATTGTTTTCCTCAAGAGCCTGAGGATACACCTCATTTACCAAATCCTCGGTTACCGTGGTACGCACAAAATCGGCGCCCATAATATTGTCGATGACAGGACGAGGAGCTTTGCCAGGACGAAAACCGGGGAAGCTATAGCGCTTGGCCACCTGACGATACGTACGCTTAATACGAGCATCGACATCAGCAGCATCAACCTCGAACGAAAGTTTAATACGGTTATTCTCGAGGGCCTCTACATTGATGTTCACGAATTAACTCCTTCTTGGATACTATGAATAGCTCGCAATGGTGCGGGTGAAAGGACTTGAACCTTCACGGGGGTTACCCACCAGAACCTAAACCTGGCGCGTCTGCCAATTCCGCCACACCCGCATCTGTATTACGACACCACCGCTCTTTATGGCGGCAACTTCAGTATCATATCAAAATGTAATAAGACGTGCGCAAGATATTTTAACTAAATGGAAGAAAAATGGAGAAATAACCCACGCTCAAACCGAGGTTGAATCACGTGCCGTAATGGTACGTGATGAAGAAACAAGCACCGTTCCCACTTGCCCTTCTAAAGCTGCGTCATTATAAAACACGCCATCAACTGAAACGCCATTCGCAGCCAGCCCTTCGGCTTGAGTTGAGATCACAATGTCGGCACCCTCATACGAATCAAGCAGGAATAAATCACTGACGAGACATACAATAATATCGACATCTCGCAACTCGTAATCACTCACACGCTTTTGAAAATAGGTTTTTTGCGCAGTAATTTCATCGATAGAGAAAATACCAAAGACATGAGTGTCAGTCCGTATAACCGACGTGACGTTATAGCGCGAAGTATTAGTCACATCAAGACTAAAAACGCTTGCACCCTTATCAGCATACGAAGCCTTAAGCTCTAGCACCGACACTGTGCTTTGCCCTTCTTCATCAGAGGACTGCGTCGTATCGTCAGCGCTTAATTCGTCCGTTGATGCCTCTGTATTATCTTGAACAGAACTCATATTAAGTTGGTAGCTTGAAAGCTCTGAGCCAAGCTGAGGGGATTCGTTTACGACCGTTTCATGATGTTCACTTGCGGTTCCTTCATACAAAATAACGGTGTAGTCATCTAAATTACCGGTTGCATCATCAATATTGCTTGCAGCCACATTGAGAGAATGCCCTACGGTCACGATGTAGGTAATGAGAAGGCAAAGACCCCCCAGAGTCAAAATGATAAAAAATCCAAGAGCTGCTTTTTCGCGCGAAACCTTCATGATTTCTTATCCTAAGGTAAGATTTCGTACAGTCGCCGACAAAACTCGCCTAAAGGAGTGCTTTGCACCAATTAAACACTATCCCCTTAGCCTTCATTGACCCTCCCAAAAACAAATACTCAACATCCAGTGAAGGCGATGCATCGATTCACGGTTGCTGTACAGGTAGCTGCCCTGTTGTCAGTTGGGCATGAGCAGCAAGAATCGTCGCATTGTCACACGTCAATACCTATCCAAACATCGCCT
>CAYWAO010000019.1:0-22141 GCA_964456695.1 uncultured Cryptobacterium sp. | reverse complement strand
TAGCGCTGGTTATGGCTTTTTCGCTGGGTGCCATGGCTCCGCTTGCTGCGTATGCGGCGAACACTTCGGATGATGGGGAAGTGACGGTCGAGAAGACTGCGTCGGATCTTGACGAAAACAATCAAACCGATGTCACTCTGTCTATCGGGTCGAGTGAAAGCAAGGACAATGTCGCCGTCATGTTCTTGATCGACAAGTCCACCAGCCAGGCAATGCGCAATGAAGCAGCGGCCATGCTGCAGGAGCTTGCCACCAAGACCAATACCAATATCGTGTACGATGTGGTGACCTTTGCGGGTGATGCCAACTCGACGGGCTGGCTGAACGTCGCCGACGACCAAACCCTACAGGACACGATAGATAACTTTGTTAACAGCGCGAGTGCGAGCGGCACGAACATGGACGCGGGCATAGAGCTCGCAACCTCGGACTTGGCCGCTTTGGATTCAGCGTATACGACGACGTACCTGATTACGCTCTCCGACGGTATCACCTACGTCTGGAATGAGGATGGCACCTGCTCAACCGTTCCTACCGTTGGGTGGAATAGCAATGAAGACGCCTATGAGACAGGCGCGACGAGTCCTATAACTGGTAATGATTCCTGGAACATGCTTTATAAGTACTACGCAGACAATGGCGGGTACAGTATCGAGGATCTTTTTGGTACGTTCGATGCGTATTTGGAAGATGTCCAGGAGCGTCTTGCAAATACCAGGGACGCTGGTTATGTCCAGGAATATGGCTCTGTTTACGACTATAGCAAAGTTCTAGAAACCTATATCTACAACGAAGAGGCTAATAAAGAGGTTGCTGAAACGTACGCAGTAGGTGCTGATTTTGCCCTGTATGAATCAGCCACAGGCTTCGCTTCGTTGGTAGAGCTGTTTTCTTATAGCTACACCTACGCAGTTCCCGAAATAACATCAACCGGCGAGGACAATTCGACCAATTGGGCAAACTTCCCGTGGGGTCTGGAACTCATGAAGTATCTAAACTCTATGAGCACCAACGCTGGCGAGGCTGAGGTAAGCAATGCCGATGCTGAAGAGATATTCTCCTCCATCGCGGATGACATCCTTTACACCATTCAGTCTGGTACCGTAACTGATGTTATTGGTAGCGACTTCGACCTCACCGATGCGGGCAGCATCACCGCCGACACGTTCACGATCACTGTGGGCGGCGAAGAGGTCGCAGGCGTCCTCGATGGCGACAACGCCAACAAGGTGAACTACTACGACAGTGAAGGGGCGCTGCTCTACAGCGTTGAATACCAGGTTGCTGATGATGGTACCGAGACTCTCGTTTGGACTATCAACACTCCGGTAGTCGCCACGCAGAACGTCGAGTTGACCTATAGCCTGACTCTGGTCAACAAGTCTGAGGTCGCCGGGGAATACGAGCCCCCGACCAACGAGTGGGCGGAGCTCGAATATGAAGGCACTGACGGCGAAAAGGGTACTGTAAAGTTCCCCGTTCCTACGGTGAAATACACCGTTGAAGGGTCTGAGACTTCTACAACTCCTGGCGATAGCGGAACCGATAACACTAACAATAATACCCAGGTAGTAAACGTTAATAATGGTAGCAATACAAGTGGTTCTAGCTTGCCAAAGACAAGCGATACAACCTTACCTTTTGCTGCTGGCCTAGTAGCTCTTGTGGTACTTGCAAGTGGTGCAGGTATTGTAGCTTGGCGCAAATCTCGCTAGATTAGATAGCGATACACATAGCATCTAACTAACTTAAAAGAGACCCATTTAGTAATACAAACTGGGTCTCTTTTTCTTTCTTTTTACGTTCAAATCATTGTGGCTATCGGCAGGAAGTATCGCATTCATCAAGAAAACCACCCTATCGGCATGGGCTGATAGGGTGGTGGTGTGTATATGTGTGCTTATGTATGCAGGGTTACAGGAAAACTGCCCTAGGCCCCTATAGTCCTATACCTAGCCTGTAGTTCAGTACGAGCCTATCCGAACAAACCTCGTTTCTCATAGGGTTCGCTCGAAATGGAAACTAATTCATAACCCGTTTCACCGATTACCTTTTTGATAGTGGCTTCGTCAAGCTTGTCTTTGGAAATGATGGTAGCGACGCCTTTACGATGCGATGAAGTAACTTTTTTAGGAGAAAGAGCACGTCTGATTGCATCGTTGATATGGTTTTCGCACATACCGCACATCATGCCATCGATAGTTAGAGTTGTTTTATACATTAGGAACACACCTTTCTTAACCCAGGTCTAGCCAGGTCATTACCATTGGAGCATATCCCATAATGAAGATGATGACAATCAGTGTGGGGGAGGATGCCGTAGGACATCCAAATGCGGCTTCATGCAGGAAATGCGATTTTCCTTCCTTGGTTGGTTTCGGTGAGGAAGTTTCTTCAATCTCAACTATAGCGTAGAGCACAGAACAGAACGAATGCTAACGAACCTAAAGGCAACATGTTGTTCAATACGATGAAGTCTTCGATGGGCTGAATGTCGTCAATAGCAGGAATGGAGATGTTAGAGAGTACCTTGAAGTCCAAAGCGCAGGGTAGACTGAATGGCACCAAAACGCCGTTGATTGCAACAGCACGCAGGTGAGACATGCCTCATGTATTCATGTGTCCGTAGTTGCGGCAGTATCGAAGGGCTGTTTACTTGTGTTTTATTTCTTTGATTTGCCCTACAGCGGTAATTGACAGGGAAAGTCTTTCCGTTGTAAATGGTTAAGATTCTACTATTTGTTTCATTACTTCAACAACGTATATGTTATCCGGGAGATGCTTGTCCCAAATCTCTGTTAGGGAATAGTTGCCCGGTGCATGGTTTATATATAAGAAGGCTTTTCTTATACAGTTATCGAGTGATGTGTCTTCGATACGAATGCCTTTGTATTGTGCTTCAGGAATGCTGATAACGTGAGGGTGTGAATGTGCGTGCGTGTTGGGAAACGGCTCTATTTGTACATACGCCAAACAGCTATATGAATTTGATCGTGATAGATCTTCGTCCTGAGAGTTCGGTTTCTTGTGAGTGCTTGAAACAAGTAGGCCTTGAAAATACAGCGGTGTTGCGTTGATGCTTCCAGCTTGGTAATACAAATCACTCATGATGTTCAGGTAGGACTTGGTATTGAAGATGTCGTTTTCCCAGGGGCGGGCATACACGAGTCGTTTGGGCATCGTGCGGGTAAACGGCTTGGCTTGCTTCATGAATGTTTCTTGTGCCTGCATTTCATCAAGGGCGGAATTGATTTGTAGGAGCGATTGTTGAGCCTGTTGGATTTTAGTGTGGGCGATGGAGGCTCCCTTTGAAAGGAGCCCCTCAAGATCAAGGCTATTGTCGTCCCTCCTGTAATTGCAAAGCTCTTTTAGAGGTATCCCTAGTTCGGTGCAGGTGGTAATCACATCAAGATAGAACATTTGAGCTGCTGAATAGTAGCGATAGTTGGTGTGGGGATCAACATAGGCAGGGGTAAGGATGCCAATTCGATCGTAGTAGCGCAGTGATTTAATGCTGACATTTTTAAGTTTCGCGGCTTCGCCAATAGAAAGTAGAGATTCTTTCATATCACTCCTTGACTCTCCCATAGGGGTAGAGTTTAGCATGGTATCCCGCTTATAAACTGTGAATGACGAGGGAAAAGGGTGCCGTGAATCCATTTTTGCTTATTGGGGTAGCCGTGATTTCAGAAGTCTTTGCTGACTCAATGCTGAAAGCCTCGCAGGGATTTAAGTATAAATTACCGATTGTGGGCATTGTGCTGGGGTATTCCGTAGCCTTTTGGGCACTTTCTCAGGTGTTGCTAGAGCTTCCCTTAGGACCGGTGTATGCCATCTGGACCGGTGCCGGCATTGCGCTGACCGCAATCGTTGGTGCTGTGATTTGGAAAGAGGGGTTCAGCTTGAAAAAGGTAGTTGGTTTGTGCGCCATTATTGGCGGCATTGTTATTTTGAAGCTTGGTGTGTAATGCTACGTTCGGATATGAGTAAAAAGCACAAAGAGCAGCAAGATCGTTCTGGATTCTCGCATCGTGCTGCGTATGCCATCTTTCAGGAAGAAAAAGCGCAAGAGATAAAGAGGGTTGCAGCATCGAAGCGATTTTGGTTCGCGCTGTTAGGCCTCTCTATTCTTTGTGAGGTTACTGCAACTATCGCACTCAAGGTATCGGCAGGGTTTACCGTGCTTGCGCCGAGCATTGTAACGATTGCAGGGTACGGCACTTCCTTTATTTTGCTCGTTAAGATTCTCGAACACATGCCCCTCGGTCTTATATATGGCATTTGGGGCGGTGTAGGATCTGCTCTTACAATGCTGGTTGGCGTGCTGGTTTGGCATGATGCTTTCACCCCGCTTACTGCGCTTGGATTGGGGCTTGTGGTGATAGGCGTGTATCTTCTTAATGCCGCTACTGATGAGCTGGAAGCCCAACGCATGCAAAAAGAGGCAAGCAAACGTATCTAGGCATCGTTTTACCCTATAAACCCACCGAAGTTATTGGTCAGGGTAAGAAGCGCAAACCAAAGGGGAGGGACAAAGAGGGCGGGAAGTAAATTCATTGTGGGAATCTTTTTTATCTTCAACAGATTGATGCCGGTTGCCAAGATTAGTAAACCGCCCACGATGCTAATTTCTGCCATAAGGCCTCCGCTCATATAAGGAGCAAGCACCTGCGCGAATACATAGATAGCGCCCTGCCAGCAAAAGAGTACGGCTGCAGCTAAAGCAATACCTATTCCAAATGAAGAAGCCAACACAATCGATGCACAAAAATCCAAGGTAGCGTTTGTGAACAGAAACGTTTCATCCTGATAGAGGGCGCTGTTGATGGGTCCAAGGATAGATAGCGTTCCGATACAGAACAGCATAATTGCTGTTGATAGACCGCTTGCTAAATCGGATCCTTTCTTGGAGTGTTTTGATACTGTTTTGTTAAAGCGCTCTTCAATATTGAGGGCCGTTCCAATGACCGCGCCTATGGCCATACTTAAAATGAAGAGAACTGGGTAATTGCTCTCAGGTATGTTTTGAACAGCTGAGTTGAGCCCAAGCCCAATCGTCGCAACGCCGAGTGCTGTGAAAATTGCTTCTTGATACTTGGGTTTAAGTCCACGCTTTATGATGCTTCCTACAGTGCTGCCAAGTACAATCGCACAGGCATTTACTATGGTACCAATCACGGTCGCCTTCCTTTCGCGTGGTTGTGTGACACCCGTTTGTGAGAGTTAAACTATCAAAATGATGCTCGTGAAATACCTTCGTTTTCCTTTGTGGGCACCTCACGACTGGAGTTTTACTTTCGGCGAATGGCAAAACAATAAAATACTATGCCTAAAATCGTTTTAGTGAAGCCGCTCGTCAATTATTTCATATATGTATGACATTACGAAACAAATGAGTAACACAATTACTGCACACTTTAGTGAACAGTAGTGCTGAGTGGTGCATACTTCTCTGCTTGGAAAGGGTTCTTGCTTCGCGATGAGTTTCGCAGAGGTTGGTCGAGAGGTGTGTTTCTTCCGGGTTCAAGAAAGATCCTTGTGTGCAGACGCGTGTCTAGCGTCGCGATGATCTTGGGACTATCGAGAAACAAGAACACATACGGTAGCTCTGAGCACTCTGTGAAGATTGTGGTGTCGGCGATATTTAGTGGGTATGTAACAGAGATATTGCCTTGGAGTAAGGAGTCTCATGGAAGATTTTTTGTACCAATTCTTCGTTGAGCCTTTTGTGAGTCTTGGCGATGGTCTTGCGGTAGCAGGAACAGGATCAGCAACTTGGATTGAGGATGTTGTTTCCACAATTGATGGGTTTGTTTGGGGTCCTATTATGATCCTGCTGTTGCTGGGAACGCATGTATTCATGACTTTTAGAACAGGTATCATCCAGCGTAAACTTTTAAAGGGTATTAAGCTGTCGGTCACGAAAGACGAAGGTTCTGGTGACGTAAGTCCCTTTCAGGCGCTTACTACATCACTGGCAGCTACGATTGGAACGGGCAATATCATCGGTGTAGGAACGGCACTTCTTGCTGGTGGTCCTGGTGCTTTGTTCTGGATGTGGCTTACCGGTGTATTTGGTATTGCTACCAAGTATTCCGAGACACTGATCGCTTTGAAGTATCGCGTTAAGGATCATAACGGCAACATGCTCGGTGGCGCAATGTATGCCTTGCAGCGTGGCTTTAAAAATAAAAAGTTAGGCAAGGCTTTAGGCGTGCTGTTTGCGCTCTTTGCTGCGATTGCTGCTTTCGGTATTGGTGCTGCAGTACAGACCAATTCGCTTTCTGGGGCAATCGTTTCTCTTGCAGGAGATGCATCCATTGCAACAAATACGTTTTCAGTATTTGGTCTTTTTGAGACTTCTTGGCTGCAGGTAATCGTAGGTCTGACGGTAACGATTTTGATCGCGGTTGTTGTTCTTGGCGGTATTAAGGTTATTTCGCAGGTGTGCGAACGACTCATTCCTTTTATGACGATTTTTTACATCTTGAGTTGTATCGCGCTCATTGCAATCAACGGTGCATATCTTTGGGATGCAATTGTTCTTATTGTTGAGAGTGCCTTCAATCCAAGTGCTGCTTTTGGTGGAGCGCTTGGTACGACCGTGTCGATGGCATTGCAGTATGGCTGTGCACGTGGTCTGTTCTCAAATGAGTCTGGTCTGGGCTCTTCTCCTTTGGTGGCTTCTGCAGCTATCACGAAAAATCCTGCAAAACAGGCATTGATTTCCATGACGGGCACGTTCTGGGATACCGTTATCGTATGCGCATTGACCGCTTTGGCTTTGATGACATCAGTTCTGGCGGATCCTGAGATTCTTGATATGTATGTAAACGGCGGATTTGCTGAGTCTGCAGCATTGGTAACGGCTGCATTTAATCGCATTCCTGTTGTTGGCTCTGTCGTGATTTGCATCGGTTTGGTTTTGTTTGCCTATTCAACCAGTATTGGTTGGAGCTATTACGGCAATCGTTGTATTACGTATTTGTTTGGTAAACATGCCATCAAGCCTTACCAGATTATTTTCTTGTTCATCTGCTTCTTGGGTGCAATTGGTGTTTCTGGCTTTGTATGGGACATTTCCGACATCACCAACGCGTTGATGGCTGTTCCAAACTTGATCGCTGTTTTGGGCTTGTCGGCACTTATTGCGCGAGAAACAAAACATTATGTTTGGAAGAATAATCTTGATGAGGTGGATGACACACCAATACCAATAGAAGAGTCGAAATAGTCTGATTGACGAACTAGAGTGGTTGGTTGATCAAGCAAAATGCCTCTTATAGAGGATTGTGAATTGCATTGAAGCTAGTGTGGCAACGATAATTTGCTACACTGGCAGATACTAATAAACGTATGCAGGGGTGCCGAAAGCGCATGGATGTGTGGCTGGGTAGGCTGAGAAGGCAGAACGCTTAACCCTTAGAACCTGACAGTTAGTACTGGCGTAGGGAGCATTCTTGGGAAACTAAGAGCGCTGCTTATGCAGCGCTCTTTCCTTACGCCAAGTATGGGCGACTCCTGCAACAGAGTGGTGCGAAAAGTGAGTGAGATGTATGGGAAAAACAGCGATTACCACAAAGGCCTTAGAAGAGAAGATTGTTCAAGCAGTATATGATGTGCGGGCGATGAATCCTCTTGCAGGATCAATCACCAACACCGTTACGATCGATTTTGTTGCTAATGCGCAGCTTGCCGTGGGAGGGTCGGCGGCTATGGTCTATCTTCCCGATGAAGGAGAATCGCTCGTTGCTGCTGGTCAAGCGCTCTATCTCAATATGGGAACTCAGCTTCCTATCTACACTGAAACTGTCGTGCGTGCAGCAGCGGCTGCTGACTATGCTCAAAAGCCGTGGGTGATTGATCCGGTGGGTATCGGCATTGGTGAGCAGCGCAAGGATTTGTTGAGCCAAATTAAGAAATACAAACCAACCATCATTCGAGGCAACGCATCAGAAATTATTGCCCTTGCGGGCCTGTGGAATTTGAGTGGTTCAGCGCATGACGTTGGTCGAGCACGTGGCGTTGATAGCACTGATGATGTGGCTTCGGCGCGCGATGCAGCCGTTGCCCTTGCGCGCTATACTCAGGGCGCGGTTGTGGTGTCGGGAGAATCTGATGTTGTAACCGATGGGACGAACCTTGTGGTTTCACATGGCGGTTCAGCGCTCATGTCAAAGGTTACGGGCTTTGGCTGTTCGCAGGGTGGAGTATTGGCGGTGTATGCTGCCGTGACTGATCCGCTCACCGCTGCAGTTGCGGGTGTGGCTCACTATAATGTTGCAGGAAGTCGTGCTGCTCTGGTCAGCGATGCACCTGCGAGCTTTAAGGTGTCCTTTCTCGATGAGCTGTATCGCATGACACCAGAAGATATTGCACACAATCCTTTTGAGGTATTGGAGGCAACGTCATGAATACGTTGGTAGCAGTAGCCATTGCTCCTTTCGGTGTGGGCGATGAGCTTGCTGAATATGTTGCTGAAGCAATCAAAGTTATACGTACGTCAGGCCTGCCGTACAAGACGAATTCCATGTTCACCGAACTAGAAGGTGAGTGGGATGAGGTTATGAAGGTGGTTAAGGAGGCCACGTTTGTGCTTGCTGAGCGCGGTATTCGTACCGAAGTTGTCTTGAAGGCCGACATTCGTCCCGGGTTTGAACGTATGATAAGTGAAAAAGTTGCAAAAGTAGATGCGCTTTTAAATGAAAACGAAGCGTGATGCACATGAGAAGCAAACTTGATATCTCGGCATATTTGGTTATTGGTCCAGAAAACACTTGCCAGCGACCGGTAAACGATGTTATTCGCCAAGCACTTGATGCGGGGTTTACATGCGTTCAGATTCGCTCGAAAGAATGTTCGGCACGTGATTTGATTGAATATACGCGTCAGGCTGCAGATGTGATTACTGAGTGCGGCAAAACCGATACCGTTGCTTTACTGGTGGACGATCGTCTTGATGTGGTGTTGGCAGCGCGTGATGCGGGTATTGCTGTAGGCGGTATTCATGTGGGGCAAACTGACATTCCGGTAGAGGTGTGTCGTCGGTATTTAGGTCAGGATGCCATTGTGGGGTTGTCTGCTCGAGCAGATGAAATGCTTGAGTATGTAAAAACAGCCGATATGAGCTTGGTAGATTATCTTGGTGTAGGCCCCTTCCACGAGACGCAGACTAAGCTTGATTGTGAGCGAAATGATGAGGGAGCTGTTATTACGCACAGCGTTGGTGATCTGTGCGCCCTAGCCCAGATAAGTCCTGTGCCGATTGTGGTGGGTGGCGGTGTAAAACTGGTAGATATTCCTGTGGTGAAGAGTACCGGTGCCGATGGCTTTTTTGTTGTGTCTGCGGTGTGTGCGGCACCTGATCCGTATCGTGCGGCACATGAGTTAGTCCATGCTTGGCGCACTTCGTGTTAGTGAAGCGCTCTATCAGAGGCATGTTTCATGATTGCCAATCTTTCGTATCGCTAACGAGCAGTCTTGAGTTGAGATGATGGGTGCTATAAGCGGTAATCTTGGGTATGCTTAGGCGTGACAGTATCACATTGACGTATGAAGTATAGGGATGGGGTTGTGATGACAACGGGGGAAATGCCCTATCGATTTTCAGATAGACCACGTATTGAAGAAGTGGCATCAGGAATCTATCGCCTTGATCTGTATATGCCGGTGGCAATTGGGCCAACCAACGCGTATGTGTTTAAGGCAGATGGCATTCATGATACGGGTCGCTCGCTGCTGATTGATGCGGGTTGCAACGCTCCAGAGACGAAAGCCTTGTTTGATTCGGCGCTACAGACGCTTGGTGTCAGTTGGGATGAGGTAGATGTGTTTCTCACCCATCTTCATTGGGACCATTGGGGAGGTCTTGCTCAAATTGCGCGTCCAGGTATGACGGTGTATTCGGGTGTTGATTCGACCGCGCAGCATCGTGCTCCCGTTATGGCGGCAAAAGAAATTGGCGCAATTGAGCGCGAGGTAAGCAAGCGCTATGGGATTACAGATGAGTATGATCCGGTGTATTGGGCTCCTATGGCACGTAGTGGTCCGCTTGATATGCCTCTGACGCGTGTTCGTGAAGGCGACATGATACGCGTAGGCGAATACTGCCTTGAGGTGCTCGAAACGCCGGGTCACGATTTGTGCCACGTATGTCTTTATGATGCTCATGCACATCTATTGGTTGCGGGCGATCAAATGCTTTACAACCAAAACCCTTCTGTCATGATGGAATCAGAGGGCGATCAGCTCGGATGCATGCTTGAAAGCATTAAGCGCTTGGCAACGTTAGACGTTTCTTTGGTGCTGTGTGGTCACGGGCAGGAAGGCTCCGATTTGCCGCAGCGATGTGCAGATGTCCTTGATCATTACGAACGTCAGGTATCTTCTTTTAAAGAATTGTGTGCATCGGTTTCTACGACTGATCCTGGTGAGTTGGCGTATCTTACAACACAGAATCCTCGTCGAACTCCGTGGGAAAAGCGGCTTATATTTGGTCGGCGTGCGTTACTTGCACAGACCATGGCTTATTTGAGGCATTTGGTTGCAAAGGGCGAACTCCCTGACGTGTATGAGATTGTGCCGTTGCGCTAGGGGCAAGAAAAAGTATCTTCGGGTCTTCCGCATTGTTGCGCGAAGGGTTCTGTTCTCTTATTCAACCTCGTGCTCCATCTTTTCGCATTCATAGTGGACACACAAAAAGGGCTACACAATGTGCAGCCCTTTGCATTCAATGTCAGTGAGACCGGATGGGGAAGTGCTTGATTACTTGTACTTCTTAACCAGCTGACGACCCGCAATGTAGTCCATGACTTCAGTGGTGCCACCAGCAAACTCGTAGCCCTTGAGGTCGTTCCAAATGCGGCCAGCGCTCATTTCCTTGGTGTAACCAATGCCAGCATAGATGGATAGAGCATGTTCTGCTACCTTGGTTAGGTTCTGGCAGGCATAACCCTTAAGCATTGCAGATTCGAGACGGGTTGACTTGCCCTGGTCGAGCATGGTGGTTACCTTGTAGAGACGGGTACGTACATTCTCAAGAATGGTCTCCATTTCAATTAAGTGCTGCTGAATAGCAGGAAGATGACCGATTGGCTTCTGGAAGCAGATGCGCTCGGAGCAGTAAGGACCAACTTCGTTCATGATAGCCTGTGCCTGACCAAGAGCTTGTGCAACAACGAGGCAGCGTTCGAACTCGAGCTTCTTCATGAGGAGCTTCCAGCCTTCACCGGGCTCGCCAAGACGCATATCCTCGGTGAGAACAACGTTGTCAAAGAAGCAGTCAACGAATGGAACAATTTGCTGACCGATCTTCTCGAGGTTGCCATAGGTGTAGCCTTCGATGCCGTTGGGAACCATCCACAGGGAGTACTTGTCGTTTTCATAAGAAGGATCCTCGTCTTTGGCAACGACGATGGTGTAAACAGAAAGATGAGCCAAGGTTACCCAAGTCTTCTGGCCATTGAGTAGGTAGGTGCCGTCAGGCTGCTTAACAGTAACGCAGGTCATAGCATTATTGTCAGAACCAGCACCTGGCTCAGAGATTGCCGTAACTGCAACGCTGGTGGTCTCAACGTTGTTTACGACGTCCATGATCTTTTCCTGCTGCCCTTCGTTACCAAAGTCAATAACGTCCATGATGGAATTGAAGTCTGTCTGGAAGGGCAGAACACAGCTGGTGTACTCATGGAGTTTCTCTACCAAAGAAACAATCGTGAGCTTGTCGCAAGGAATGCCGCCTACTTCCTCGGGAAGACCAAGGTGCATAAAGCCAAGTTCGCGGAAAGCCATAGCAGCTTCGATGCTGATGTGATGGTCTACTTCGTAATACTGTTTGATGAGCTCAGGAGTGAAGTATTTTTCTGCGTATTCTTTAGCACTTGCAAAAAATAGCTCCTGATCAGAGGTGAAATCGAAATTCATTAAAGCTCCTTCCATCAGATCGATTCCCTTATGAGGTTTGTACCTACTTTATGCAACAAGATTTTTCGGTTTGTAAAACTATCAAAACATGTAAAACCTATTGCAAAAAGATTGGAGACCTATGCATCTATTTGAATTTTCTATCAAATAGCGTCACAGTCTTATGCTTTCTCTCTGCTCCTTTTATGCGATTTAGTAATAAGGTTCGTTTTGATTGATAAAGCGTACATGAGAGTGGGTTGCACTCCAGTAATGTTGTGTAGGGTTTGAGCGAACAAGACAATGCTTATTTTCTCAGCCCTTTCAACTCCGTAAACGCAGTACGCTTTTGTACTTGCAGGGCGAGTTGTTGTGTTCGTTGAGGTAATAATAAATTCTAACTCTAGCGAAACATATGGGGTCATAAGGATTTTCGTAGTTAACGAAACAGGCAGAACGCTGAATTCCTGGCTATTGCATTGAGTTTGCATTGCAGATAATATGCGTTATAGGTGCAACGAACTTGAAAGGGACTCATACAATGGCAGGTACTACAAATTTCAGTGTCCGAATGGATACCGACATCAAAAAGCAGTGCGAGGCGCTTTACGGTGAGCTGGGAATAAACCTCACCACCGCCATCAATGTTTTCCTGCGCCAGTCGCTGCGCTGTGGTGGCTTTCCCTTCGAAGTCAGGCTAGAACAGCCAAATAGTGAAACCATCGCCGCCATGTTGGAAGCAAAACGGATTGCGCGCGATCCTGACGTGAAGCGTTACTCCGATGTGGAAGAAGCGCTCCGGGATCTGAAGCAATGAACCGCGATATTGTCTGGACGACACAATTCAAAAAGGACTACAAGCTGGCAATCAAGCGCCGTATGAACATTGATCTACTGGATGATGTTATCCGAGCCTTGTCACGAGGCGAAAAGTTGCCAGAAAAGAATAAAGACCATGAATTAACTGGCAACTGGACGGGATATCGCGAATGTCACATTCAGCCGGACTGGCTACTCATCTACCGTGTTGAAGATGACGTGTTGGTTCTGACACTGGCTCGCACTGGATCGCACAGCGACTTGTTCGACAAATAAACCACTGATATCGGTATCGCGATCAGAGAGCAGCATACAGCAACACCTCGTCGCGCTTTATGCGATCGTAGAAGCGGGGATGCATCTGGGACGGAGGAGCTGTTACGATGTCCAGTCCAGCACCCAGCTTCTTCTCCAAAGATTTCTGTATGTCGTAGAGCTCGCCGAAAGTCATGCTAGAACCACAGAGAAAGCGCAGATCAATATCGCTTTCAGGACTCTGGTTCCCGCGCGCATACGAACCAAAGAGATATGCCTCCCTGATATCTTTGTCGCGTAGTTCTTGCTCAAGCGCGGTCTTGATCATTTCACGGGTAGGCATAACCCCTCCTCTCATCGGCATTGATTGTAACAGGTTCACTATCCCGCATCTTTCTTTCTCGATATGGCAAAAGTATTATGTTTTCGTTATACTTTTGACATGACAAAATTCGACGATATATTTGAGATTGCGGCAGACAACCATGGGCTCATCACCTCTGCTCAGGCACGACAAGCCGGAGTGAGCAACAACGAGCTGGTTCAGTACGCCAAACGCGGACGCATTAACAAGGTCGGACACGGACTCTACCAGCTTTCCAAGTGGATTCCCGAGAAAAATGATGCGTATGCCTGGGCCGTCGCAGCAACAGGAGCTGGCGCCCTTCTCTTTGGAGAGTCTGTTATCGCCATGTTAGAACTGGCTCCGACAAACCCCAGCAGAATATTTGTAGCGACCCCACAGCGTGTACGCCGCAAGCTGCCAGAAAATCTCATAGCCGTATACATCAAGGGAATTGAGCCGGGTGCTATCTATGACGGCATCCCCTCTCAAAGCGCCTATGATGCCATTTTCGCATGTAAAGACAAGATGTTACCGGAGCGACTTAGCGCAGCAGCTAAGGAAGCGCGAAGGCAAGGTTTCATCAGCGAACACGAGTATCGATGCCTAAAGAACAAACTGGAGAATACCGATGCAGACTAAAAGACCAAACAGCAGGCGCAACCTCGATATTGCTCTGGAAAAACTTGCTGGAAAGGCAAATCTTGTCGCAAAGCGCGCGATTTTAGCAAGCGCAATTGTGGCGCAGATGCTTCCCAGTGGCTCGGTCAAAGGAGGAAGCGCAATCAAGATGCGCTTAGGCGACAACACTACCCGATTTACCACAGACCTAGATGTTGTACGCGCTTCTTCCCTTGAAAAATTCGTTGAGCATCTGAATTCAGCACTTAGTGCAGGATGGAACGGATTTACCGGGCATCTGGTTGAGGAAAGACAGGCTCACCCGAAGGGCGTTCCCGCACAATATGTCATGCAACCTTTTTCGGTGAAGCTTTCCTACAACGATAAGCCTTGGCTGACCGTGGAACTCGAAGTCGGACATGATGAAATAGGCGACGCCGATGATCCTGACCTTGTTGTACCCTCAGACGCTAACACTCTCCTTGAAGCATTAGGTTTTCCGCCAATCGGTCCAATTCCTATTATGCCGCTACACCACCAGATTGCCCAAAAGCTGCACGCAGTAAGCGAAGTTGACAGCATGAGAGCGCACGATCTCATCGATTTGCAGCTGATAAATGCGGCATATGACGGTAACTACTCAGACGTAAGAACAACTTGCACGAGACTATTCGCCTATCGAAACATGCAAAGCTGGCCGCCCTTCATCAAAGCGAATCCAGCCTGGGAAAGCGTCTATGCTGATCAGTTGCCGAATAGTAATCTTATCCCCACTGCAGAAGAAGCGGTTGTGTGGGCAAACGAGCTCATTGAGAAAATTGACACCGCGCGGTAGTAACGATACAGAAAGCACCCCCAATGATGCTGAAATGCGGTGGGCCTTCCTGTATCTTCAGGAGGAAAATAAGATTGTCGGATAAGATTGGACGACACAATTCAAAAAATCTGCTATAAATAGCGCATATTCTGGGCTGGCCGAAAGGCCCTGGTTCACCCAAGGGCGGGGACGTTTTCTCCGCCGCTATCATTTTGAGAGATAAGCGCCTTTTGTGAGGCCTGCCGTGCTTGGTGGGTCAATACTTAAAAAGTGTGTCTAAAGCAAAAAGTGGTATCGGCCTGCATCAATACCCTATAACCAGAAGCATATTTTGCACTCTACAAACCAGAAAGAACCTAGAATCGAAGGTCGAACGCATGGACAACGACGTGCATTACGCGCTCATCCAAAGCCTGGATTTTGCAGCTCCATAGGGAGTGCGACTTGCGTTCTACTTGAGCGGATCTCTCATCGAGAGCGGCCTGTATCTCCTCGACCACTTTATCGAAATTCTTATTGTCCTTGTTGAACACAATGACGCTTACCTTGGTATCACGCCATGTTGTATACGAAAAGAGCTGTTCAAGGGCCGAAAGGAATGCTTTTCTTCCGTGCCAGATTTTGCATTCTGCAATGTATGCAACATGGTCATCAAATGGTATGTGTATATCGGTCTTGCCTTTGTTTCTGAATGTCTCGCCCGTAACATTGTCGTAGTGAGTTCCGAGCATACCACGCAGGTAGTCACGCAACTGCTCTTCATTCAAGCTTGAGAACGATCCGGGCGCCTGCTCCATCAAAGAGCCACAATCTCCAATGATTGCATTGATTGCCTCATAGTCTGCATCGCTAATACTATGAGCTGCCTCATGCGTTGCGTTTGGGATAGGTCTGCTAAAACTCAGCTTTCGCTTCCTTAGAAGCACGGGTTTTGCGTAAGGTGATCCATCGATTCTGTTGAGAGGAATGTTGAGGCCGCGCCTGATATCGGCAAGTTTATCGATTTGCTGTATGCGCTCGTCAACTGCCTTCTCAACCTTGTCTCGAAGAGTATCATTGAAGCGCATCGCCTCAATATTTACCTTTTCAACTTCCGATTGGATTGCGTTGACTCTCTCCTTGAAATGGGCTTCGATTCCTTCAGCACTGGCGTCCCGTTGAGCAAGCTCATGGCTTAGCACAAGATATCCAATGCCGTCATTCCCGGGCTTCACAATCTGCTCCACTTCAAAGGAAGCGAGAGTGTGCAGATTTGGCTGCAGCTCAAATAGAGTGAAGTCCCCTGAGAAAGGTACCTTGCAGGTCGCTCTATAGCCTGGTCTGTCGAGGTATTTTGGGGATCGTCTATCGATCTGGTGCCACGTGTTGTACTCTCGAACAGTTTTCTCCTCAATGTCGTTTTCCTTCTCCCCAATGTACATAACAACCGGATCAATTTGGAATTCAGCAAAGAAGTAGTCGATCCAAGCATCCCTGTCGGTTTTATCCATCTCCTGGGCGCTTAGTTCGGCAACCTTTTTCTTCATACTCTCCAAATGAGCGGGAAAAGCTCGAGAGGTGTGGGCGCCGTTAAAACACTGCATTGACACTCCTATTCCTCGGTGGAATTACAGCGACAATATACGAGGAGAAGCAGGTCACTGCTCATAATGCAAATATAAGCATCCGGATTCTCTTTGAACTTCTCAAGCATATCTTGGCTTCGCGCAGAATGGTGGCAAGAGCACGCATCGTCACCTCGCCTGAAACAGCCCGCAGGTCACCCATGCTGTTAGTCCGCACTTTCGCCACAGACTCCTCGTCCTCGAAGTTCTTCTCCGAGGCCTTTGACATCGCCTTCACGAAGTGCTCGACCGAAACTTCCGGAGTGGTTGTCGAAATGCTCTGCTATGGGGTGCCTCCTGGTCTTTTCTGCTGTTTATCCCGCGATATCGCTTGCTACGAGTTCCTCGAAATCTGGTGACCAAAGAGCTAACACGAGCGATTTCACGAGCTCCGATCTCTCGGCTATCTCGTCGTGTCCAAAGGAATCGTATGGTTTGAAATCAAAGTCCGTATCGTCCATGAATTTGAGGAAGCGCGGGTTGTGTTGGTACGACGAGGCCACCAGGGCGGCGGAAAGCACGTTGCCCTTCTCGCTACCGTACACGGGCAACTTGTCTGGGTAGCGGTTGTCGCTGATTGACGCGTTGGTTGACTTGTCCAGCAGCAGCAGGTTGCCAGGCCTGTTCCTCGTCGCTTCGAACTCCTCGCGGCTACCGTACTCATCTTGGTACCACTCAAAGTGGTTAGTGATGATGTGCTCCACCTCGAAGGGTCTCTTGCTCTTTAGGGCCACGTACTCGAGGTAGTGGCCGGGTTGGTCGCAGCCTCGCTCCATGTAGTCGGTAATGCGAGCGAGCATGTGCCGAATGTACTTCCTAGTGTAGGAGTTCAGCCGGAAGTCCGCCCAAGCCCCGTCGATGCTCATGCCTAGGTTGTCGATCTCCTTGGCGAGCTGTACCGCAAGCTCATTCACGCCCAGGTTGCGAATGCGCTTGGTCAGCTGGAACATTGCGTACTTGATGGTCGAGTAGTCCATGCTACGGTAATTGACCGCCCTCGTGTAAATAAGAATGTCGATGAAGCGCGACACAAGCAACAGCTTGCGCTCAATCGTGTCGCCCACATCCTCGCTACAGATGGATGCCAAACACAACTGCGACTGCAGCGTAAAGCTGAGCGCCGCGTTGTAGAACAGGTAGGGCTGTTTCTTGTCGAACGTCCACTCGCGGTGCTTGATGCGGATATAGATGTCGGCGAACTTGCAGAGCTCCTCGATGAACCGCTCGAAGTCCTTGGAGGAGTTCAGCCCGAGACGCGTATGCTCGTCGCGCACCCACTTATGGAAGCTGCCGCCGATGAGGTCGAAGTCCTCCGGCTTCGCGCCCTTCTTGTTTTCGCGGATGCTGTCGGCGTACTTGGCGCGTAACCACGCCTTGATGAAGTCCTCCTCCTCGCTCTTGCCGAGCTCCTTGAGGGCGAGCATCTTTGTCTTCCAAGCGTCGTTAAGCTTCTCGCGCCGTTTGTCATCGGCAACTTCGGAGAGCACATAGCCCTTGAGCATCTCGGCCGAGGTCAGGCTCAGCCCTCGGTCGTTCATGGAGACGAACACCTTGTGGGCATCCTGCTCGGTCTCGGTAACAATCTCGATGAAGTAGACTCTCTCGGTAAGCCAGTCGGCGAAGTACGGCACTACCTTGTCGTCAATCTCCTCGGGAAAGAGATCGCAGATGTCTTGGTAGCGGGCATAGAGGTTCTTGACGCTTTCGCCATAGCCCTCCGGGTCGAAGTCTTTGCCGTCATTGAGTGCCCGCAGGCACGGCTCGCGGTCTTCTACCGATATGTTGAACGATGCGGTACCGTAGCTTTCCGAGAAAATCATCTGGTCCACGGTGGCTATGGTTACGCCCATGCTTAGCAGGCGGCGACGCAGGTAGATGAGGAGCAGGGACAGCGAGGAGAGGCGCTGCTGCCCGTCGATGATGGCGTTCTCGCGCCCGGCGAGTACGACGCTGCCCATGAAGTACACGCCGTAATTAGCGACATCGGCGCGGTCGTGCACAGGATCGTAGTAATTCAAGAACTCGTCGGTCAGGTCGTCGATGAGCTCCTGCACTTGCTTGTACTGCCAGGCGTACTCGCGCTGGTAGTAGTGGATGGAATACTTGGTGTTCTGCAAAAGCTGCTTGAACGTTTTCTCTGTTCCGGAAATCTTCCTCATAATCTCGTCCTAACAATGCTAAACGTCTGATACCTTAAACTTACCGGTGACGGCCTCGGATATGAGCGAGCGGTGGTATTCGTGTAACTTCTCAATCATGGTTTGCTTGTCGGAAATGAGAGCGCCAATTGCCACAGTTTTCTCGGTTAAGCAGTCAACGATCTTACGCTGTTCGACCAAGGGAGGAACGACAAACATAAGCCTCTTGAGCTGATCTTTCGGCAAATGACCAATTGTCGATTCCCTCTTACGAACCTCTCAAAATATCGATGTTTGGGACTTCTGGAACATCTGATAAGCTGCGTAGTCTGAATTCATTACATTAAATCGAAACTAACCTTGTGAATAGTTTTCTGGAAATAAAACTGCGACGTCTCGCCATGCCAAACGGCGTATCTGTCAACTTCTCCACCCTCACAGACGAGCAGGTTTCCATCGCGTATTTCGTGCTCATGCCAAGAACAAAAGAAGATCACAGAAAACGCCAAGGGGTCTCAGGCTATAGATGCCCTCAGCAAGATGCTCAAGCGAGCAGGCAAGAAGTCCGTTTGCGACATCGATGAATAAACCTCACCTCAAATATAATGTTCTGGTTCGCGATTCGGGATCTATCAACTTAAGGCAGTACTATGAAAAGCAAGGCAACGAAGAAGTCGGCTCAGGCGTTCTGTGAAAGCTGGAAAGGACGCGGCTACGAAAAGGGTGACGCCCAGGTATTCTGGACCGAGCTTTTGCAGCAGGTTGTCGGCATGCAACAGGTCAGCCAGCAGGTAAAGTTTGAGCTGCGAACCTCTTCAGGCGGCTTCATAGACTGCTTTATCCCTGATGCGGGTGTTCTTGTAGAACAGAAGGGACTTGGTGTCGATCTCGACAAACCAGAGGAGCGCCAGGGGCGTATGGTCACACCCTTCGAGCAAGCGCTTGCCTATGCCGAAAGCTTTCCTCGCAACCGCCAGCCGCGTTTTGTGGTGGTGTGCAACTTTTCCACCTTCCGTGTTCACGATCGCGACGTGTGCCCGCGCAGCGAGCTCGCAAATACCTACCTTGAATTCACCCTAGAAGAACTGGGCGAAAACCCGCACCTGCTCAGCTTCATCACCGATCCTGCCAACAGCCGCGCCGAGAAGGAAAAGCGCGTCTCCATGGAAGCGGGTCGCCTCATCGGTGAGCTGCATGCCATGCTGCGCAAGCGCTATATAGATCCCGAAAGTAAAGAGAGCCAATACGCGCTCAACGTGCTGTGTGTGCGCCTGGTATTTTGCCTGTTTTGTGAGGATGCCGATCTCTTTCCCAAGGACGCTTTCTTAGACTACCTACGCAAGGTGGAACCTGAAAACATGCGCACAGCACTCAAGCACCTCTTTAAGGCGCTCGATACGCCAATCGATCAGCGCGACCCTTACGACGAGGCGATCAAGCCTTTCCCGTACGTGAATGGTGGCCTGTTTGCCGAAGAGGCAGAGATTCCCAACTTCACGCTAGACATCAAGCACAAGCTGCTCTTCGAGGTAAGCCAGCAGACCGACTGGTCATCCATCAGCCCCACCATCTTCGGCGGCATCTTCGAGAGTACCTTAAACCCTGAGACGCGCCGCTCGGGCGGCATGCACTACACCAGCCCCGAAAATATCCACAAGGTGATCGACCCGCTGTTTTTGGACGGCCTGCGCGAAGAGCTCGATGCCATCCTTTCTCAAGAGGGGCTCACACCCCGCAAGCGCAAGAACGCGCTGCGCAAGTTCAGGAAGAAGCTCACCACGCTGAAGTTTCTTGACCCCGCGTGTGGTTCGGGCAACTTCCTTACCGAGACCTATTTGAGCCTGCGCAAGCTTGAAGATGACGTGCTGACAGAACTCAACGATGGTCAGGTAGAGCTGATCTGGGACGAGGAAAACGATACTAACGATGCCGACCACGTTACCCTCTCCCAGTTCTACGGCATCGAGATCAACGACTTTGCGGTGCGCGTGGCGCGAACGGCGCTCTGGATTGCGCAGCTTCAGGCCAATGCCGAATCCGACATGCTGCTCGATGTTTCTGCCGAGGACTTTCCTTTGCATGATTCTGCCAAGATCGTAGAGGCAAATGCCCTGCGCATCGACTGGAACGAGGTGCTGCCCGCAAGTGAGTGCAGCTACATCATGGGAAACCCGCCGTTTATCGGATATTCAAACTTAAACGCAGAGCAAAAGGCCGACCGCGCAGATGTATTCGGCAAGGCTGGGGGCACCTTGGACTATGTTGCCTGCTGGTATAAGCGCGCTGCCGAGTATACTCGCGGTCACCATATCTGCTGTGCGTTTGTGTCAACGAACTCCATTTGCCAGGGTCAGCAGGTTGAACCGCTATGGAAACCACTTTTCGAAGACGGCATTCATATCGACTTTGCGCACAAGACCTTTGTTTGGAACTCCGAAGCTGTCGATGAGGCGCACGTGCACGTCATCATTGTCGGTTTCTCGCGTGAGGCAACGACACCTCGTGTGCTCTACGATGGGGATGTGTGCCGCGAGGTCGATAACATCAATGCATATCTTTCAGCGGCTCCTGATGGGTTTGTCGCACGACGCCCAAAACCACTTTGCGATGTGCCGGAGATGGCTATGGGGTTTAAACCTGCAGATAACGGCAACTTGCTTCTAAGCGCAGAGGAATATCGCGCTGCCATTATGAGAGATCCGAGTGTTGCAAAGTGGATTCGTCCGTTTTCCATGGGCGCAGATTTTATCAAGGGTGATGAGCGCTACTGTCTCTGGCTTCCTGATGCCACTCCTAGGGATTATGAAACCCACTCGCTTCTGCGTGAACGCATCAACGCATGCAGAGAGTGGCGCTCTGCTCAAACGGTAACGGGCGACGCTTACAAGTTGCGCGATACACCGCATCTGCTTCGACCTTGTGGGAAATTCATTGATCGAGCGTATATTGGGGTGCCACAAGTTTCTTCGGGACGCAGAAAATACATTCCTATGGGCTTTGTGACAAATGGAATGATTCCTGGGAATATGCTCTATTTCATTCCTTCAGATAGTATTTACCACTTCGGCATCCTTATGTCTCAATTTCACAATGCGTGGATGCGACAGGTTGCTGGCAGATTGAAGAGCGACTATCGATACACAAACACCATTGTCTACAACAATTTCGTCTGGCCAGAGCTGACTGAAGAGCAGCACACGGAGATCGAGCGCTGCGCACAGGCGGTTCTTGATTCGCGGGCGCTGTATCCTGACTCCACACTCGCCGACATGTATGACCCCGATAACGAGTGGATGTTTCCGGAGCTAACCAAAGCCCATCGCAAGCTCGATGCGGCTGTAGAAGCCGCCTATGGCGTGGACTTCCAAGGCGACGAGGAAAAGATCGTCGCACACCTGTTTGCGCTTTATGCTGAACTAACCGAGGAGTAGAAAACCGCCGAACGCCCTCACAGTGTGGGGGCGTTTAGCTCTGTATACCTGCTTTGTGCGTCGGACAAGGACATTTCAGGGCTATAAGCCAAAGTTCTGCGCATCGTGCATCCGAGCAATATCGAAGTTCTGCGCATCGTGCATTTTTGAGGTGATAAAGTTCTGCGCATCGTGCATAAAACAGATCCGAGCGTTGGGCTGGGTCTGAGCAT
>CAYWAO010000018.1:0-27441 GCA_964456695.1 uncultured Cryptobacterium sp. | reverse complement strand
TTGAGTTTTAGCCTTGCGGCCGTACTCCCCAGGCGGGGCACTTAATGCGTTAGCTGCGGCACGGAAAGTATTCCTCCCCACACCTAGTGCCCATCGTTTACGGCTAGGACTACCAGGGTATCTAATCCTGTTCGCTCCCCTAGCTTTCGCGCCTCAGCGTCAGTGACGGCCCAGAAGGCTGCCTTCGCCATCGGTGTTCTTCCCAATATCTGCGCATTTCACCGCTACACTGGGAATTCCACCTTCCTCTACCGCACTCTAGCCTGCCAGTTCAGGATCCGGCTTGAGGTTGAGCCCCAAGATTTAAAACCCTGCTTAACAAGCCGCCTACGCGCGCTTTACGCCCAATGATTCCGGATAACGCTTGCACCATACGTATTACCGCGGCTGCTGGCACGTATTTAGCCGGTGCTTCTTCTGTAGGTACCTTCTTAAATATTCCCTACTGAAAGCGGTTTACAACCCGAAGGCCTTCATCCCGCACGCGGCGTTGCTGCGTCAGGGTTTCCCCCATTGCGCAAAATTCCCCACTGCTGCCTCCCGTAGGAGTCTGGGCCGTATCTCAGTCCCAATGTGGCCGATCAGTCTCTCAACCCGGCTACCTATCACAGGCTTGGTAGGCCTCTACCCCACCAACTACCTAATAGGGCGCGACCCCATCTTCTAGCGCAAAAGCTTTCCCGAGATAATCATGCGAAAATCTCGGAGTATCCGGTATTAGCACAAGTTTCCTTGAGTTATCCCGATCTAGAAGGTAGGTTGGTCACGTGTTACTCACCCGTTCGCCACTTTATAACCAGACCGAAGTCTGGGTTAATCGTTCGACTTGCATGTGTTAAGCACGCCGCCAGCGTTCATCCTGAGCCAGGATCAAACTCTCCGTTTAAACACAAAGGCCTCTATAAAGAAAACCTTTGAAAAGAATTTGATATATCCTAGATATAAAAATCAGCTATCTTGAATCACAAGATAGTGACGGGATCATGTGTATAAAGCTTTATTCAAAACACAAACATTTGCGTTTTGTTTCTCTGCAGTATCCAGTTGTGAAGGTTCTTACATACAACAAGCAAAGACTTAAAAAAATAACCGTCTTTAACCTGTGCGCGATAAGCGATTCTAGACGGTATATACCAGCCGAGAGGCTCACTCGCGCAAGGAGACAATTTACTCTCAAACACCGCCTGAGTCAAGAAGAAATTTCAAAAAAGTTTTTTTGAAAGCAAGAAGTTCTTCTTTCTCAACAAGGAACGAAAGTAGAAATCTCCATCCTCATCAGAGGATTTACTATCATAACAGTAATCACAGACGCCTTTTATTAAAAGGGTGATCTTCAAAAATTACCCACATTTTTATGGACTGTCCCACGCCTAAAAACAAGCACTGAAATATTCCGATATATCCATGCAAGAACGAACATATCAGTACTGGCTATTAATAATCAGTGCTTTTAGAAGCCGCATACAAGGAAAACGTTCATCCGTATCATTGGCCTAAGAATACCGTATTCAAACGCATGACACACGCTCTAGCCTAACATATGCGAAACCGCTTCATCATGAACCTCGCCAAAACGAGCGAGACTACCTCGCTGCCACACATGCCTTCTGTCTTTATTTACAAAGTCTACTCTTCTTCAAGGATGACATGAGAAAATGCTTGGGAGAGATCTTCACTACTTTCATATACTCCATAGCTGTGTGTTCCATCCTTAGGCAGTGCGATGCTTCCTGGGTTAAACACCCACATACACGCGTCCTCTGCGCTCTCTGATTCCGCAGTACATTGCATGCTTGCGAAAATCTCGTGCGGCATTACTTCGTTGATCTTCACATGAGTATGACCAAACAAGACTGCAGAAGAATTCGGCAGAACGGGCAGATCGCTACTGCTACCAGGAAAGCCAGCACCAAATAGATGCCCATGCGTTAGGAACAAGGTATTACCCACCTCATCAATTAGCTGGGTGTAATCCGACAAACATGGAACGTGTAGCACCATTTGATCAACTTCAGAGTCACAATTACCCCGCACCGCAATAAGGCGTCCTGTTTGTGCAAGCTCATTAATATAAGTGATTACTTGCTTGGGATCATAGTCGCGAGGAAGATCGTTACGAGGTCCGTGATACAACAAATCACCCAACAACAAAATACGATCAGGATTTTCTCGATCGATCGCCTCAACCAAACGTTGGGCCCAATATGCTGATCCGTGAATATCTGATGCAATCAGTGCTTTCATTTCTATTCCTTTCGTTTGCGCGTAACGTAATCGCACAAATATACGTCTTTCACGCACGCGTTCATCGTGACGTAGTCTGCCTGTAGATCCGATATTCTTTTTTAAGCACCTATATACTTAGTAGACAACCCGCGATGTTTGTGTATATAGCAGCCAAGTTTGCATATGGATCTGCTCGATTTGTTTATATACTACAGTGAGATGCAGTCCATACCAACGACCACATAACAACATGCTAGATGCCCCTATGAAAAGAGATGATTATGGCAAAACCAACTCTTCTTGCGGTGAATATTGGAAATTCGGTTACGAAAATTGGATTATATGAGCACGATCAACTCTGTGCAAAATGGATTGTAACCACACCTGCTTCAATAACCGTAAGTGAAGTTAAAACCATCTTGATGAACTTTGCCGCATCCCTTGGATCAACATATCAGCTCTCCTTTGAAGGAAGCATCATTGCTTCAGTATCCCCCCTTGTCACACAAGCTTGGATCACCACGCTATCTCAAAAAGGTTCTCGACGCCCACTCGTGGTAGGCCCTGGACTCAAGACAGGCATCAAATTGGGATATCGCGACCCCGCAGAGCTTGGTGCCGACCGCATTGCGGAAATCATTGGCGCGCGCGATCTATTTGGCTCACCTCTCATTGTGGTAAACCTGGAAACCACCACAACAATCGAAGTCATCAATAAACAGGGAGAATTTGAAGGTGGCATTATTGCTCCGGGAATAGGATCTTCGACCGTAGCGCTTACAGAATCAGCAGCAAAAATCCCCATGGTGGACGTTAAAACGCCTACAAAAGCTATCGGAAAATCAACCAGGGAAGCGCTTCAATCGGGCATTATTCTCGGTGAGGTTGCTCGTATTGATGGACTTGTCTCCTATATCTGGAAAGAGCTTGGCTATACAACACAAGTAATTGCGGCAGGAGCAGAAGCAAAACGAATTCAGCTTCTTTCACAAACCATTACCCAAACAGCAGATAACCTTACCCTTCACGGCCTACAGCTGCTCTATCATCGCAACGTAAAATAAACTTCCGTGGTATTAACCTTCTATTTCCTACCGTGCGCATGAAATCCTGCGTCCCTTATTAAAAACCTACGGTACAACAGGATCAGTTGAAAGATTGCTTCCAACGCCCGAACTAAGGAGGCAACAATGCTGAACGCTTTATTCAGCTCGTGCGCGCGTGCTGCACGCGCTGCACGCGGGATCACCATACCGAAACGCTTGCCTGTAAACGTAGGCCTAGATAGAAGCGTGCGCCATCTCAACAAACTAAACCCTTACATACACGTCCTTTTAGGTACTCTCTTGATGTATCTCAATACCTCCTGTGGGCATTGTCTAAAAAACCGTTTAAACGCGGTAGTTGCTAGATCCTAGAAAGTAATTTCTACTTTTTACTGGATAGATTTTCTGCACAACCCCCTCTGTTCCTAAGCCCGAGCAGATACAGAGAGAAAGGAGTCTCATGAGAACGGTTAACCTCTCCGAGACAACAGACAAAGAGAGAGCCGGCATAAAACAGATAGAGCAAAATGCTCAGGTTAATCTCAATGACTGTTATCAATGCGGAAAGTGTTCAGCGGGCTGTCCCATGGCAGAAGCCATGGATGTCCCCCCACAACAAGTTATGGGCCTGTTACAGCTCGGAAAACTTGAGGAAGTATTCAAAGCTACTTCCCCTTTTATCTGCGCGCAATGCAATACGTGCTCTTCTCGCTGCCCACAGAATATTGACACTGCTGCGGTCATGAGGGAGGTACGGCGTGCCTCCTATCAAACTGGACATCATCGTCGTCACGATGGATCAATTTTTGAAAATCTCTTTATCGGCGGCCTGCGTGCTAATGGACGCTCAAACGAACAGTATCTTGCAGCCTCATACAACGTGATGTCGGGTCACTTTACACAAGATTTGTTCAATGCACCAAAAATGATGGCTAAGAAAATGATCGGGATAGCCCCACAATCAAACACTAATTCTAAGGCTATCGCCGAAATTATTAAGCGTTGTGAAGAGCAGCATCCCTATACAGATAGCATGGAAGGAGCTGATCAAAAATGAAAAAAGCTTTTTCCTTCTTTCCAGGATGCTCGTATGAATCGACAGGAATTTCCTATGCCGAATCAACCAAATATGTAGCTGGAGCACTTGGCATAGAACTCTACGAGCTCAATGACTGGAACTGCTGTGGTGCAAGTGCAGCACCTACCGTTAATGACGATATGATGTACGCACTTTCTACCCGCAACCTTGCCTTGAGCGAGGAGCAGCATCCGTATCTTCCGCTCATCACGCCTTGTACGGGTTGCTATGCAGCACTCAAGCGTGCCGAGGTATGGGCAAACAACAATGCTCAAAACCTTGCTCATGTAAACAAGCTGACGGATATGCAATACCGCGGGACAATTCAGGTGCAAAGCCTTCTTGAAGTTATGTCATCACCCGAAATGATCAAAGAAGTGACAGACCACCTTTCCCTGCAGCTTGGCGGCATGAAAATTGCTTGCTATTACGGATGCGGCCAGGTTCGCCCCGAAGGCATTACCAGCTACTCCAACGCTGAAAATCCCCTCATCATGGAAAACCTACTCAATGCAGCAGGTGCTGAATGTATTGATTGGGCGTTTAAGACTGAATGCTGTGGTGCATCAAACCACGTCATTATCCCTAAGACAGCCCGAAATGCTGCTGAAAAGATCTTCAGAAACGCCCAGATCAACGGGGCAGAATGCATTGTAACGTCATGTCCTCTATGCTGGATGAATCTCGACATGCGTGAAGAAAAAATCAACCAAGAGCACAACACGAACTATCAGATTCCTGTGTATTTCTTCACGGAACTTTTAGCTCTTGCTCTCGGTGCAACAGCCGAACAGGCAGGAATCACGCGTCACTTCGTGCCCGCAACCGACTATGCAACGGGCAAGCTTGCACCTCTTCCTGTCAAGGATGAAGAAGACAAGGAAGACGAAAAGGCACGACGAATTCGGGAAGCTAAAGCTCGAAAAGCGGCGCGTCAAAAAGAAACTCAAAAGAAGGCCGAAAGCGCTGACAAAGAAACTTCAGAAGGCACTACCCAAGAAAAAGCAGAAAGCACTACAAAGGAGGTGGGATAAATGAGTCGAATCGGCGTTTTTGTTTGTCAATGCGGGACAAACATCGGTGGCGTTGTCGATACACAAGCGATAAGCGAATATGCCACAACACTGCCTAACGTAGTGCACGTTGAAAACAATAAGTACACGTGCTCTGACCCAAACCAATCACAAATTAAGCAAGCGATCGAAGATCATAATCTTGATCGTATCGTCGTGGCAGCTTGTTCGCCTTCCATGCATGAGCTTACCTGGCAAAAGTTGTTATCCCAAACCTCTGTGAATCCCTACATGCTTGAGGTTGCTAACATCCGTGAGCAGTGCGCTTGGGTTCACACCGATAAGGAAAAGGCAACGGAAAAAGCAAAAGACTTGCTGAAGATGGCGGTTGCAAAAGTAGAGCGTAACAGGCCTCTTTACACCGAGCAAATTCCCGTTACAAAGCGTGCTTTAATTGTTGGTGGCGGTATCGCTGGCATGCAAGCGGCACTTGACATTGCTGATGCAGGATATCCCGTAACCATCGTGGAACGCAAGCCCACCATCGGCGGCAAGATGCCCAAGATCGACAAGACTTTCCCTACTTTGGACTGCTCGGCGTGCATTTGTACACCTAAGATGTCAGAAGTAGGTAACCACCCCAACATCACCTTGAAGATCCTGTCAGAGGTTGAAAACGTTGACGGATACGTTGGCAACTTCCAGGTAACCATTAGGGAAAAAGCAAAGTATGTTGATGCGAATCTGTGCACCGGCTGCGGTCTGTGCACCACCAAATGCCCCAGCAAAAAGATCCCTAATGAATTCAACGAGAACATGGGAACAAGGGCTGCTATCTATAAAACCTTTGAGCAGGCAGTTCCTTCAAAGCCGATTATTGACGCCGAACATTGCCGCAAGCTTCAAGAAGGCAAGTGTGGTGTGTGCGCCAAGATTTGTCCTACGGGGGCAATTTCGTACGAAGACGAAGACAAGATAACGACCGAAACATACGGTGCCGTTATTTTGGCTACCGGCTACGACCTGATTCGTTGGCAAGATGTCTATCCTGAATATGGCGGTGGGGCATATACCGACGTAATTGATGGTCTTGGATTCGAGCGCTTGGTTAATGCATCCGGTCCTACCGAGGGTCATATTTTGCGTCCCTCCGATGGCAAAGAGCCCAAGAGTCTTGTCATCGTTAAGTGCGTCGGAAGCCGTGATCCCCACAAGGGTAAGGCCTACTGCTCGCGTACCTGCTGCATGTATGGTGCAAAACACGCCCATCAGTATCTCGATAAGGTACCCGATGGACAGTGCTATGTCTTCTACATGGACGTACGTACCCCCGGCAGGCGCTACGACGAATTCTACATGCAGGCGAAAAACGATGGTGCTCACTATATCCGCGGACGCGTGAGCAAGATCTACCAAGAGGGTGACCATTTGGTCGTCAAGGGAGCAGACACGCTCTCTGGCGAAAACGTCATGGTCAATGCCGACATGGTCGTGCTCGAAACCGCTATGGTAGCCTCTCCTGGCGCTAAAGAAACAGCCATGATGTTTGGTGTGCAGTGCGATGCTGATAACTGGATCACTGAAGCGCATCCAAAACTTCGCCCCGTTGAAACTGCATCTGCAGGTATTTATCTCGCTGGCGTTGCTCAGGGGCCAAAAGATATCCCTGATACGGTCGCGCAGGCAGGAGCGGCAGCAGCAAAAGTTATCGTAATGTTTGCCCATGATTCGCTCGAGTCAAACCCACAGATCAGCGAAGTCGACATCTCAAAATGCTCAGGCTGCGGAACCTGTATAAGCATCTGTCCATATGGTGCACTCAGTCTTACTGAAAAGAACTTGAGAGAAAACTCGGTCAAGGTTACACGTACGGTCTGCGAGGTAAATTCGGCTCTCTGTCAAGGATGTGGCGCATGTGCTGCAGCTTGTCGCAGTGGAGCACTTGATCTCTTAGGCTACACCGATGATTCAATCATGAGGGAGGTAGATGCATTATGTCAGTGGTAGAAACTCAACAAACAGGCATTGCCGATAACAACACGACAGAAGAAAACTCCGCTGAATTTAAACCAAAAATTCTTGCATTTACCTGCAAGTGGTGCACCTATGCCGGAGCTGACTTAGCGGGACTTAATCGCATGAAATACCCTGCTGATATTCGTTTGTTGCGTGTCCCTTGTTCAGGGCGCGTCAATCCCCAGTTTGTACTCGAAGCACTGCAGCGCGGATGCGACGGCGTTATTGTGTGCGGCTGTCATCCAGGAGATTGCCACTACTCAACAGGCAACTATTACGCAAAGCGTCGCATGATGATTTATAAGCGCTTCTTGGAATACATCGGTCTTGAACCTGATCGCTTCCAGGTGAGATGGATTTCGGGTGCTGAGGCCGGCAAGTTCCGTGACACCATGATTGAATTCTGTGGACGCATCAAAGAAATGGGTCCCATCGAAAACACATTCACACTGGGAACTTCTCTCGGTGATAGCGTGTTTGGTAAGCCGCCCTATTCACCCCAGTCACTCACCGCACAGACAAAAGGAGGCGAAGCATAAATGTCAAGTATTCAAGAAACACTTCGCAGCCGAGCTCGTGATCTTTTGGAAAGTGGAACAGTAGTCGCTTTTGTTGGCTGGGAAGCAGGACGATTTGAAAACCAAACCACACCCTTGATTTGTTTTAGCCCGGACGACACTGATCGACTCGTTTTTAGCGAGTATTGCTACAACACGCTGTCGAAATACGTACAGGATCTCAAGAGTCTCGGACGTATTGGTATCGCTGCTCGCGGATGTGATGCTCGTGGCCTTAATCGTATGATTCAAGACAATCAATTCAAACGCGATCAGGTATATGTGCTCGGCATCCCCTGCCCTCGCATGAAAGACACAAACACTAATCTCGTGCTTGATAAGTGCGCCTATTGCGAACACCCCAATCCGCCTCAGCCCGATGAGATGTTAGGAGATCCGGTTCCTGAAGTCGCTCTTGAAAGCGCTGAGGAATACGTAGTGACGATGACATCCATGAATCGCGAAGAGCGTCAGGTATTTTTCAACACCATGTTTGAAAAATGCATCCGTTGCTATGCCTGCCGCGATGTGTGTTCGGTATGCACCTGCCGAACCTGCTTTGTTGACGAACGCAATACCGGCTGGTTAGGCAAGCAAAACAACCTTAGTGAAAATCGCTTTTATGGTGTAACCCGAGCATTTCATGTATCGGATCGCTGCATCGGATGCGGCGAATGTGAGCGCGTGTGCCCGATGGGTCTTCCACTGATGACCTTGAATCGCAAGCTTTCAAACGATATGGCTCTGCTCTTCAATACCAGCGATTCTGGTATGACAACCGACCATGAAGACGCACTGAACCACTACAGCGTCAATGACCAAGAAGAGTTTATGTGAGAGGAGGGTATCTAGGATGAAAGTACTAAAGAAAACAAACCTTGAGCGTCTTTTAGAACGTCTTTCTCAATCGGCTATTGTTTATGTCCCCAAAGAAGTATCGGGAGTCCTAAAGTTTGCGCCCTTTATTTCTGATGACCCCATGCGCTTAGAGGTAACAAATACCCTTCTACCCCCTAAAGACCTTCTTTTCCCACAGTGCCAGAAGATGTATCACTATGGCGTTAACACATCTAATGAGATGTTTGTTAACCCTATTATCGAGTCAACCGAACAGGTAATCTTTGGCATTCGCCCCTGCGATATGCGCTCACTTGAATGCTTGGACGACGTGTTTTTGACCAAGGGATTTGTCGATGGATACTACCAGGCAAAGCGCGACAAGCTTCTCAGCGTATCCATTGCATGCAACCAGCCTGCCAAGACCTGCTTCTGCGAATCAATGGGACTCGATCCTAACAGTGCCCCAGCAGCAGATATCATGCTGCATGAAGAAAACGACTATTACACAGTAGCCACCCAAACCGATAAGGGCGCTGAAGCACTCGCTGCTTGGGAGGACTTCCTAGATGAAGCTGCTGATGATGCTACAGCTCAGAGCGAAGAGGCTCATTGCACTTTGACGGTTGACGCTTCAAATGTAAAAGCTCAGCTTGATAATCTTTATGAAAGTGATGAGCTCTGGGATGCCCTGAGTATCAAGTGTCTGAACTGCGGCACCTGTACCTTCATTTGTCCAACATGCTACTGCTTTGATATCGATCAAGAAAACAAGTACAAAGAAGGCGTGCGTTTCCGCTGCTGGGATAGCTGCATGTTCTCCGAATACACCGCTATGGCAGGCGGACATAATCCTCGCCCCTTCAAGAAAGATCGTGTTCGCAACCGCTTCATGCACAAGCTCAACTACTTTGAAGATCGCTATGGTAAAAAGCTTTGTGTAGGATGCGGGCGCTGCGTAGAAAAATGTCCGGTCAACCTTGATATTACGGTTCTCATCGACAAGATTGGAGCGCTGTCACATGAATAAAATTGAAATTAACCACGACTGCGCCCGTGGTGGTGAACCTTATATCCCCATCATTTGTAAGATTTCACACATCGAGCAGGAAACGAAAGACGTAAAGACGTTTCAAATCCAAAAGCCTGACGGAACAAAGCCGTTTGACTCAAAACCGGGTCAGCTTGCGATGCTTTCTCCCATTGCTGAAGGTGAAAGCATGTTCTGTATCTCAGGCAATGGTGAGGACTATATCGAATTTACCGTAAAGCGCGTCGGACAAAACACCAAGGTACTTCACAGCATGCAAGTTGGTGATACCGTTGGCGTGCGCGGGCCTTATGGCAACTGGTTCCCGTATGAATCCTGTAAAGGACGCGACATGCTTTTTGTAGGCGGCGGTATTGGCATGCCTCCTGTTCGCTCATTCTTGCTCTACTGCATTAATCATCGAGAAGACTACGGACATATTGACTTCGTGTATTCAGCAAGCACCTACGAAGACCTAGTTTGCAAACAGGATCTATTTGAAAATTGGAAAAATGTTCCCGATATGGATGTACACGTAAGCGTATATCGCGATAGCGATGATTGGGATGGGCCAGTAGCCTACACAGCACCATTTCTTGAGAGCTTAAATCTTAAGGTGGATGACAATAGTGTTGCAGTATTGTGCGGTGGACCATCTCTGTTCCGCACCTGCTCTGAGGCACTACTCAATATGGGCTATACGCCAGGACAAATTGTTACCACGCTGGAGAAGCGAATGAAATGCGGTGTAGGTAAGTGCGGCCGCTGCAATATCGGTAGCCACTTCATTTGTCTCGAAGGCCCCGTCTTTACCCAAGAAGAGGTAAACGCAATGCAATAATTTGCAACGCTTGATAAGCCCAGGACATACACCTATGAAATTGCCGTACGTGACACGTCAAAAGGAGCAGGGACACAATCCCTGCTCCTTTCATATATAGTGAGTTACAACGAATCACACAAAGCGGTTATCTGAGTGCTTTACAACACGCGGCTCTTTCGTTGCTTACACAAACGTTTCCGCTTCTTCTTTCTGGGACTCACTCATTTGGTGCTCTTCCGGATGTTCATCTTCTTCCTCAACAAAGGATCCAAAGATAGGCTCGCCATTCTGGCTAAGTTCAACCATACCCGTGAGAATATCAACATACTGATATGATTGACGGGCAGATGCGCCACGTTTGCGTTGCACCTCCATGATGAAAAGCTGAGGATGAACTTGCATTAAAATTCCTTCACTCTCAACAATTTTCGAGCGACCCATGTTGGCGCGAACGCGAAGCTTCTGTCCAACAAAGTCGCTCAAAGTATCATGAATAGTGTTGATGATCTGTGCTCGCTTAGCTAAATCCATAAATACGGCTTCTCCGATTTTAGGTACAATAAAACTTCTCTATACTATCAAAAAGAATACATCCTCGCAATATCTACAGCAAATATCATAAGACGATTAGCTGGATGAACACAGAATTGCAGTTGCGTGACCCTACCTGAAATTCACATGACGGCAAAACATCTCCTAAAAACCCCTCTGAGTAAACGAGCACTGTTTCGCAAAACCGCTCCTACTCCAAATACGCACCAGTCTGCCTATTCCAGAGATGTGCGTATTCTCCATCAGCCTCAATAAGCTGGGCATGAGGGCCATCTTCAACAATTTTCCCATCAGAGAGCACCACAATGCGATCAAGACTTGCCACCGTAGACAAGCGATGCGCTACCACTATTGAAGTCCGCCCGCACATGAGCTTCTCAAGCGCATCCTGCACCAGATGTTCGCTTTCCGAATCGAGTGCACTGGTGGCTTCATCAAGCACCAATACGGGACAGTCAGCCAACATGGCACGCGCAATAGCCACACGCTGGCGCTGACCACCGGAGAGCTTCACGCCACGCTCGCCCGTAATAGTCTCAAAACCCTGAGGTAGCTTTTCGATAAACTCCAACGCATTTGCCTGGAGGGCTGCCTGACGAATTTCTTCCATTGTCGCATCAGGCTTACCATACGAAATGTTTTCAGCAATACTGCGATGAAACAGCAGCGCCTCTTGGGGTACATAAGCAATTTGGCGGCGAAGCGATTGTTGGGTAGTATCGGCCACATTTTGACCGTCAATGAGAATGCTGCCTTCTTGAATATCAGATAAACGCAATAAGAGCTTGGTCAAAGTGGTTTTACCCGAACCGCTCATGCCTACCAAACCAACCCGCTGACCTGCCGGAATATGCAAGTTGAAGTGCTTAAAGACCTGAGCTTTGGTGTTGCCATCTAGGTAGGCAAAGCCCAAATCACGAAATTCAATATCTCCTTTGGTAACCACCATGGGCTTAGCATCGGGCTTGTCATCCACTAAACGTGGCTCATCCAAAATGATGGTCATACCGGATGCATCGCCAAAGGCACGGTTGAAGCGCTGTAGGCCGTTGTTGATGAAATTGAACTGGTTAGTGATAGTGTAGGTATAGGTAAACATAACCACTAAGGTACCTGGAGTAATGCCATACCACGCGTTACCACCAGCAATAAAGATGGTAACTACTGACATGATCACAATAGTGATACACGCAGTCACAATACCGCGCGTCAGCGATGCCCACATACGCTTAGAGTCTTTTTCGACCACTTCCTTATTTGCCTGGTCAAACAATCCGCGCTCATAGTCTTCGCGACCATAGGTTTTCACGGACAAGATATTTGCCACGGAATCAGAAAGCTCGCCAGAAAGCTGGTTTTGCGCACTGGCTGCCTTTTCATTTAAGTGCAAAATGCGCTTGTACATGTAGTACGAAACGCAGGCATAGATGAGCAGTAGAATCATAAGGATAACCACGTATACCGGCACACGCGGAGCCAGAATACTACAGGTAAAAATGATTGAACACACCACGGGCAAAAACGGAAAAGTCACCGTCTCAATAAGTTGCTGGTAGGCATTCATAAACTTCGATGTCTGGCTTACCAACGTTCCACCGAAACGATTGGAATGAAAGGACATGGACTGGTTGCACAGTGCATCAAAGGACATGGTGGCCAAGTCATAGGCCGCTGCAATTTCAAGCTTGTACAAAGTGTAGTCCTGCAACTTGCTTGCCGCCTGTCCAAACACATTGATGGCAATAAGCGCAATAATGTAGGGAGCGAAAACCTCAAAGATCTGATCAGCAGCAACCGGATCAGCACTGACGCGATCTACTACCAAACTCATCACATACGGGTTGCCATAGGTCAAAAGCGCCACAAACGCAAAGGTTGAGATCAAAAGCCCAAAGAAATACCCCTTATGACGCTTGGTGACCCGCCAATAATAATGCAGCGTACGACGCGTCGTAGTGGGTTGCGTTGCTCTCTGTTCAGGCACAGACTGTATCATTACTACACCCTCAAACTATACGTTCGCTCAAGCTCTTCTCATACTGAGCACTTCTTCACCGGCATATGTACGTGACACGCACAACTAATAAGAATCCTGCTCACTTCAAAAGTGTAGCGCGTGTGGTAAAAAATACCTGCATCAATTCATGAATGCAGGTATCACCACCATACTATATTGCGAGGTCACTCTATTAGCTTAAGAAATCATCAAGAATTTCAGCTTCAGCTTCTTCTTCAGTCAAACCTAACGTCATGAGCTTAATGATCTGATCACCAGCAATTTTCCCAATAGCAGCCTCGTGAACAAGCTGTGCATCTTCACTAGCTGCCTCAATACCCGGAATTGCTTTTACCACCGCATTTCCCATGATGATGGCATCACACTGAACATGCCCATGACAAGCAGCTTCACCCGATACGAGCGGATTAAAGATCTGCACGGAATTATCCTGCGCAACGCTGCGAGAAATTACCTGAACATTAGAACCTTCACCTTTCATGCGCAGGTTCATATTAGACGTCGCGGTCTGGTCACCATCAGTAAGTAACTTTTCAGTCAGAACAAGCTTCGCTCCCTTATCAAGCTCAGCATCAGTATCGCGTACCGTAGAGGTAACACCACGAATTTGGGTGAGCTCCATCTCGCAAAAAGAATTTTCTGCCTGATATACCTTGGTAACCGGGTTCAAAATTCTCTCACCCGTGCCAGAACCTTCACCATAGTGGCGCTCCATGTATCTGACACGCGAGTTCTTGCCAATATAGAAGGTATGGATACCATCATGCTCTGAAGCCTTATGACTATCGTTGTGAATACCACACCCTGCAATGATGTCAACATCGCAGTTATCGCCAATGTGAAAGGTATTGTACACAACATCTTTCAGTCCCGACTTGGAAACGATAACGGGAATATACACACGCTCGCCCTTTGTTCCCTCTTTGATGTAAATATCAATTCCAGGATTGTCAGTTTTGGTTGCAATTTCAATATTTGCAGAAGAATAGCGGGTCAGCAATTCGCCATCCTTGCGAATGTTATACGCTCCTTCAGGAATACCATGAACATCGGTTAATGCATACAACAAGCTGGTATCAATGGGAGAAAGATCTACACTCATGTCTACTCCTAGCACGTAACAGATATTTCGCCTACGTGAATCTCTGGTGGCTCCGTGAAAGAGCAATAGTCATTATCTTTACGCACAAAGCCCAAACGAGGCATAATCTCTTCTGCACTGCCTGAGGCTTCAACTCTCCCGTCAGCCAAACAGATAATCTCATCTGCCAAGCTAATAATGCGCTCTTGATGGGAAATAATGATAATAGAATGACCATTGCCTTGCTTGTAGATATCTTCAAACGTCTGAGTCAGACGATCGAAGCTCCACAGGTCAATGCCTGCTTCAGGCTCATCATAAATAGCCAACTTAGGATCAGCAGCCAACAGTGTTGCGATCTCGATGCGTTTAAGCTCGCCACCCGATAAGCTTTTATCAACGTCACGCGTCAGATAACTTGCTGAACACAACCCTACTTTTCCAAGATATTCATTACAAGCAAGCATGGGTAAGCGTCTACCTGCAGCAAGCTCAAGCAACTTTTTAACCTTCATGCCCTTAAAGCGAGAAGGCTGCTGAAAACCATACCCGATGCCAAGCTTTGCTCTCTCGGTGATGGACATATGGGTAATGTCAGTCCCGTCGAACATAATGCTGCCTGACGTGGGTGTTTCAATACCCATAACCAGCTTTGCCAATGTTGACTTACCGCCACCATTAGGACCCGTGATAACGACGAACCTATTATCTTCAACGGTCAGCGAAATATTGTCTATAATGCGCTTCATTTCAGAGGATCCCTCTTTAATGGGAACCTCAAAAACTAAATTCTTTAGCTCTAACATGGTCACCTCTTCTAAATGTCACTACAATAATAGCATTTATATCTATCTTGTAGAGCACTATCTGTGCGGACGGTACCTACGCGTTCGTCTACTTACGCTCTTTCTTCCTTAAAGAAACATAAGCACATAAGGCCACGTTGCAAAACTGCGCCTCAATCATATTGCAATCATGGAGTCTACTACAGATACACACCCGGCAAGCTGAATACTCGCTTTTCATCACAATATAGTCCGTATAGGACACGGCCCTGCTTAAGATTGGATAAAACGGGCAATCGGTCTTACGTGCATCACCGCATGATGGCAACTAGCTGCCGCACCACACAAGCCTGCTTCTTCGCACAGCATGCTGTTTAATGACTGTCACACCACGCAAGATACGCAGATCCCAAGGCTATAAACTGCTGCTGCTCTAAAGTCTCGCCGCGCGTTTTAGGGGAAATCCCTGCCACTTCAAGCACATCACCAAGATAAGGAATAATGTCCTTGCAGGCTGTTTGAGGATTAGAGAAGTACGCCTTCATCGAATTCACTATGGTTTTTCGTCGTGTCGCAAAGGCTGCGTCCGCCATCAATATCACAGCATCACGCAAAGAATCTTCGAGACAAAGCTGTGAGGAATGTCTGTCAAGACGTATCACGGCACTCTTGACGCGAGGGGGAGGAAAGAAGTTGCTCTCAGACACACTGAAACGCCCGGCAGTATGCGCAAACAATCCAAGTTTTACTGTATAAGCGCCATAATTTTTCGAACCCGGCTGAGCACACATACGATCAGCAACTTCAGCTTGTACCATAATTGTCTGGCTTTGAATTGATGGGAACTGTTCGAAGTAGTGCAGTACTACCGTAGCTGCCACTGCATACGGCAAATTTGAAACAAGCTTATGGGGCTGCAGAGGTAAATCGTCACTAGCAACATCAAGCGCATCAGCAGAAATGAGCGTAAACTTATCCTGCCACTGAGCGCAGGTTTGTGCCAACACGTCCACCAAGTCAGGGTCTCGCTCGATCGCAACAAGTTCACGTACACAGCTAAGCAGCGCAACTGAGAGAGTTCCAATACCGGGCCCCACTTCTAGCACGTCATCTTGATCATTCACATCAGCAAGATCACATATGCGTCTCACAACGCCGTCGTTGATTAAAAAATGCTGACCAAGAGCCTTTTTTGTCATAAGGCCAAATTGATCAAGCACACGACGAGTCTCTGAAGTTGATGCAAGGTATGAAAGCTTTGTCACGTCTTCTCCTGCCACCAGTTATGCTAAAAGAGGTACGACCATATCAAGCTCTAAATGAGCAGGAGCAATACGAGTAATCCCGACCAACGGAACAACTTTTTCGATTCGAAAACCAGCGACCGCAAATCCTGAACGCATCGTGGTCACAAGCGCATCATATCCATGAGGGTCTCCCCCGTCACCAAGCACATATAAGATCAGCGAACGTTTAGGCAAAGGCTCAGATGATGCGTGCCTACGCTCAAGGTAGAGCCAATAGAGCTGTTGGAACCTGTCTAAGACTGCCTTCATCTGGGAAGGAAGCCCCGCGAAATACGTGGGCGTTACCGCAACAATCTTATCAACACTATCAAGCAGCTCCAACAGATCGGTCATGTCATCTTCGATGATGCACTTATTGGTACCCTCACAGTATTCGCAGCCATTACATCCGGCAACATCGCAACGCGCGACCTCAAAGTCAAATTCTTCAAAATCAGCAAGCTCCTGCGTGCACACCATTTTAAGCATTTGTATGACACGAGCACTTTTTCCGCTGATTCGAGGTGAACCATTTATGAATAACACCTTACTCATGAGCTCCCTTAATCAAGCACGAATCTCTTCCCTCTTGCCAGGACGTTGGCTTTCGATTAAGCAAGGAAATGGCATTGGAATACATTTGAGAAAGAAATGCAGTGGTTTCTTCTTCGGAGGAAAAATTGCGCGTCTCAGCAAGCCTTGTAGCGTTGAACACTACATGTTCGGGACCACACTCCATACCGCGCATAGGCTCGGGTGTCATAAAGGGACTGTCGGTTTCGCTCAGAAGATGCTCTCTATCAACCAGCAAGGAGCTTTGGCGCACTTCATCAGCTTTTTTGAAGGTGATAGGTCCTCCGTAAGCGATATAGCAGTTGTGCTCTAACCAAGGCTCTAAGACTTCAGGGCCGAGATTAAAACAATGGAGTAACGTTCCCGCTTGAGGAAAACCTTCATCATGAAGAATTGCATAGGCATCATCGTGCGCTTCGCGAATGTGCAAAATCAAAGGAAGACCCGCCTCTTTAGCAATACGGATTTGGCGCCTAAACACTGTTCGCTGCACTTCGCGCGGAGAAAAATCATAGTGATAGTCAAGACCAACTTCACCAAGAGCGCAGGTCCTTGGATCTCGCAAACGTGCTATAAGGCGCTCTTCTAGCTGATCGTCATATTTTTTTGCACTATGGGGATGAATTCCCGTTGCAATGCGAACGCAGGGAAGATGCGCTGCAGCATAGTCATAGCCCTGCGCGCACAGGAGCTCATGAGCGGTTTGCAACCACACATCAAGTGCCGAATAGGTTGTGTCAGAATCATCTGATGGATCGTTCATAGCACAAACAAACGATACGTGATGATACGCACAGCGTGCCAAACGCAGAGAAGGATTCTGTACCATTCCCAAATGAGCATGGGTGTCCGCTATTTCAGCAGAGATCTGTGGTGGCTCAACTTCTCTGAATTTGCCTTTCTTTCTTCGCTGATGAAAAGTAGGTGAAAACGCCCCCATGTTAGGGGGCGCATCGCTCGGTTCTTCTGCAGGATTGTTTTTGCTCACCGAAGAACCGTCCTTATAGTCTTTTTCTGATGAGGTATCACAAGCTAACACTTCAACCAGCGATTCACTCGCTATGCCCTCAGGTGAAGAACAAGACACGGTGCTCCCAGACAATGAAACAGGCGCTCCTGTTTCATTGTTTCTAGGGACGTTTATCAACGTTTCATCTTGCACGTCATCATTCATGAGCACACTCACCTGAAATTCACGTTCGCTGGTTTAATCAAGGGACAAGTCAATTGCATCGACATCAAGACGTGGATACAAAGGATCACCCACTGAAACAGATAAACCTGCTTCAAGCTGACCCCACTGAGCAGTAGCTTCAATATCGGTCACTGACGTAACATCACCCAAGCTCAAACGCGAAAATACCTCAGCAGAGGTTCGCGGCATAAACGGCGCCATGTACAGCGCGATAATGCGAATCGCTTCGAGTGCATTATAAATAACCGCAGCAAGCTCATCAGCGGTCTCTTCGCTTTTGGCCAAATTCCAAGGAGCAGATTCTTCCACGTACAGGTTCACGCGTCCTGCTAATTTTTGGACCGCCGCAGCAGCTCCCGTGAAATTAACAGCGCTCATGCACGCATCGTATTCTTGGTAGAGTTCATCAGCGATTTCGCGCAAAGGATTATTCTCTGCCCCAGCTGGTGCCTGAGGTACCTGACTGCCGAAGTATTTCTTTGTCATGTTAAATACACGGCTGCAAAGATTGCCCCAGGTGTTTGCAAGATCGGCATTGTAGACCTGCACCATACGCTCAAGCGAGATAGAACCATCGTGGCCAAACTGTACATCAGACAAGAAATAGTAGCGATACGCATCAACACCAAATACCTTAACCAGATCTTCGGGACGCACGCCATTACCCTTAGACTTGGACATTTTTTCGCCTTTGACCAACAAGAAGCCATGTCCAAATACCGTATGAGTAATAGAAAGACCTGCCGCCATCAACATAGCAGGCCAAATCACGCAATGAAAACGCGTAATGTCTTTACCTACAAAATGATACTGCATGGGCCAACGTGCCTCAAATTCGCCCGCACGCTGATCATCGGCATACCCAATACCCGTAAGATACGCCAACAGTGCGTCAGCCCACACATAAGCTACATGTCCTTCATCAAACGGCAAGGGAACACCCCAGTCAAACGTTGAGCGTGAAATAGACAAGTCCTTCAAACCGCTCTCAACGAAACTCTTCACTTCGTTTTTACGGGTTTCAGGACGAATAAAATCAGGATGCTCCTCATAGAATTTCAACAGCGGTTCTTGGAAATCCGAAAGCTTGAAAAACCAATTTTCTTCACCACCAGATTTCTGTACCGGACGTTTGCAATCAGGGCAGACAAAAACGCCATCTTCGTCCTTTTCGAGATCGCTTTCAGCGTAATAAGTTTCTTCATGAACGCAGTACCAACCCTCATACGATCCCTTATAGCAATAGCCTTTGTCGTAGAGTTTTTGCCAAAAGTCCTGCACCGTTTTTGTATGACGATCTTCCGTGGTACGGACAAAGTCGGTATAGGAAATATCAAGCATATCCCAAACCTCACGGAAAGCAGGCTCCATAGAATCACACCAGTCCTGCGGGCTCATGCCCTTGGCTGCCGCAGTATCAGCAACCTTTTGACCATGCTCATCCATACCCGTAACAAACGCTACATCGTAACCGTTCATGCGCTGATAACGAGCGACCGCATCAGCCGCGATCGTAGTGTACGCCGTTCCTAAATGGGGCGCTGCATTCACGTAATAAATGGGGGTGGTAAACGAATATGTTCCTTTGCTCATATATAAAACTCTCTTTCTTAGCACCTGCCAACCGATGATGTCGTAAGGCACATCATATAAAGACCCGTTTTATATCCAAGTAAGCATAAACTCAAACCTTATTCGGATATTCAGATGATGCACAGGTCATTGCATAACTTTTCAATAGTATCATGCCCTGCTGTGCACAGCGCTCAAATACCCGAATGTATCCCTGTTTGTCTTAAGATTTCTTGACCTTCATACAGCGCATAGCATTAAGAATTGCAAGGACGGCAACACCCACATCAGCAAATACCGCAAGCCACATGGTTGCAATGCCTAAGGCCGCTAAAATCAAGACGGCAAACTTAATGCCAAGGGCAAAGACAATGTTTTGCCATACGATGCGCATGGTCTTACGCGCAATATGAGTAGCTTTTACAATGCTGCGAGGATCATCATCCATTAATACCACGTCAGCAGCTTCAATAGCAGCATCTGATCCCATAGCACCCATAGCAATACCAATATCAGCTCGCGTCAAAACTGGTGCGTCGTTGATCCCATCACCCACAAAGACTAGCTTACCTGATTCGCTTCGTTGCGCAAGAAGCTCTTCGACTTGCGCTACCTTATCCTGCGGAAGAAGCTGAGCATGAACCTCATCAATGCCAAGATCATCTGCGACCGCTTTTGCAACTTCAAGACGATCACCCGTCAACATAACGGTCTTGCAAACGCCTGCCTTATGAAGACGCTGGATTGCCTCTCTCGCTTCAGGCTTCACGACATCGGCAATAACAATATGACCAATATAGGTTCCATCAAGCGCAACATGTAGGATCGTGCCAACCAGATTACACTCATGAAATGCCACTTGTGCTTCATTCATAAGCTTGTCGTTACCGACAAGTACTACATGTTTATCTACAACAGCACGAACGCCATGACCGCCCTGTTCGGAAACTTCTTGAATTTTGTCTTGCTCAATTTCACCGCTGTAAGCTTCTTTAATGGACAGTGCAATAGGGTGATCAGAATACGCTTCTGCATGAGCTGCAATAGACAAAATTAAGTCTGGATCAATTTCAGCGGTTGAATCAGGATGCACCGCAACCACGTTAAACGAGCCATTAGTAAGGGTTCCTGTTTTATCAAACACCACGGTTTCCGCTTTTGCAAGCGCCTCAAGATAGTTACCGCCCTTTACCAGAATACCCAAACGCGACGCTCCTCCGATACCACCAAAGAACGAAAGAGGAACAGAAATGACCAGAGCGCAAGGACAAGAAACAACCAAGAAGGTCAGTCCACGCTCAACCCAATCTGCCCACTCATAGCCCATAATCAAAGGAGGCAAGATTGCAATCGCTAAGGCGCCAAGCGTAACAACGGGTGTGTAGTAACGGGCAAAACGCGTAATAAAGTTTTCAGTTCGCGCCTTCTTTTCACTTGCTTCTTCAACCAACTCAAGAATGCGAGATACAGTAGATTCTTCAAACGGCTTAGTAGCTTTGATTGTGAGCACCCCGGTCATATTTACGCAACCAGAAATAACAGTTGCGCCTTCATCGACATAACGCGACACCGATTCACCGGTCAAAGCAGACGTGTCAAGCTGAGAAGAGCCCTCGACGATCACACCATCAAGAGCAATGCGCTCTCCAGGTTTAACGATAAATTCATCTCCAGGGGAAAGTTCATACGGATCAATCTGGACAAGTTCGCCATCTCGTTTCACGTTGGCATAATCAGGTGCAATGTCCATCATTTCCGCAATAGAGGCACGCGATCTTCCAACAGCGTAGTCCTGGAAAAGCTCTCCTACCTGATAGAACAACATAACCGCAGCGCCCTCGGCCATATGAGGATCTGATCCAGGGAACAAGACCAGCGCAAAAGCACCAATAGTCGCAATACTCATTAAGAAGTTTTCATCGAAAACCTGCCCGTGACCAATATTGCGAATCGCTTTATACAGAACATCATATCCAGCCAAAAGATACGGCATCAAGAAAAGCACGAACTCAAGATACAACGCATTGAGCTCTCCGCCTACGTATTGATCTAACGGAAGAAACTCACAAACCGCATAGATGCAGGCAAATAAAACAAGTGCAACACCAATACGAATGCGCTTATACTTTTGATTCTTGGCCATCCCCTCAATCCTTTCTCCATTCCAATGAGTAGAAACTTAGCGAAGGATGGTCATATCAGGTTCAATTTTTTTGCAAACTGCCACAGCCTGATCAACAATTGAGTCCATCTGAGATTCTTCTGCTTCGATCACCAGTTTTTGCGTCATGAAGCGCATGGACGCATTTTCGACGCCATCGATCTTTTTAATGGCATCCTCCATTTTTGCAGCACAATTTGCACAATCCAAATTATCCAGCTTGAAAACCTTACGCACGATAAAACTCCTCATCAAATAGCATTGTGTAATGTTGTTAGTACGGTATGACTTAGATAACGCTTACTCACAGATATGCGTCATACCTTGGGCAAGCATGGTGTGAACATGATTGTCAGAAAGCGAATACATAACATTTTTACCGTCACGCTTGGCACGAACCAAACGAGACTGCTTCAGTGTTCGTAGCTGATGAGATACAGCACTTTGTGAAACACCGATCGTCTCTGCGAGATCGGCAACGCACAGCTCCCGTTCCATCAAGGCATACAAGATTTTTATTCGTGTCGTGTCACCAAACGTCTTGAACAAATCCGCCAAATCGTACAGAAGCTCTTCGCCAGGCATCGCATCTTCAGGTTGAGTACAACCTGATTTCGCTTGATCAGCGAACAACACGTCATTGCCACCGGATGGAGCAATCTCGTTATCCAAAGCCATTTCACTCATATTTTTACCTTTCCTCATATGAGCATTTGTTCATAAGTATACTAATTCTTACCTTCTCGTCAAGCATCGCTCAATTAACCTCAAAAACTCACGTTTGTCCTATAAAACACCATAAAACAATTAGCAAACGTAATACTTCATGCCGAGAAAATTGCGCTGCAAAAGATTTGGTTCTGGCTGCACAGTCGCTGCACAGTCTGCTTTTTGTAGGAGCTATAGCGGCCTTTCCACCTTTGCAGAGATCTGATTTTGAGTTTTCTCATAATTTTGAGAGCCATCTTGCCAGATATACACACAACACCAACCACAGCACCCCGCACGCACGAAGCACCTATATCACTAACAACCAGAGTGTTGAGAAGAAGATCAGAGAGATGAGGCTAGAACCCACTCCACTGTCACACTATCAGAGATACGCGCGCTACCCAGAATCGTCGCTATCGCCACTTGTGCTGCCAACAGCCACTTCAGAAGACACCGTCATGTTATGGAAGCGCTCTTGTAGCCATTCATCAGGAAAGACGTCGTCAAGAATCACATCAATCTGATTTGCGGGAGGAATATCAAGGGCACGCTGCCCTTCACGATGCAACGCCAAAACAGTCACAGCAGCATTAACTATCATGAACACAATACATATCCAGGTAATTACGTTGTAGATTTTGGGATAGGGCTGCGAAAAATGACGCTGGATTTTCTTGATGATGGGCATGATCATACGGACCCAAAACAAGCCCAAAATTCCCCACATAACCCCGAAGAAAAAGTTCGTTCGTCCCGCAATTGCACCAAACGTTCCGGTGTAATCCCAAGCAACCGCATGCCAAAAGTATTCCATCATCCAACTGGCACAGAATTCAAGCGTGGCACCAAGCACCATAGCAACAAGAAAGATAATGAGATCATGCGTGTAATAGAAGCGATTCAAGAAAAACGTAAGAACAACTGCGCCTACCCCGTAAATGGGCGAAAAAGGTCCCCATACAAAACCTGCGCGACTCTCCCATCCGCTATAAACCACAAGATGAAATACGTCTTCTAGTACAAGACCAATGATCGACGCTGAAAAAAAGATCCAAAAGAGCGTAAACAGCGAGAGATTCAGATAGCGCGGTGCTCGTTGCGCCCTCACGCTTCGAGCAACTCGAGAATTTTCTATGTAAGTCTTAAACTCGACCATAGTTGGACTATAACAGATATCTTTATTCCAACAGGGGTACATCACGCTGAATGAATCCCACCGTAATGACTCATACGCGTCGTAAAGAGGGAAAAATACGATAGACTAACTCACCACGGAAAAGGGAAAGGATTTTGCATTATGCGTCTTTTAGAAGAGAGAATTCGTCAAGATGGGACTATAAAAGGTGAAAATGTTCTTAAAGTAGATGCTTTTTTGAACCATCAAATGGATATCGAATTGTTCGAACAAATGGCGCACGAATGGAAACATCTTTTTATCAACAAGCCCATCAATAAAATTCTCACTATTGAGGCATCAGGAATTGGCATCGCCGCAATCGCAGGAAGAGTCTTTAACGTTCCGGTTGTATTCGCTAAAAAGGCGCAAAGCATCAACCTGGATGGAACGCTCTACGCTACCCGCGTTGAATCCTTTACGCACAAAAAGGTATTCGATGTGATTGTTTCAAAAAAGTTCGTTGGTGAAGATGATCATCTTCTTCTGATCGACGACTTCATGGCCAACGGTTGCGCTATGGCAGGTCTCATCCAAATTTGCGAGGATGCGGGAGCAACTATTGAAGGGATTGGTATAGCAATTGAAAAAGGCTTTCAAGAAGGCGGTAAACGCTTACGCGATATGGGTTATCAAGTAGAGTCGCTTGCCATTATTGACGCCATGGATCCAAGGACAGGTGAGATTTCTTTTCGATGAAACCTAACAAAGACCCGCTTTATCCTGAAAATGATGTCGCTGCGCAACTAGCGGATTTTGACGGAAAGATATCTATCGGGCGTGCCATTCCCTACGGAATCCAGCACGTGCTCGCTATGTTCGTAGCGAATCTGGCACCGATAGTCATCATCGCCTCTGCTGCTGGATTTGACGATACTACCACGTCTTTCCTCATCCAGAACGCCATGATTATCGCAGCTATTGGTACATTCATTCAGCTTTTCCCCATCTGGCGCGTTGGTGCGCGTATGCCCATCGTTATGGGAGTAAGCTTCACCTTTGTCACGGTGCTTTGCACCATTGCAGCGCAATACGGCTACGGCGCCGTCGTTGGAGCCGTAATCGTTGGAGGCATTTTCGAAGGCGTTCTCGGCCTTTTTGCAAAATATTGGCGCAAATTTATTACCCCTATTGTTTCAGCTATCGTAGTTACCTCAATTGGCTTTTCACTTCTTTCTGTTGGTGCAGAATCATTTGGTGGCGGAAGTGGTGCAGCTGATTTTGGCTCACTCGAAAATTTACTTCTCGGCACCATCTCCTTAGTATCATGCTTAGTGTTCCAGGCGCTTACTAAAGGCAGCATCAAGCAGCTTTCAATCCTATTCGGTTTGTTTGTTGGCTATGTCGCGGCGCTCTGTATGGGCAAGGTTGATTTCACGGTCTTCGAAAACTTGAGCTTGTTCGCCGTACCACAGCTTATGGCCTTCACGCCCGAGTTCCACATCGATGCCATCGTGGCTGTCTGTCTTTTGTATTTGGTCAGCGCCGCAGAAACCTTAGGTGACACTGCAGCATTGTCCAACATTGGCTTTAAGCGCCATCCCACTGAAAAAGAATTTGCCGGCGCAATCGCAGCAGACGGTTTTGTCAGTGCATTGGCTGGCATCTTTAGCTGCTCGCCCCTTACCTCATTTGCACAAAATATTGGCCTTATTGCCATGACCAAAGTTGTTAATCGAACCGCTATTGCGTGTGGTGCAGGAATTCTTCTTCTTGCAGGCTTTATTCCTGCAATTAGTGCGGTATTTAGCTCGCTTCCCGACGCAGTGCTTGGTGGCTGCACTATTATGATGTTTGGAAGTATCATCGTCAGCGGATTCCAGATGATCGCAAGCGCAGGATTCACCCAACGAAACATCACCATTGCTGCCACCTCTCTGGCAATCGGTATTGGTTTTACTCAAATAAGTGAAATCTTTGTTGCGTTCCCGGAATTACTGCAGAATATTTTTGTAGGCAACAGTATTGCGCTAACGTTCGTTGTTGCAGTTGTGCTTTCCTCTTGCCTGCCAAAAAACAAAATCATTGATGGTTCTCTCGTGCACCGTCAGGAAGATACAGACGAGACGAAAGCTGAACAAACAGAATCTAACAAAGCATAGCAATTTGATCAAAGGGGCATATATGGTCTCAGACAAGCAAAAGACCGTCGTTATTGGAATAAGCGGCTGTATAGCTGCTTATAAAGCATGCGAAATTGTACGCGGGTTACAAAAAGAAGATATTCGAGTCAAAGTTGTTATGACCGAACACGCTACTCATTTTGTTGACCCGTTGACCTTTAGAGCGCTCACCAATGAACCGGTTGCCATTAACTTGTTTGACAACCCACAAGATCCGATCCATCACGTTTCACTCGCCCAGGAAGCCGATCTGTTACTTTTGGCTCCCTGTACGGCAAATCTGCTCGCTAAAACAGCACACGGGCTTGCTGATGATTTGCTCTCAACAATCATTCTGGCTACCACTGCACCCATTTTGATAGCGCCTGCAATGAACGTGCACATGTATGAAAATACAGCGACACAGGCAAACATCACAGCCCTAAAACACCGTGGATTTGAGTTTGTTGACGCAGATGAAGGCTATCTTGCCTGTGGTGAAGTTGGAAAAGGACGCCTCGCTGATCCAGATATCATTGTTGCTGCAGTTTTGAATAAACTAGATCAAGTTGAAAACCCTGTTCGCAGTGATTTAACCACGACCCTCAATGCAACACCTACCCAGCGAATCCCCATTGTACAGAAACCAAAAGAAGATTCTGTATCAATCCAAAAACCCCAGCATGCTGCAATCGCTCCACAACCTTTCACACAGCAAACGGCTATCATGCGTGCTCTTGACCTTGCAGGTAAAAATATCATGGTTACAGCTGGCCCCACAGTTGAACCCATCGATCCGGTACGTTATTTAACTAACAGATCATCTGGAAAGTTTGGATACGCAATCGCGCAGGCTGCGGCTGAACGAGGAGCGAATGTAACCCTGATCTCGGGTCCTGTTGCACTCGCTGCCCCCCGAAGTGTCAAAGTGATCTACATTGAAACTGCTCAAGAGTTGTTAGAAACTGCTCGAAGCGTTTTCGACAAGAGCGATATCGCTCTGTTTGCTGCTGCAGTAGCCGACATGCGCCCCGAAAAGCCTGCAGATAAAAAACTCAAAAAAGAGGTTGATACCGATTCTTTGTCAAGCATTACGCTGACTGAAAATCCCGACGTTCTCGCTACCTTGGCAAGCAAAAAGACCCACCAGATTGTGGTCGGGTTTGCAGCGGAGACAGACAATGTGGTTGAATACGCAAAAAAGAAGCTGACATCAAAACATGCTGACATGATTGTTGCTAATGAAGTAGGCGAAGGTAAGGCCTTTGATAAAGACGACAACGAGATCTGGCTGGTAACTTCAGAGGGAACCGAAAAGGTTGAGAAAGCTTCAAAAAGCAAACTTGCTGATGTAATCCTAACGAAAACACTCGAGTTGTAGCGCTGCAGACACACACGGCGCTGCCGGAGAATCGGGGCTCGGGGATGCACAAACCATTCTCTACTTAAGCACAGTAGGTAATGCAGGTATGCTTGGTATTCAAACATACCTGCATTTTTAACTTGCATTATTGCTAAATTGCGGTACTATGGTTGGGCTGTGTTGATTGTCGGGACGTGGCGCAGTTTGGTAGCGCACTTGACTGGGGGTCAAGGGGTCGCAGGT
>CAYWAO010000017.1:0-29769 GCA_964456695.1 uncultured Cryptobacterium sp. | reverse complement strand
TTGTGTCGGTTTTGACATTTATGCCGCATACCTCGTTGGTCAGCTTGCGTATGTACTTGCAATGCGTGCTTTCAACATGTCTATTGATAATGAAACCACCATGCACCATGACGGGTCGTACTTTGCAATTATGGTGTCATCCACTTAGCAATTATGGTAATATCCACTTAGCAATTGTGGGATTTTATGCGGAGGATCATGATGATTTCGCGCGATATAGCTTCTTTTGTCCTAGACAATGCGAGATGGTTTCCAGTCGTTTCCATTACCGGCCCTCGGCAAAGTGGAAAGTCTACGCTTGCGCAGCATATCTTTGACGATTACGAGTATGTCAATCTCGAAGACGATGCCACGCGAAATCTCGTCATTGCTGATCCAGCGGGTTTTATCAAGGAGCGCTCTGACCGGCTCGTGATAGACGAAGCGCAGCGGGTTCCAGAACTCTTCAGTGCCGTGCAGGTGGCAGCGGACAAAAGAGGAACGTCGGGTCAGTATGTCTTATCCGGTTCGCAAAATTTTCTCTTGCTCAAACAGATAGGCCAATCCCTTGCCGGAAGGGTGGGCATCTGCAAATTGCTCCCCCTGTCTTATAAGGAGTGTGTACAGCACGGAGAGGAACTAGATCCGGACGGATTTATGCTGCGTGGTGGCTACCCGCAGCTGCATGTTTCAGATATTCCAACCAGGGTATTCATGGATAACTACATTCAGACCTATGTTGCTCGCGATGTGACTGGCTATATTGATGCTAGAAATATAGACAAATTCAAGGCGCTTCTGACTCTGTGCGCACAAACTTGCGGATCTTTGCTTAATGTCTCTAAGCTTGCAAACGATCTTGGCGTATCGCGTGCGACCGTTGATTCGTGGCTGTCTGTCCTGGAAGCGAGCTACATAGTATTTCGTTTGCGGCCGTTTCATTCCAATATTCGCAAACGCCTGACCAAGACTCCAAAGATCTATTTTTATGATACCGGTTTGCTTTGTCACCTGCTTGGCATCGAGTCGGCAAATCAGCTTCGCGATAGCTCCTTACGTGGATCCATTTTTGAAAACCTCATTGTCGAGGAGACTTTAAAGCGCCATCTCAATGAAGGCTATTCTCCTGATTTGTACTTCTACCGAGACGAGAGCAAGATCGAAGTGGATTTGATTGATCTTACCGATCGACAAGCGCCAGAACTGGTCGAAATTAAAGCATCTTCAACCTTCAGGTCAAATTTCACACGACACCTCGATAAGGTGGGCGATCTTTTGGAGATCCCTCGAGAAAGGCGGGGAGTTGTCATGCGAAGCGACGATTCTCATGTACTAAATGGAATCAAGCTTTGGTCGGCTCACGATTGGTTAATGCGCTAGCAAAATGCCGCGACCAAGCACCAAAGTTCTGCGCATCGTGCATTTTAGAGGTGACAAAGTTCTGCGCAAGCACTGCTGCAATGATGTAGCAAGGCTTCTTTTTACTGTGTATATCCTCCTCACAATACAGGCCGACTACTCTAATCTCTGAGGAGAGCTATGCTTCAAGACTTAGTGATGCGTATTGCTGAGCTTTGAAGGCGTATCGCCGAGGATGCAAATTAGGGCTATCAAATTAGCTAATACAATTCATGGGTATTTCTTGCCGTAGACAGAGTGACGATTTCGTACAATAGCACCATCGGAACAATCTCGATGGGGGATACAGAGATTGTTTGGTTGCTGTGTTTTGAGATGCTGCGGGTTTCGCAAAGCGTACGAACATACAAAGCGCACGAACATAGCAAGCATAGGATAGGAGCTATAATCATGGGCTCGAATAAGGTACAAGGCATGCCGCCTCGTGAGGTCATTCTATCGGCTGGCGCGTTTACTGCATTGGGTGCAGGCGCAATCTATATGTGGAGCATTTTCAATAAGCCTCTTATGGAGGAGTTTGGATTTAGTGCTTCAGAAGTTTCCCTGATTTACTCTTTGTTCTTATTAGCTTCCTGCTTTTCAAGTATGGTTGCAGGCTGGCTTCAGCGTCATACGCAGCCACGTTTTATTGTGCTTGGCGCAGGTATTCTGTTTGGCTTGGGATGGTTTTGCTCAGGTTTTGCGAGTACGCTTCCTATGCTGTATCTGTTCTTTAGTGGGTTCGCTGGTATCGGAAACGGGCTTTTGTACAACACGATTGTTGCGGTCGTGACCAAGTGGTTTCCTGATAGACGAGGGTTTGCCAACGGAGTGTGCATCGGTGCAATCGGTTTGGGACCCATGATTTTTGCTCCTGCGGGCAATTTTTTGATTGAAACCTTTGATGTGCAGATGGCATTTCGCATTGTCGGTGTTGTATGGCTGTTGGTATACCTTGTCTTTTCATGGATACTCTATGTTCCGCCAGCGGGATGGAGGCTCCAAGGCTGGGGCGACACTGCAAATCAAGATGGTGATTCGTCTCAGAGTACAAAACCAGTCAAGCAGGAAGTTAATTTTACGTCTTTGCAGATGTTTCGACAGCCTTTGTACTACGTCCTGTTTTTCTTGCTTATGGCATCATCGACCAGTGGCTTGATGGTGACAGGTCATGCTTCTGATATCGGACAAGAACTAGCAAGCCTTTCTGCTTCAGAAGGCGCCATCATGGTAAGTGTTTTGGCCTTTGGAAGTTTTTTGGGAAGGTTTGGCTTTGCATTCTTGTCTGACTTTATTGGTAGGTATAACGCGCTTATTATCTCACTTGTGATGAATGCAGTTGTTATGCTGCTGCTCTTATCCCAGGCATGTACGTTTGTTGCCTTCTTGCTTGCGATTAGTGTGGTAGGTGCGTGTTTTGGTGCGACGATGTCTATCGTGCCCGCTATTGTAGGAGATGCTTTTGGGTCGGGTAATTTTGGGCAAAATTATTCGTTTGTATATCCCGGCTATACTGTGGCATCCTTTGTGGGTCCTATGGTTGCTGCTTCGATGCTCGAGATAATGGGGACGTATGTGCCATCCTTTACGGTTGCAGGCGTCATATCCTTGATGGGTATCGTGCTTGCCTTCATGGCCAAGACGCTCAATTATCGCTTGGAGCAAAAGAAGCTACAGGTGTGCTCAGAGGTGAGCTAGCATCGCTCTTTTGCGGCGCATGTATAAGTTCTACGAGGCGAGTTCGATTTTTGCCGCAAACATGCATTCGCTTTCAGGGTTCGTGCCCATGACTACAAGGTCGCGATCACTTCGTTGAGTGTGCATGCTAATGACATCATCAACTTTCAGCTCGTGGCGATAATCAATCTGAAATGTTTTGATTACGTCGTCTTGTGAAAGATTGAGCGCATTCATTGCAAAGTTGGCATATTTTGAGTTGTTGACGTGTCCGTTTAAGTCGATATCGGTATAGGCAACAGAGAAGGGCGCCCCAGAATCTTGGGGTTCAAAGACTTTGATTTTCCGGAGCTTTTGATCGAATGCCTTTTCTTCCAAATACTCGTATGAGTAGTCATCGAAGAACTGTTTAGCGGAGACAAAGCTTCGCGTTTTATGGTCCATAAGAACCCATTCAGAGCTGCACTTAACGAGCATGCGTCCGTCTAAACCACGCATGGTATATTCGCGCTGAAAGCCCAGACGGGTTGGGGCAAGCGCCCAGGTGCGCGCTATAACTTGTTCGTGGATTTGAGGTGTTTCGATTATCTCGTACTTGATGCGCGTCACAACCCAAAATACCCCTGCGCTGGTAAGGTCGTTCCAGGTCATGCCGGGAATATTTTCTGCATTAACGCCTGCAACATCTTGAAAGATATCGAGTATTGAGGCAGGTTGTAGATGCGTGTAACGATCGAAGTCACCAGTTCGTAATTGATAGGTTTGCTCATGCTCTATAGCCATAAAATATCCTGCTTATTACCGAAAAGTTGTTTGTAAGACCAATTTAGGATAGCAATGAATCTTAAGCGTGTAATATTTCAACAGAAAAAATGTTCTTGAAGATAAGCTCTTTCGAGAGCAGTGTGTAAGTCATGGCTTTAAAGGCGTGGATCTATCTGTTTGAGATCGAGAACCTTGTCAATAGAGGCTTGAACAGGTTCCAGTTTCCCGCCGATGATCACGATGATGACTGCTTTTGCTAATCTCGAAAGATACTCGTATCGATCGCGTCTGCAGGGATGCTCAGTGCAGCTTGTTGGCAAAAAGATTCTTATTGACCTCGATTAATGCCAGCGCCTTAGCTTGAGGCTTTTATTCTTCGTTAGTCAGAATATCCTGTAAGGTGCGCCATGCTAATTCGGCACATTTTACGCGCGCAGGCATGCGCGCAATGTCTTGCAACTGCATGGCTTCGTCCAAATCCTCACATTCTTCCGGCAAGAGCTCCTCTCCGCGGATAAGACGCAGAAATAACTCTGCCAAGCGGCTTGCTTCATCAACCGTTTCACCGGTAATAAGATCTTCCATGATATCAGCAGACGCTTGGGAAATGGCGCATCCGTGACCAGTGAACGAGGCCTCTTCGATAACATCACCCTCAATGTGCAGCTGCAGGGTCAATTCATCTCCGCAGCTTGGGTTAATGCCAGCGTGTTGATGAGTTGGCGCATCCATCTCATATTTGTGATAGGGATGAGAGCTGTGTTCCATAAAGGTGGTAGAGGTATAGAGATTATTCATGAAGGCTCCTTATACGTATGGTATGAAAAGCCGATGCACTTCAGTAAGGCCGTTGATCAGCGCATCGATATCAGACGTATCGTTGTAAAAGGTAATGCTTGCACGACAGCACGCGCGATTTTCCACCTCAAGCCAATTGAGGAGTGGCTGTGCGCAGTGGTGTCCTGCGCGAATGGCAACGTGGTGCATGTCAAGGATGCTGGCTACGTCATGGGGATGAACTCCAGCAACATTAAAGCTTATGATGCCGTGATGTTGCGCCGGATTGTCTGCTCCGAGGATGTCGATAAACGGCAATTGCTTCATGCGTTTAAGGGCATAGGCAACAAGCGCTGTTTCTCGTTCGGAAATTGCCGAGAGTCCAATGTCTTCAAATAGATAGTGCAGCGCAACGCCGGTTGCATAAATTCCTGCAGCATCTTGTGTTCCTGCTTCAAATTTTTGCGGTATGGGTGCCCAGACGGCTGATTCGGTTGTCACCGAGTCAATCATTTCTCCACCGGTATAGATTGGCTCCATGCGCTCAAGAAGCTCATGGCGTCCCCAAAGCACACCAACCCCCATCGGGCCGAGCGCTTTGTGTGCTGAAAATGCAAGGAAGTCAGCATTGAGTTGCTTGAGGGAAACGGGCGTGTGGGGAATAGATTGCGCTGCATCCACCACAAGGTATCCTCCGTGGGCATGGACTGCTTCTGCAATTTTTTCTACAGGTGAGCGAACGCCTAACACGTTAGACACTTCGGCAATAGCAGCAATTTTGGTGCGCGGACCAATCTTGTGCGCGATTTCTTCATCGCGTAGCTCGCCGCTGGTGGTCGGGTAGAGATATACCAGCTTGGCACCGGTTTCACGGCATATCTGTTGCCAGGGCAACAGATTGGAATGATGTTCCATAATGGTGATGGCTATTTCATCACCGGGTTGTAATACCGAGGATCCAAATGAATGTGCTACCAAATTAAGCGATTCGGTTGTGTTGCGGGTGAACACGATTTCGCTTGCATCTTGTGTTCCTAAATATTTGGCAATGTATGAGCGTACGTTTTGTACTGCTTCGGTTGCTTTAATGGAAAGCGAATGCAATCCCCGCAGAGGATTAGCGTTCATGGTTTCGTAGAACGTACGTTGTGCGTTAAGGACACAGGTGGGCTTTTGCGTCGTTGCGGCGCTGTCCAGAAAAGCGAGGTTTGGATGTTGTGCAAGCAGGGGGAAGTCCTGCTTATACGGATTTGTGTCTATCGAAACAGAAGAACTGCTGCCTCGGGGTCTTTCTTGCGTGAGCGCGGAGTTTTTCAGGGTGGAGAGATTATTCATTATGCGTCCTCCTGTTCAAACATCGCAGCAAAATCGCTAAAGAGGGTTGTACCCAAATCAATAACGTTGTTTTTGATTTGGGGGTTAGGCGCTTTAATTGCAGCATCTTCCAGTTTTGCTTGAATGAAGAGTTCTTCTGCCTGATCGGTAGAGATCCCGCGACACTGCAAATAAAAGAGCTGATCAGGCTGTACATGACCAATGGTGGCACCATGATTGCCCGCCACGTCGTCTTCGTCGCACAGGATAACAGGCACAGTTTTGTTTTCTGCGCCCGTGCTTGTCAAAAGTACGGTTTCCTGTTCGGCACCCACGCTGCCTTTGCAGCCATGCGTTAGGTCAATGGTTCCGCGCAATGTTTTCTTGGCTTTTCCGGTAAGCACACCGTTGATGTCGAGGTTGCTTTGTGAATTGCGCCCTCGATGGATGATTTCGTAGTTGAAATCACGAACTTGATTACGGGCGCCCAGATAGCTGGTGTCCACAGACAGATTTGACGTGTCACCATACATATCTGCCGTAAATCCTGTGTAGGATGTTGCTGCACCGAGTACGGTGTGATTAACCGATACACGCGCACCTTCACCTAGATGTATACCTGTGTCGTCAAGCACAATGAATCCATCGCCAAGTGTTTGCACGCTGTCAAGTCGCAAGGATGCATAGTCACAAGCAAGCACGCGTATGAGCGAACCTACCGTGCCGCTTCCTTCGCGAGGGGAGTGAAATGACAGGGTAATGGTGGCGCTGGCATGTTTTTCAACTATGACATTAAGTGCTGCTGCGGATGTTGCAGCATCGGATCCTTGAATGCTCACCGCAATGGTTGCCTGCTGGTATTTTGGGACAACAATAAGCGACGGGCTATGAGATGCCGCAAACAGATAGCTTGCTGCTTGTTCTCCCATGCCTGTTTTACAGAGCGCGCTGGTGGTGGGATCGGTGTTGCGTTTTAATGCGCGTTGCTGATATGTCGATCGCGCGGTGCCGATAAGAGGGTCCGTGTTGCCTTCAGCCTCATCGGTGTTTCGTTTCGTAGTGTGCCCATCGGGTATGCGTGATGCCTGCTTGAGGGCTGCATCAAAGCAGGTGTGATCGTGAATAGGTTGAATCTCGGCAGTGCCAGAGACTACTTCGATGCAAGCCAGCGCTTGGCTTTTGTTGGTGAGGTTGTCGGCAAGCTCAATAGATGTATCGTTCATATCAAGCCAACCCCAGGTAGGAGCGGGCATGGCGTTTGCGTGTGTAAGTGTAGTCATTATCCAATTGCCCCTTCCATTTCCAGTTTGATCAGGTTGTTCATTTCGACGGCGTATTCTAGTGGTAGCTCTTTTGAGACGGGATTGGCAAAGCCATTTACGATCATTGTTCGTGCCTCTTCTTCAGAAACGCCACGACTCATCAGGTAAAACACCTTGTCATCGCCAATGCGTCCAATGGTGGCCTCGTGTCCGATGGAAACCTGCTTGGCGCGAATATCCATAGCAGGGATGGTGTCGGAGCGACTTTTGTCGTCTAGCATGAGTGATTGGCAACTGACGCTGACTGCTGAATGTTCGGCCGCAGGCGTTACCATTACCGAACTGCGGAAGGTTTGGATGCCGCCGTCTTTGGAAATGCCCTTCGACTCAACACTGGCTGATGTTTCAGGTGCTGCCAAGACCAGTTTGCAGCCGGTATCCAGGTTTTGTCCCGCACCGGCAAAGGTGATGCCGGTGAAGTTGGAGCGGCTTTTGCGACCAGCCAAAATACTCATCGGGTAGAGATAGCCTACATGGCTGCCAAACGATCCGCTGATCCACTCAATTTCGCCTTCCTCTTCCACGCGCGCACGCTTAGTGTTGAGGTTGTACATATTCTTAGACCAGTTTTCAATGGTGGAGTAGCGCAGGTGCGAGCGTTTGCCCACAAACAGCTCAACTGCACCTGCGTGCAGGTTGGCTACGTTGTACTTTGGTGCCGAACACCCCTCGATAAAGTGCAGATCAGCATCGTCTTCTACGATGATTAGCGTGTGTTCAAACTGGCCTGCGCCTTTTGCGTTCAGACGAAAATAGCTTTGCAGGGGGAAATCCAGTTTGGTGCCCGCGGGTACGTATACAAACGACCCGCCACTCCACACCGCGCCATGCAGCGCGGCGAACTTGTGATCGTGCGGCGTGATCAGCCTCATGAATTTTTCTTTGATGATGGCTTCCCACTTGGGCTCCTGCAGCGCCTCTTCAATGCCAGAATATACAATGCCCATTTCGGCGGCTGTTTTTTGAATGTTGTGATATACCAGCTCGGAGTCGTACTGTGCACCAACGCCTGCCAAATAGCTGCGTTCAGCCTCCGGAATTCCCAGTCGTTCGAAGGTGTTTTTGATATCTTCAGGCACGGAATCCCAGTCTGTTTGCTGTTCGGTGTTGGGTTTGACGTAGGTCACAATATGATCCATGTCCAGTCCGTCAAGGGCAGGGCCCCAGGTTGGTGTGGGCATGCGATGGTAGAGATCAAGTGACTGTAAGCGAAATTCCAACATCCATTCTGGTTCGTTTTTACGTTGCGATATCTCGGTAACAATTTCAGGAGTCAGGCCAGCATCAAGTCGCTCAAAACCTTCTTCGCTATTGCGAATGTCGTATAAGCTTCTATCAATATCAGCAACGTGAGTACGTTTCTTACTCATGGTTGCCTCCTACTGCGTTTTCTGAGGTTCAAACGATTCAAATCCGTTTTGATCAATCCAAGAGATCAACGATGCATCGCTGTCCTTGACCATGCGACCCTCAACCATAACGTGGGCATGATCCACATCAATATGATTCAAGATGCGGGTGTTGTGGGTAATGATGATCAGCGAGCCGTTGCAGATGGCACGATAGGTTTCTATGCCATGCGATACAATGTTGAGCGCATCAACATCGAGTCCCGAATCGGTTTCGTCAAGAATGGCGAGCTTTGGCTTTAGTAATAAAAGCTGCAGCATCTCAACCTTTTTCTTTTCGCCCCCCGAAAACCCTACGCCTAGCTCTCGATCAAGATAGCTGGGGTCAAGATCAAGTTCGTCGCAGAGTTGCTTTACCTGTTTGCGAAATTGCTTGCTCTTGAGCGGAATTTCAGAGTGGTTTGCTGCTAGTGCACGTAAGAAACTCGACAGGGGGATACCGGGGATTTCCACCGGCGCTTGAAACGAAAGAAACAAACCTGCAAGGGATCGCTTATCAGGAGACAGATCTCCGATATCTTGTCCGTCAAAGGTGATGGTGCCTTCGTCGTGCGTGTAGACCGGGTTGCCCATGATGACATGACCCAAGGTGGATTTGCCTGCACCATTTGGCCCCATGATGACGTGAGTCTCACCTTCGTTCACTGTAAGGTTTACGCTGTGCAGGATCGTTTTATCTTCCACTGAAGCACTGAGATTGTGAACCTCGAGGAGAGGGGTGTTTGGTTGAATATGAGAGCATTCTGCCGATGATTGCATGTCAATCGGTGGGCCTTCGAGCCTTGTGGTGTCAGATTTCATCGTGTGCCTTTCTATCGTATTTGCACGTGACTGCGTGTTTTTGTCCGTGTGAGAAATATTCCTAGTTAACTTATAGGAATAAAATTGCAAAAGATGATACGATAGTCAAGACTAATTCCTAGTATTTCACTATAATTTAGTGAACGGAGGAAAGAGCAGACTTGAGTGGGTGTTCGCGAAAGATCACGATTCTTTATGAGAGGTACGTATTTCCTCTGCGTTCTTGGATACAATACAGAGTGGCGCAGACGGGATTTGAGGGACAGGATAGATATGCTGGTGTCTACTAAAGGGCGCTATGCGCTTCGTTTAATGGTCTATATTGCTCGCGCAAAAACAGCAGAGTATGTTTCGTTGCGTGTTATTGCTGAAAAGGAAGGCATTTCCTTAAAGTATCTTGAACAGCTTGCCCGCTCTTTGTTGCAGGCTGGCTTGTTAAAAAGTTCGCGTGGCAAAACGGGCGGGTATGGCCTTGCATTGTCCGCGCAATCTATTCCCGTAGGTGACATTTTACGCGCGGCAGAAGGAAGCACTAATCCAGTGAGCTGTGCTGCTCTTGATGCTGATGTGGATTGCCCTCGTGAACCACACTGCAATATTGCGAATTTCTGGGTTGGTCTTAGTGACGTAATTGATGGCTATGTTGATGGGGTTATGCTGTCTGATCTTGCCCAGTAAATGATGCGATTTGCTGATGTGGCTTGCTGCTGTACTCTGATGTGTTATGCCCGATGAGTGAAGTGTGCAGACTAGTCATGTTGAATGGAGATGCGGGGTTGTCTGATGTATGGGGTTTATGAAAATCCTCTCAAAGATGCTTGAGGAACAATGCACTGCAACTTAGGCAGCAACGCTTCTGCTTCGTGTGTGTTCCACGCGTGAAGCTTCTCTTGTCCTACGAGCACTGTTTCCGAATCGACAAACTGCTGCAAAAACCAGGGCACCTTTTCAAGAGGTTTTTTTGATTGAGCTGCTAGGCTTGCTATCCACTGAGCAAGATCTATCAGCGCTTCTTGAGGGTGGAATTCTCGGACAATGGTTGTGCGAAATTCAAACGGGAGAGAGCCTTCTAATAAAAGCTTCATGGTTGATTCGATGCGCTTGGTTGCAAACGAGCGAACCCCAACAGTGCGCGCGTAGTGGCTGGGGGCGTTTTTTACGTCAAGTGCCACATGATCTACGAGACCTGCTGAAATGAGATGTTCTACTACACCAGGGTTTGAGCCATTCGTATCAAGCTTAACTAAAAACCCTAAGGTTTTGATGCGTTGGCAGAATTGTTCAAGGTCAGGCTGAAGGGTTGGCTCGCCACCTGTGATGCAAACACCGTCAAGTAATCCTTGGCGTTTCGTGAAAAACGAAAAGAGATCTTCTTCAGATAAGAAGGCAATGTTTTGGCTGGGGGTATCTGATGAGCCAAACACCAATTCAGCATTATGGCAAAACGGGCAGCGAAAATTGCAGCCAGGGGTAAAGATGGTGGCGGCTGTTTTTCCGGGGTAGTCAAGAAGGGTGAGTTTTTGTAAACCAGCTATCTTCATATGTCCTGTTTAGTCGTTGACGATCTTAGTGATGTGGGGTCGTGGTTGCTATTAGTAGGGTGCACTTGTCGCTGTTACGGTCATGACTGGCCCATCGAGCAGCTTTCGCAGAAAGCGCACGCTGCAGGGGTTGCTGCTAGTCCACCAAGCGCGCTTTCTCTGAGCTCAAAGGGTAGGGTACGTCCAATGCGATACATGGCTTCTACCGTTTGGTCAAAGTCCACAATATCGGTGCATCCAGCCAAAGCAATCTGGGCGCTTACCAGTGCATTGACAGCTCCGGTAGCATTGCGCTTTTGGCAGGGAGCTTCAACTAGTCCTGCGATAGGATCGCAGACCAGACCGAGCAAGCCTGCAAGAGCGGTGCTTGCTGCGGTGAGGCATTGTCGTGGTGTTCCGCCGAGCAACTGACACGCAGCACTTGCTGCCATAGCGCTTGCGGATCCTACTTCTGCCTGACAGCCACCTTCGGCACCGGCTACGGTGGCGTTTCGTGTGATGAGATAGCCTATTGCGGCAGCGTTTGCCAAGGCGCGATGCATTTGCTCGTGACTAAACCCGTGTGTGTCTTCCAGCGCGAAGAGAACCCCTGGTAAAACTCCCGATGATCCGGCGGTTGAGGCAGCAACGATGCGACCCATCGACGCATTGGTTTCCAGAACCGCCATGGCATAGGTTGCCGCTTTTGTGATGACTTCAGATTGCAGTCCGCGTCCCGAATTCCATAGCGCATCGAGCTTATGGGCTTCTCCGCCAATCAAGTTCCCCATCGAAGGACGGGGATGCTGAATGGGCTCGGTTGCAGATGTGCGCATCACATCAAGGGCGCGATCAAGATATTCGCTTGTGCTATCGGCGCGCATCCCGTCGCGAAGGAGGAGGGCTCGCTCACGAATGCAAATAGCATCGGAGATAGGAATATTCTCCTGTTCGCAGTAGGCAAGCAGTGATGCGGCATCAGGGAAGTTGACATCATCAAAGTCGGGAAGCTCTTTTTCCTTCCAAGAAGTGGTTTTATCTGGTGTGCGTGTGGTGCGGAGTTGGATATCGGCCGATGCCTTATCGGAGCGAATGATGTTAACCGATCTTATATTGGGATTTGTAAGGATCTGCTCAACAATCTTGGCAGGAATTTCTTCATCGATTTCGATGATGGTATATGCCGTTTGACCCTTTTTGGTGCGAAAGAGGCGCACGGTGGCAATGTTGAGGTTGGCAGCATTGAGGCACGCGGTGATGTGAGCAAGAACGCCCTGCACGTCTTTCTGTTCGGTGACAATGCTGTGGAATTCGCCTGTTAGGTGTACCTCTACGCCGTTGATGGCTGAAATGACCGCTGCGCCGCCGCCAATGGATTCACCACGCACGGTGAGGTGTTCGCCCTGTGTGTCTTCAACATATATTTCGACGGTGTTGGGATGCTTTACTTCAACATCTGGCAAGGGCACAAAGGTGTAGGAAAGGTGCTGTTTGTCGGCAAGTGCAAACGAATCACGGATATGTTCGTCATCGGGCGTAAGTCCGAGAATACCCGCGACCAGTGCTTTATCGGTTCCGTGACCTTGGAAGGTGTGGCTAAACGATCCGTAGAGGCGAAACTCTACCGATAGAGGGCGCCCGTTGAGCATTTGACGTGTCATCAGCGCAATGCGCAGTGCGCCAGCGGTGTGAGAGCTGGAAGGCCCAATCATGATCGGTCCGATAACATCGCGAATGCTGAGTGTTTTCACGTCGTTCTCCTTAAGGTGTGTTCGATATAAGGCGTACTTCAAACTTCCTGTAGCGCCTTTGTTTCTGAATGGTCTTAAGCCTTCTCAATATGTTGGAACAGCGGGACAGTGTTCATGTTGTTCGAATTGCCCGGGAGCTTTTGAATCACTCTCGCGGTTTCAGGTGTTCATACTGCCGTTACTTTCAGGGTTTAAACGAGCGCCTGAAGTTCTTCCAAATCGTAGCATAGGGCATTTATTCACATATGATGTTCGCTAGTGGAAAAAGACGGAATATTTTGAGGGCATTTTGTGAGCTTCTGCAAAAAGAATCCATAAAATACAACATATAGTAGGACATATGTATAAAACACCTATATGTTGAAATTTGTGTATTGATTCGTGTGTGATTGAGGGATAGGGTTGGGGCTACTAACCAACCGCTAGACTCTCGCGATCCACGGTGAGGGAATCCGATTATATACCCTGAGGAGGGTGTTATGTACCAAGTGCAAAAGCGTGATGGCAAAATCGCAGAATTTGACGTAACAAAAATTACCGCAGCAATCTCTAAGGCTTTTGATGCGTTGGATAAGCAGTATCATCCTTCTACGATTGATCTATTAGGACTCAATGTTACGGCGCACTTTGAGCCCAAAATTAAAGATGACATTATTGCAGTAGAAGACATCCAGGACAGTGTAGAGGAAGTTCTGTCAACAGCAGGATACGCTGATGTTGCAAAAGCCTACATCCTCTATCGTAAGCAGCGTGAAAATGTGCGCAACACCAAAGCCACGCTTCTTGATTACAAATCACTGGTTGATAGCTATCTCAGGGTTGAGGATTGGCGTGTTAAAGAAAACTCAACCGTTACCTATTCGGTTGGAGGTTTGATCCTGTCTAACTCGGGCGCTATCACAGCAAATTACTGGCTTTCTGAGGTGTATGCCCAGGAAATTGCCAATGCGCATCGCAATGCTGAAATTCACATTCATGACCTTTCTATGTTGACGGGATATTGCGCGGGATGGTCACTCAAGCAGCTCATTCAAGAAGGTCTTGGCGGCATTCCGGGTAAGGTCACCTCGAAACCAGCATCTCATCTGTCTAGCTTGTGTAACCAAATGGTGAACTTCTTAGGCATCATGCAAAATGAATGGGCGGGTGCTCAGGCATTTTCGAGCTTTGATACCTATTTGGCGCCGTTTGTTCGCGTTGATAACTTGTCCTACAAGGAGGTTAAGCAAAGCATCGAATCCTTTATCTTTGGCGTGAACACGCCAAGTCGTTGGGGTACGCAAGCACCGTTTTCAAACATCACTCTTGACTGGGTGTGTCCTCTTGACTTGAAGGATCAGCCAGCCATCGTGGGTGGTGTTGAACAGGATTTCACCTATGGGGACTGCAAAAAAGAAATGGACATGGTCAACAAGGCTTTCATTGAAATAATGATTGAAGGCGACGCAAATGGTCGTGGTTTCCAGTATCCTATCCCGACGTATTCCATTACGAGTGATTTTGATTGGTCTGAAACCGAAAACAATAAACTTCTCTTTGAGATGACCGCTAAATATGGCACGCCATATTTCAGCAACTATATTAATTCTGATATGGAGCCTTCTGACGTGCGTTCGATGTGCTGTCGTTTGCGTCTTGATTTGCGCGAATTGCGTAAAAAATCAGGAGGCTTCTTCGGTAGCGGTGAATCAACGGGTTCTGTCGGTGTGGTAACTATCAACATGCCGCGCATTGCATATTGTGCAAGCAACGAAGCTGACTTTTTCAAGCGACTGGATCATTTGATGGATTTGGCGGCACGTTCGCTTAAGACCAAGCGCACGGTTATTACTAATCTGCTTGATGCTGGGTTGTATCCGTACACCAAGCGTTACTTGGGTACATTTGATAATCACTTTAGTACCATTGGTTTGGTAGGCATGAATGAAGCGTGTCTCAACGCATCATGGCTCAAGACTGATTTAACGCAGGAAGCAGCGCAGAAGTTTACTCAAAAGGTATTGAATCATATGCGCGATCGTTTAAGTGATTACCAAGAGAAGTATGGCGATCTGTATAACTTGGAAGCAACTCCTGCCGAGTCCACCACCTATCGTTTTGCCAAACATGACAAGGAGGTATTTCCTGATATCATCACGGCAAACGATCAGGGAACGCCTTACTATACCAACAGTTCTCATCTGCCTGTAGGTTTTACGGAAGATATTTTCAGTGCGCTTGATGTGCAAGATGATTTGCAGACGCTCTATACGTCAGGCACGGTATTCCATGCGTTTTTGGGAGAAAAACTGCCTGATTGGAAGGCGGCAGCAACTCTGGTGCGCAAGATTGCAGAAAACTACAAACTTCCTTATTACACTATGTCGCCTACGTATTCGGTTTGTAAAAATCATGGCTATATAGCCGGTGAAGTGTATGAATGTCCTTGTTGCCACGAACGAACAGAGGTGTACAGCCGTATTACCGGATACTATCGTCCGGTTCAAAACTGGAATGATGGCAAGGCTCAGGAATTCGAAGACAGACAAGTTTATAGCATGGATAATTCCAAGCTCGTGTTAGGGGATGCCAAGGTTGCTGTTCAGGTTGAAGCGGCACGTCAGGCGGCGCAAGCTGCGGATGGTTCGGCAGTAGGATCTATTGCAGAGCCGGTTGTACTGACGGATTCGGATGTGCCTGATAGCGTACTTGATGCAGGATTGTATTTGGTTGCAACTCATACCTGTCCTAATTGCCATCATGCAGCCAATCTGTTAGAGAAGGCTCAAATTCCTTACGAGACCTTGTTCGCAGAGGAGCATCAGGATTTGGTAGAGCAGTTCAGTCTTATGCAGGCACCAACTTTGATTCATGCCAATAGCGACGGATCGATTGATATTGAAGCTGGTGCACCGGCGGTGTTTAAGGCGATTGATTCTTTAAGCCGCGCATAAGTAAAACTTCTTTATCTGTATATTGTTGGGCATTTGTAGAGAGCTTCTGTAAAGGATATTTGCTCTCTTCAAATGTCTCGATTGAACAGCGAGGATAGAACCACTATGAAATACGTTTTAAGATTTCTTCTTGGCATAGTGCTTTTCCTCGTTGTTGTTGCGCTTTCGGTTGTTTTGTTTACCGTAACGCTTTTAGCTTCTACTGCTCCTGGCCAAGCAGTTCAAAGCCTTTTGGGTTTGGGTCAAAATGCGGTTACCAATGTTGCTCTTGATGCCTCAGGAATTAAAGGCACAATTGATGATGAATTGCGTGATAACGCATCAGCTATTGCTGCCCAGATGGGACTGAGCGAAGATGAAGTCTTGCAGGCGATAGATGATCTTGATATTGAGAACTGGAGCGTGACAAGCCTGCCTTCAGATGTTCAGGTTTCTTCAACCCAAAGTGTGACGTATGGTGGTGTGGCAGCCGAAATAACCACGTATGATGATCCATCATATATTACCGTTGAGGTACAAGGGCAGACTATTACACTTGCTGTTCCGGATAGCGCACAGGACAGCAAGGCGCTTTTGAGCTACCTCTGATACTCTGAACTACGCACAAAAAATAAGTTATATAACTGTTAATTATGTAGAATATTGCAAACAAACCGCAATGTTCCTGTCATTGATAACCCCCTCGTATGTTCCGTATGCTATGAGAAAGATTTCATTCAACTAGAGGAGGTTATTGCCGTGAACGCACAGACTTCGACAACAAAATCCCCCTTAAGAAACCTTGTCATAGGTATTTGCACCTTACTTCTTGCGGCGGGAGTCGTGTTTGCCCTGAGTGGCTGTAGCGCTTCAAGTAGCGAAGCGCGCGTTGCAGAATTGGAAGCAGAAGTTGAGCGCCTGCAAGGCGAACTGGATACAGAACAGACGGACTCTACCAGTTCCGCAGCTCAGACCACTGCTGATGCAAGCAGTGTCCAGACATCGTTTGAAGACACAACTGTTCAAGACATTTCTGATCGTGCAGAAGACTTGATTACTCGCGCTGAGGCAGCTGACGTTTCGAGTGATCACGACACCAAGATCAAGGCATTCTTCGAACTTGACAGTGAATTCAATCAACTTGAGAACGAATTAGATGCGTATGAGGATCAGCAGGAAGCAAACTATCGTTCAGGCTCGTTGACGTGGGACGAGTATCGTGCTATCGAACGTGAGATTGATCAGGTTGAAGATCGTCTCGATTATGCCCAAGATGCGCTTGAACTCCGTTTTGGAATTGATGATTAGATGAGGGCGCTCTGATCATCAGACAAATACGTTCATCTGCAAGGAGTAACCAGTCTACAGAAAGTATGCGATATTTCGCATACTTTCTGTTCCTTGACCATAGAAACGCTCGATAGAGAATTCTTTTGGGTTAATACCCGCACGATGAGCTTTGTCTGAACAATGGGCGAAGCTCATCTTCTGTTTTTGGGTTTTTGATTGCTTGTTGTGTACTGATGGCGCGTTGTTGTTATAGTGTGGGTGTGTTTGGGGTGAAAGTCTCGCTTTGTGAGTAGGAACAGTAAGGGCAATAGGCGTGGAGTTTCAAGATCGCATTCGTGATGAACAATATCCGTACTATATGTATTTCGCAGATGATCTCTACGGAATTCCGTTGCCCATGCCTAGCGTTATTGGTTCAGTGAATGTCTTTCTTGTTCGCTCTTCCGAACGTGATCTTCTAATTGATTGTGGCGGCAACAGTCAGGAATCTTTCCAAACATTGTTTGATGCGCTTGAAGCGATTGGTGTTGCATGGGATCGTCTTGATGTGTTTGTCACCCATTTTCATATAGATCATTTGGGCGGGCTTGACCAGATTTGGCGTGATGGTATGCGTGTGTATGCTGGTTTTCCTTCTGTCGATGAGCATCGCCGCGATATGCGTGAGCGCCGCGATCTTATTTATCCCATGTGGGAAACATACGTGCAAAAAAGCGATGCGCCCGAAAAGAAAACGGGCCAACTGGGTCTGGCGTTCTGTGCGTTAGAGAAAGATATTCCTATTACACAGCTTCATGAAGGAGATAGTCTCATCTGTGGGCGCTATACCTTCGATGTCCTAGAAACACCTGGTCATGAGCGCAATGAGTTGTGTTTATGGGAAAGAGAGAAAGGCATTCTATTCTGCGGTGACATTGCGATCAAGGGAATGTATTCCAGTATCTATCCAAGAAATTTTGACCGTGATGAAGCAGGGGAATTTCTTGAAACGCTTGAGCGTATGAAACAGTTACCCATTACGACTGCCTATTCTGGTCATAATTCGCCTATGAATGCGGTGGAATTTAGGGATGTTTGCGATAAGCAGATTGATCATCATCGGCGGCGGATTAACGATGCGTATCGATTGGTTCAGCGTGGGCATCATTTTCTGATGGATATCCTGTACCACTACACCTATTTACACAAAAGGCGACATTGGGAAGATTGCCATGATGTAATGCGCTGGGATTTAACTGTCGAAATGGCAGGGTATTTGACTCATCTTGTGCATGAGGGAAAACTTAGGATGGAAACACATGATGACGGCTACTACTTCTACTGTCTGTAGTGCTTGTGTTGAGGGAAGTGCTTGTGTTGGTGCACCTTATCTTACTCGTGGTGATTCTTCGAGTGAATTGCACGTTCTATTGGTAGGGTTTTACTGCCCTTTGATCTGATTTATTCCGCAGAACGCATCAATCCTTGATATTGTTTGTCTAGCGGGGATGGAGGCTAGTATGGGTAAATCAGCTTTACGAGTTCTTGGTGTGTGCGCAGGTGCTTTGTGTGTGGCTTTAGGCATTTTAGGAATGTTTCTTCCTGTGCTGCCAACAACGCCGTTTCTCCTGCTGGCTGGTTTTTTGTTTGCTCGCTCTTCTAAGCGTATGGAAGCGTGGCTTACCTCGACGAAAGCCTGGAAAACGTATGTATTACCCTTCAAGGTGAAGCAGGCCATACCTAGAAAGACGAAGGCGCGCATTCTGATCGTTTCGTTCGTTGTTATGGCTATTAGCGCGTTCTTTGTTCGAAATCTTTCCGGTATTAATTTTGTTGTGTGGCTCATTTTGGGGCTGGTATATTTTTGGCTGCTCTATCTTATGTTTGTTCGTATTCCTACCGAGGAGTCAAAGGGAAAGAAATCCCAAGCAGCGCATGTTTCTCAGGGGGATCTTGCACAATCTTCATCAGACAATGTGTAGAACGTTGTAGTACGTACTACTTATATCGTACGCGGGGGCGTGTCGTTTCGTACGGTGCGCCCCCGCTTTCTTATGCCTGCCGCTCTAGGTTGCTCTAATAAGTTTATCTAAGGTAACTATTTTATTGCGGGCGCTCCTCTGGCGCCGAACCGGTAGCTTTCAGCTATTCGGTGCTTGTGCTGTCAGTGGCAATCTCGGCACTGTCGGTGCTGGTGTCAGCATCAGTGCTTGTTGCGCTATCGGTGCTGCTATCTTCTGTTGTGCTATCGGTAGTATCGCTGGTGCTATCTTCTGTGCTGCTAGTGGTTTCGTCGAGTTCGTACACATCAGTATTGAGCTCTCCGAGAATGCCTTCGGTGCTATGGCCTTCAGTATCATCGCTGGTAGCATCGTCGTTGGTGTCATTGCCGGTAATCGAATCAATTAGGCTGGTTATCCACTCAATAATCTGGCTGAAGAAGCTCTGGATGGCACCAAGAATCCCGTCAGATCCACTGGTAAGACTGTTGTTGATGTCATCGAGTGTTGTGGAGAAGGCGCTGCTGTCATAATCCATGTCCTGGACTCGTTCGGCAATGTTGGTAATTGTCTGGACCGCATCGTCGGAAAGTGACAAGCCCTTTTCAGAAGCGTATTGATTAACTAGATCGGCAATCTCATCACTGCTTAGATCGCTATCGCTTGACGTGACATCATTTTTCACATCGCTGATAACGCTTGCTACGTCTTCGCCGTATTGATCTTCAAGTGCGGCGGATTCAACGAGTTCTTCAGCTGCTGCGTCTTCTTTGTCTTCATCAAGTGATTCACCGGCAGCTTCGTATGCCATAAAGATACCAGTTAGTGCTCCGGTGCCGGATACGTCAAAGGGTGCGGTAACCACGACATTGCAGTTTTCAACGCCTGCCGTTTGCAGCGCATTGTAGATCGTGTTCTTGGTGACGTAGGTCAGGTTTGCTGTTTCAACGTTGATGCCGCCTGATGAGGTAGGCTCGATATAGGAGCAGGATAGCGTTTGATAACCAATGATGTCAGAGGATACATAGTCCGAAAGAAGGTCTCTTTCGTCTTCGTTGGTAACCTCGATAACTTGCAGATTGTCAAGGTCGTCTTCAGTTAATCCGAAGAATTCAAGAACGGTGGCTCGCTGATCTTCGGTTAAATCAGCTCCAAGTGTGACGATACGCTGGCTGTCTGCAAATGCTGCAGTTGGAAAGAGCACCGTTGCGGCAAGCAGCATCGCCATCAAGACAGGAAATATTCGTGACAAGGTTTTGAGCATGTCAGTCCTCCAAAACGCGTGTTTTTTGATAGATCATAAACTCATGTGTTTTCATAGTAGCGTTTTGAAGTTGCGGTATCCTGTTCGATCATCAAACCACCATGGATGCATCGCTTTCAACAGAAATGTCGCACAAATGGGTACTTGTGAAAAGTGGCGAGCCATGTGCCTAAAATGATCTGACAGAGGGAAGTATGATCGCGTCACGGATCAATCAGTCTAGGTTGATGATGCGGGTGGCTAGACGATCTTGCAATGCCTGCGAATGAGTGACCAGCACTAAGCCTACGTTATGGTTCTCGCAATAGGACAGTAGAAACTCCCAGATGTGCACCTGTGTTATTGCATCAAGCATGGTGGACAGTTCATCAGCTATAAGAAACTGAGGTTGAACTTGCACGGCGCGCGCAATGCAGCAGCGTTGCAATTCTCCGCCTGATAATTCACGGGGAAAGCGCGAAAGCCATTCAGGGCGGATGCCTAGCTGTTTCAAAAGTTGCTCATCAATAGGACCTGCCTCTTTAAGTGAGTCCTGAATATGGATCAGGGGATCAAGCGTGTGTTCGGGATGCTGCCAAATCATTTGTACAGGGCAGGGTTTCTCGGAAGAAAACGTGGGCAGCGGCTCTCTGTTAAGAAGAACGCTTCCTTCTTGAGGACGTGCGTATCCTGCGAGCAGGCGACACAGTGTTGTTTTTCCACGACCTGATTTGGCGTGAAGCGCTACCCGTTCATCAGAAGCAAAGGAGAACGAGCAGTGCGAAAACACCTGATTGCTGCCGTACGAAAACGACACATCGTGCAACTCTAGGATGTTGCGCGTGCTGCTGGGAGTGTGGGTTTTGTTAGGCATATTCGCTTGCTCCTTTGTGGATAGGGCGCTTATTGCACACTTACTTTCAAATCAGCTGCAAGAGAAAATTCGTGTTCAGGCAGGGCGTGCCAAAGCGCTTTGCTGAAGGGGTGATGCAGTAGCTCCGGCGAAGCAAAATTGGCCACTGAGGTTTCTTCCACCACTGTGCCATCTTTAAACACCGCCACGCGATCCGCCACCCGAAGTGCCAGCTCAATATCGTGCGTGATAAGTAGCACACCCTTATCTTCGTTAGCGAACGCACGAAAATCTTCCATGGCTTGTACAGCTAGTTCAAGATCAAGCCCTGGTGTGGGTTCGTCGGCAATAATCAAGCGTGGATCCCCCATAAGTGCCATACACAACAGCACCCGCCGAGCCATGCCGCCTGACAGCTCAAAGGGATATAGATTCTCAACTTCAGGGGAGAGCCCGTAGTGTTCTAGCAATGCCGCCCGTTGCTGTGGGTCACCGCCAATTTGCTTGCCTATCTTCATTAGCGGATCAAGCGATTTCACGCTTTGAGGCACAAAGGCTATTTCGTTGCCGCGCAGCTGGGCTAGGCTTTTTGCATCTTGCTGCACGCCGTCGTAGTAGATGATTCCTTCCACCCACACATTGGTGGCATACAGTCCCATGATGGCATCGGCTAGTAGGGTTTTTCCTGATCCGGAGGCACCTGCCACAGCCAGAATCTCTCCTGTGTGGACTGATAGGCTCAAATCATCTATGACCTGGCTGATCTTTTGTATATCAGTGAGCCGATTGTCCTGCTGATACATGGTAAACCCAATACTCAGATGCTCAATTTGCAATAGATGATGTCCGCCTGCATGCTGGCTGACTTCAGCATGAGAATGCCCGTGATGAAATTCAGTGTGCGTATGTACAGAGGCATCATGATGAGCTCTGCGCGCATGGTCATAGGGTATGTTTGTTGGAGCTGCGTTGGTGCTTGCGCTTACGTGCATCTTACCCAAGTTCGTCACCTCTATTCCTGCGCCCGGGCGGGGTCAATCAAACGGCGAAGCCCTTGACCAGTGCGGTCAAACAGTAACACCACCAGCAAAAGCGCCAGGCCAGGGAACACCGCAAGCCACCACATGCCGGTAGAGAGGTAGTTCATGGATTCGCTTAAGATCACGCCAATAGCGGGTTGCTCTGGCGGCAAACCGAATCCTAAAAACGTGATGGCAGCTTCGTGCAAAATGGCATGCGGAAATAGCAGGATAAGGCCTATCAGGTACTGCGGCAGCACGGCGGGCAGGACGTGATGAATAGCAATCCAAAGTGGCCCTCGCCCCAAAGAGCGTGCCACTTCCACGTACGCACTTTGCTTGACTTGCAGCACTTCGGCGCGAATAACACGACATAAGTTGGGCCAATGCGTCAGCGCAACGCCAATGGCAACACCCCAAAATCCTTTTCCCAGCGCGTATGAAATCAGCAATAACAAGACGATATGTGGAATGCCTAGCATTAAATCAACAAGCCAGGTGATACATGCGTCCACCTTTTTACCGCCTAGTGCTGCAAGCGTTCCAAGTGCCAGCGCAATCAACGAAGAGGTTAGTGCAGCAAACAGGCCAATGCCAATGCTGATTGAAAGTCCCGATAGGGTGCGGGTGAACATATCTCGCCCTATTTTGTCGGTTCCAAACCAGTGCTCTAAGCTAGGGGCTTCAAGTGCTGTAGAAAGATTGCTGTGTGTTGCAAGCGGTGTGAGCGCAATGCCTGCTACTGTAATTAGCACCAAGATAACGACCGAAATAATGCAGGTTTGTTTGGTGCGGCGGCGATTATTGACGCGCTGTTTTCGCGGTGCGTGAAACGTGGTGAGGGTGTCGCGATGAAGCGTGGCAGCGCCCGCAGCGCTTGCGGTAGCACTTGTGGCGGCAGTTTTTGCGGAGGTTGTCCTCACAATGCATCGCCCCCTTGTTTAATACGCGGATCAATCAGGCGATACAGAATGTTGGCAATCAAATTACCGCCAAACACGATAACGGCGGACACCAAGGTGATGCCCACCAACAGCGCAACATCGCTGCCAACGCCTGCGGTCACAGCCGCTTGTCCCAAACCAGGGTAAGAAAACACCTGTTCAACCAAGACAGAACCACCAAAAATTTCTGCGATTGAGGCAAACTGCAACGAAATAGCAGGCAGCGCTAAGTTGCGCAGCCCGTGCTTCTTTGCGGCTTGTAAACGGCTCATGCCGCGCGCTTGTGCAAAGCGGATATAGTCGCTTTGCATGATGTCGATTGTTTTTTCACGTGTATGCAAGGCAACATTGGCTACACCTATCACTGAAAGTGTTAGAGCGGGTAGGATTATATGATGCAGGGAATCAAAAATAGTCACTTCAGCAGCGCTTTTGCCAATAGGCGCTGAAAAGCCAATGGGAAACCAACCCAGCCACACCGCAAATACCATGAGCATAATGAGTGCCAACCAAAACGTAGGTGTTGAAGCTAGCACAAAGCAATAGCCCTTGATCGCACGATCAACCAGTGTGCCCTGCTTGATGCCCGCAACAACACCCATGACCAGCCCCAACACACCACTGAATATCCAGGCCAGAGCCATGAGCGCCAGCGTATTGAGAGAGCGCGTAGCTAGTACCTCAACAACTGGAGCATTGAAGCGCAGCGACGTTCCCATATCTCCCTGCAAAACAGCAGATAGCCAGTTGATATAGCGCTCCCATATTGGAATGTCTGCACCCCAATAACTTGCCAGTTGTGCTCGTTGGGTGTCACTCATGCTGGCATAGGCGGTTTGTCCCACATTAGCCTGTACGGGATCAATGGGAGACAAACCCACCAAAGCAAAGGTCACCATGCTGACCGCTATCAAAAGCAGAAGAAACTTCGCGCAGTTGCGTCCAATCATTCGCGCCATAATCTTATTGCTCCTGCCAGGTCCACTGATCGACATTGTTTACCAGCGACCACCCATGTCCATGCGGATGAGGTTTTTGTTCAGCAATTTGCAGGTCATCGCGCTTGAAGTAGAGGTGATCCACGTTGGCAAGCCACACCCAGGTGGCTGCGCCCTGAGGTGCCACTCCGTCTGTGCCATCCCATTGGGCCTGCTGCCAATTGCTATAGGACTGCTCTACTGTGGTCTGTGCCAGTGCGGCATCTATATGTGTGTCCACCGCGTTATTTTCGTAGGAGGCGTAATTGCTCATGCCGGTTGAGTAATACAAGTTGTAGAGCTCAGTTGGGCTATTTGAGCCCCAGCCCCACAGCACAGGATCTGCAAATTCGCGCGGATAGATGTCTTCCCAGCTCGCGCCGTGTACGTTGACTTCAATGCCAAATTCAGCCATCTGGTTGCTAAATTCCTCGGCCAATGCTTGGCGAATTGAATCGCTGGAGCTGTAGTATAGATCGAAACTGGCGCGCGTGCCGTTTTTAACTAGTACACCGTCCTCGCCTGCGCTCCAGCCACCTTCTTCAAGGAGCGTGCGCGCGTACGTGGCGTCTGTCTGTACTGCCATATCATCTGATGCCCACGGCATGCCATCCGAAACACTGTAGGCAGGGCTGCCGTAACCAGACAGCACGTTTTCAATCATAGTTTCGCGATCAATGGCGTAGTTCATGGCGCGCCGCAGCGCTAAGTCTTGCGTAACGTCGTTGCCTAGGGGATAAGTGGCGCTGCCATCTGCTTTAGTGCTGCCGCTGGCAACGGCGGGCAGTGAAATGCCGCGGCTATCCACCGAAGCGCACACAAAAAGTTCGTATTGATCAGGGGTTGCTGATGCGAAGGTGGCTGCAGTGTAGGCTACATCAACCTCACCGGCCTTGGCGGCTGCTAGGGAAGCATCTTCTTCCATGAACACCACAATGACGCGCTCCATCAGCGGTGCTTCACCATAGTAGTTGGGATTTGCTGTCAGGATGATCTGCTGTCCCTGATCCCACTGCTCAAGTATATAGCGGCCTGATCCAATGGGATTGGTGCCGTATGTTGCCGAATCATAGGCGTGCTCAGGCACAATGCCCACTACAGCTAAGGTGTAGAGCAGGGCATTGAAAGGGTTGTTCAAGTGAAGCTCTACCGTGAAGTCATCTACCACAACTGCTTCGTCCACCATAGAAAGGTCCGCTTCGGCAGCCTCGGCACTGTTGATGCCGTTGATGGTGAAGGCAACGTCAGCGGCGGTGAGCTGTTCGCCGTCAGTGAAGTAGGCGTTATCGCGGATGTGAAATGTCCAGGTCAAGCCATCTTCACTGCATTCATAGGAGGTGGCCAGGTCATTGACGAAATTGAGATCCGTGTCGGTGGTGATGAGGGTGGATTGGATGAGTGGCTCATGCACGTGCTCTCCGCAGCCCCATGAGAATAGGGGATCGAATCCCGCCGATGGCTCTGAGGAGGTGGTCATGGATACGACTACTTCACCGGTGTTGCCTGTGACTGAGACTCCTGATGGAAGTTCTTTTGTAGCAGTGCATCCAGCAAGAATACCACCAAGCCCTCCAAGCGAAATAGTTGCAGCGCCTATGCCAGCAAATTTGACAAAGTTTCTCCGTGAGAGGTTCATGGCGCTCCTTTTGTGGGGTTTGGTTTTGGTTTGCAATAGCGCACACGGGCGTTATTACGAATTCCTTGTTCGTAACTCAGGGTAGCAAAAATGGTGTTACAGATACAAGATTAGTGTTACTCTACCGGTAAGCGGCTGCTCTTTGGAGTAGTGGAGCGCTTTGTTGTTCATCGACCGACTCCTGGTATCTACTTGCTTGCGATGCTGTGCGTGTTGCTTTAAAACGAAAACAAACTACTGGTAGCGGTACGGGAGGAAACCATGAAGCTCGAACTTTTCAAGCGAGACGCTTGCCCCTTCTGCATAAAAGTTATGCGCTATATCAAGAAATCAGGACGCGACGATATTGAATATCGTGACATTGCGACATCAAGTGAGGATCGTGCGCGTCTTATTGAGGTAGGCGGCAAACAACAAGTACCTTGTCTGTTTATCGATGACACGCCATTGTATGAAAGTGACGACATTATCGCTTGGCTGCAGGAGCATCCGCAAGCATAGTAAGGACGGTCAACCCGCCATTTCAGTGGCGGGTTTTTCTAGAAGATATGACGGCAATGTCAGTGTTTGCTTTTAGATCGGTTATCTCTTTGATTTTATGAAGCACAAAACCGACTAGCCTTCTAGAGCATGCTTTACATCGGTTGTTGAAATTCCATCTGTGCGATCAAGATAAACAACTTCGCAATACTCTTTGAGCGTTTCAAAGCGTTCATCACCTGCCCAATCACCACCCATTACAACAATGTCAATGTTGTACTTTTTAATATCTTCAATTTTTTGATCCCATGATTGCTCGGGAATGACTAAATCTACATAGCGAACCGCTTCAAGCATCTCTTTACGTACGCTATATGAATAAAAACTCGACTTTCCTTTTGAGGCATTAAATTCATCTGTAGAAAGCGCCACTACAAGGTAGTCTCCCAATTGAGCAGCACGCCGAAGCAGGCGAATATGACCATAGTGAAGAAGATCGTACGTACCATATGTGAGCACTCGGCACAGGCCTTTATACTCATTATCCGAAGAGAAATGCGTCCGTGAACTATTCATTGTCACTCCCTTGTGATAGACGGATACTTATACGTCGTATTTATTGCAGCTTTACTGGGCTTTCATTTAGGCAAGATACTCTCATGTAATAACGGATAATGCTATTAGGAAATGTCATTCCTTCAAGAATCGCAACGAGACATCAGCACTAAATAAAAAACTTCTAAAAGAATTAGTTCTACTTTCGAAGATGGCTAATTTCTATTCTCACTTCTTAATGTATCAACATAACAATCTTCAATGAGTTGAACCAATTTTGCGGTGGCATCATACTGCGTATCACTAAAATAACGTGCCAAAAAATTTTCAAACTCCTCTGGTTTTCTTTCTTCAATTATTGCAGAAGCAAGAGAAGTCGGTTCAATAAATGCACCATCTGGAAACACCTCAAGTGGATCGATGTTGAGTCCGGGAGAAGTGCGGTACTCCTCAATGTCAGGAACATAAAACCAAACAGGCTTACGAGCAAGCCCTGCCTCGAAGGCAATAGCAGAGTAGTCGGTTACCACGCAGTCAACGCAGGCTAAAAGATCAATGTTGGCGGTGTTAGAAATCACCGCTACGTTATCAAGCCCTTCAAGCATCTTGGCATCGCAATTTTTCTCAAGCGGGTGACCTCCGATGATGATTTGGCAATCAAAAGGAGCAAATGCTTTGGAAAGCTTGCGTGCTTCATGCGTTATCCAGTTGTAAATCCCGTGACTACTGCGAAAAGTAGGAGCGTAGAGAATGCGAGTCGCATCATCTGAAAGAAAATCATAACGCTCGCGCAGGGCTTTTGCCTTTTGCAAACGAGATGAACTATCGGAAAAGTTCAGTAAATAATCCATGCGCGGCATGCCCAGAGGAAGAACTACGTCCTTTTTGCAGCCGAAAGCCTCCGCATAAGCCGAGACAGTTTCAGATCCTGCTGCTATGACCCAGTCATAATTCTTATGCATGCGGAACAAGCTTGCTTCTTTCTGAGAGCGACCTGCTGCTGTTCCAATAGACTGATAGCCAAACTTCTTGATGGCTCCTAAGGCGTGCCATAGTTGAATAACACGTGTTTGGTTGTCAAGCCGAGGAATTGATACTGCAGGTATGTAATCCTCCAAGATGCATACGCGAGAAGTGGCAACGTAATAAATCATTGACGGAATAGAAAGAACAAATGCCTTCTTGTTTGCGCTCTCGGGTTCAGTCGTGCAAATGCGTATATCAATATCGGGGCAGTGCTTGTGCAGCGCTTCGGTCAGCATGCGAAAATCAAGCGAAATACGCCGTCCTTGGCGCGAAAAAAAAGTAATGCGGTTGCGCTTAGGAAACAAATTGCAAATAGCATAGAGGAGCGAAATGCATTTTGCGGTTAATGCATGCATAAGACCCCTTTCGGCAGTATTCTTGTTCTAAGCTATTAATTATAAGCATTGAGAATAGCAAGCAAGTTACTGTAAGTCGATACTATAATGACAGAATCCAACAAAAATAAGATGTAGCCTATCATTTCTTATAGCAGCTGTTTTATGGGGTAGCCGATTTGTTTTCGGCATAATTTTTGTTTGGCTATCTGACGTAAAGCAGTTTTTGCTAAAGTCTCAACTATTAAAAGAGACAATTTAAAAGGAGCGATGTTGATGTCTCTTAACTCCATATATAGCAAGTTTCGCAAGCCCATTTTAGGTCTGCTGCGATATTTGCCTGGCGTACGTCAACGCGCACGCGCTATATACTATCGAAAGAGAAGCAAAGACTATGACAATATGGCAGAGGGCATTTCTACCGACCCCAAAACAGTATTGTTCGCATGCTTTGGCGGGCGTCAATATGCCTGCTCGCCCCGTGCAATATATGAGTCCATGATTAAGGATTCGCGCTTTGATGAGTTTACGTTCGTATGGGCATTCAAAGAGGAGAAAATCGAAGATTTATCCAATGATCCCTCTATGCGGCGGGCGCAAATCATTCCAATTAACACGGAAGAGTACTTGAGGACATGCGCACGTGCGAAGTATTGGGTTTTTAATACTCGGGTAGCAGAATATATTGTCCCTAAGCCAGATCAGATATATGTTCAGTGTTGGCATGGTACTCCGATTAAGCGCTTGGGCTACGATGTGACCATTCAAACTCAAAATGCCCTCAATACCACAGATGAGCTGGCAGAGCGTTTTGGAATGGACTCCCAGAAATGGACGTATCTGATTTCTCCATCTTCCTATACTTCACAGCATCTTGCTGATGCTTTTGGACTTCCTGAGCATCGCCGTCCGAAAGTTCTACTGGAAGAGGGCTATCCTCGCAACGATTGTATTGTGCGCATATGTAGTAATGCGCAAGCCTGCTCAGAGTTTGTCGAAAAATTTCGTGATGAGCACGAAATTCCTTCTGGCAAAAAAATTCTTTTGTATGCTCCTACGTGGCGTGATGATGACTACCAATCAGGCAAGGGTTATGTTATGGAGGATACGCTGCTTGATTTTGAGGCGCTTCAAGAGGCGCTTGGTGATACATGGGTGATTCTGTTTAGGGCACATTACTATATTGCCAACCACTTTGATTTTAGCGCCTACGAAGGTTTTGTATATGATGTGTCAAGGCAGGTTGATATTAACGATCTTTATATTGTGGCCGATGTTCTTTTGACGGATTATTCGAGCGTGTTTTTTGATTACGCCAACACCGGACGGCCGATTATATTTTTCTGGCCCGATTACGAGCATTACGCCAATGATATTCGTGGCTTTTATTTTGATCTTGACGAGCTGCCGGGACCACACTGCTTTACCAATGATGAAGTAATTGATGCCGTAAAGCGCATATCTGATTATGGTTGCAAATACGGTGAAGAATATGATGCTTTTCGTCAAAGATTTTGTTCAAAAGACGATGGTCATGCTGCTGAACGCGTAATCAACAAGGTGTTTGCGAAACCTAACTTTCCGTACTTACCGCAACACTAGGTTCAAAGAAACGTTTTAGGCAGTACTTGGGATTAGGTGCTCCACGCTAAGATAAGCCAAGAATCGAGGTAGGTAATAGAGACTTAAGGCCCCCTTTTTCCTATAGTCCAAAAAAAAATGGCGAGAGGCACGTCAATTTGCTTCCCCAATGGGGCTGTAACAAAAGCCCTTCAGTTAGAGAGCTGGGTCTTTGTGGTCCCGGCTC
>CAYWAO010000016.1:0-30546 GCA_964456695.1 uncultured Cryptobacterium sp. | reverse complement strand
ATTGGGCTTGAACTGCGCTGATGTTGAAAATCATCAACACATTTTGGCCTATAGCCCGTAATTTTGGGCTAACGAATAGGGGGATAAAAGAAGGTTGGAGGCGACGCCCGGATTCGAACCGGGGATAAAGGCTTTGCAGGCCTCTGCCTTACCACTTGGCCACGTCGCCCTATTGGCTATACGAGACAATTTATAAATAAAGCCGACCGAATGAATATCCTGCCGGCTGTAGCATTCAATGGAGCGGACGACGGGATTCGAACCCGCGACCCCAACCTTGGCAAGGTTATGCTCTACCAGCTGAGCCACGTCCGCGTGCAAGAAAATATTATATAGATTTGACTAACCTACGCAAGAGGGCAATTTCACAAAATTATTTTATGTGAAGGCGATGCTATAGGCCCCTCTTGGCCCATAGCCCTCAAAAGCGGTGTATGAATCTGGGGTAGTAGGCTTCGACTAAGGTTTCGAGGAGAAACAGAATTTTACACGGTGATTCTATTTACTAGTTGTGTTGATCAAGCAAGAGAAAGGTTGGAGGCGACGCCCGGATTCGAACCGGGGATAAAGGCTTTGCAGGCCTCTGCCTTACCACTTGGCCACGTCGCCCTATTGGCTATACGAGACAATTTATAAATAAAGCCGACCGAATGAATATCCTGCCGGCTGTAGCATTCAATGGAGCGGACGACGGGATTCGAACCCGCGACCCCAACCTTGGCAAGGTTATGCTCTACCAGCTGAGCCACGTCCGCGTGCAAGAAAATATTATATAGATTTGACTAACCTACGCAAGAGGGGAAATTACAAAGATTTGTTACAATGGCAAGATGTGACCAAACAACGCACAGATTTTTTAGGCGCGGTACATGTAATCATGTGGGTTGCGTGCATTCAAGGAGGGTTTCGTGGCACAAGAGAGTGAGAAATCTTTCGATCAGCAAGAAACAAACAAACAAGATTCACTCAAAACGGAACAGCGTGCATATGACGACGCGTGCGTTTCCGAATCCGAGTCCAGCGTTTCGCAGAGTGATCATTCTCAGAGCGAGTCAGAACTGAAGCAGGCTACTGCGCCTCAAACTGGTGAAACGTTTGAATCTGAGGAGGATTCGCCAAAGAAGACTCCACTCAAAAAACGCCTTTCTCAAGCTATTGCCATTGTCTTTGGTGTTATAGTTTGTGCGGTTCTCATTGGGTCTTCGGTGGCTGGGCATTTGAGTGTGTCGGTTACGTCTTCAAGTGGGAAGTTTACGAGCGAAGAGGCAGAGCTTGCTTTGTACGAAGGTGATGTAACCGCCTTCTTAACAGATGACGATCCATCAAATGATCCTGAGCCTAAAGAGGTGCGCAGCGTCGTTGTTGGTCAGCGTGTTACTTTCAATGGTATGGGCTTCGGCGAGCATACGCTCATGCTGACATTAACGGACGAAGACGTGGCAGCGCAGGTTTTGATTAGCCCTACAACTGTTACCATGTGGGGAATTGATATGCGCATATCTTATGAGATTGCATAACCGAATTTCATGATATTATACGGGAGCCCTGTGGGGGAGTAGTTGACATTACCTGATGTGAAACGTCAACATCATGGCCTAAAAAAAGCCTGGCGTTTCTTAATCGACAAGACTCACGGTGAAGAAGCACGGATGTGTTTCTTTGTCGTGAGTCTTTTTTTATGGGATGGTGAAAGGGTGCAGCTCGAATGGATTTGTCAATTTTTGCAACACCGGAAGCGTGGATTAGTTTAGTTACGCTTCTTTTTCTTGAGATTGTTTTAGGTATTGACAATCTTGTCTTTATCGTAATTACTACTGATCGTTTGCCAGCCGACAAACAGCATTTGGGTCGTCGCCTTGGTCTTGCAGGTGCGTTGTGCATGCGCATTTTGTTTTTGTGCTTTGCGTCTTTCTTGGTTCATATGGCCGATCCTCTGTTCACCATTCCTGGCTTATACATCAACGGTGAAGAAGTGGGGTTGTCTGTTCGTGATTTGGTGTTGCTGTTTGGTGGCATTTATCTGGTGTACAAGGGTATCAAGGAAGTACGTGAAGTGCTTAACTTGACTGAAGAAAAAGAAAGCCAGCAAGACACCACCGTATCGCATCGCACTTTGGGCCTTTTTCAGGCGGTTATCACAATCATGATCATGGATATTGTGTTCTCAATCGATTCGGTCATTACGGCCGTGGGCTTGGCGAATCATCTGATCATCATGATTATTGCTGTCATGATCGCAGTTATCTTGATGATGATCTTTATCGATACCATTTCGGACTTTATCAACAGTCATACCGAAATGAAAATCCTTGCTCTTGTCTTCATCGTTGCTATTGGTGTGTTGCTTGTTCTTGATAGCTTGGATATTCACTCGGGAATTGAGGTATTCGATATGCATGGCGAAAAACTGATGGTGTATTTTGCGATGGTGTTTGCGATTGTGCTCGAACTTGTCCAGATGAAATATACGAAAAACTATCGTGAATGGACTACTCAAAAGAACCTCGAGATAATGCGTGCGAAAAGCTATGATCCGCAGTGTACAGATACGCTTCAACTTGCACAGGTCATTCTTGAAGCAGAAGAGACATTAGAGATTGAAAAAGAGGAACAGGAAGCGAAGTCGTCTTCTTCAAAAAAATGAAGGTGCGAAACAAGCGCAACAACATGAACACCTTGTTGAGTGGTGATCTGAGGGCTATAGGTCAAAGAATGTGTCTGCAGTGTCGATGCGCGCTTGGTGTGCTCTTACCTCTATATGATGATTGTGACGGCTAGACGCTTTCTATACCTTAGAGAAGCTGTTCGTTGTTAGGATCGAACTGCTTTAAGCACTCTTGGGTCACGATAAATCGCGTGGCCTGAGGTAAACAGCGAAGCGTTATAGGCGTTGACAGTTCGGTTGGTTCTCCATCGTACTGTACTTTAAGAGCGGGATCAGCATCGATAGTGATCTCTTTACCGCGATAGAGCTCCAGCACGCCTATCTTTTTTGCAATTGCACCCGAGTGATCAAATACTTTTGCCATAACGGTTGGAATAAGCTGAAATGCATTTTCAGTTTTGAGGATGACGACATCTAACATGCCGTCACGAGGTAGGTTTTTATCAGAAATCATCACGTCAAATTGCATTTTTGAAAAGTTTGCAACAACAACGCCAATACCACTTGATTCAACCGTTTGACCATCAATGGTTAGCTTAAAGTGGGATACCTGCGGTGCAGGATTAGAAAACGCTGCTTCAAAGTATGCCATATCGCCTAAGACGCGCTTATGTTCTGTAGCAGTACGCATAATAAGCTCGTCGTACCCACACCCTGCCATCATGGCAAAGCCATGCTTTTCGCCGTTGGATGTCTCAAGTTCTCCAATATCAAAATTAAGCGTGAGCGCCTCATCAACTACCTTACACAGCGCATGGGGCTCATTTGGCTCAAATAAGTTGAGCGAAAGTAGGTTAGCGGTACCTGATGGAAAGGGAAGAATTGGAATGCCTGTGTTACGCAATTCGTAACTTACTGAAGAGATAGTTCCATCGCCACCACTGGCAACAACAAAGTCATATTCAGCAGCATCGGTGAGCAATGACGAAAGAGGAGTGTTGGCGGCAAAAGTGCGTATCGTACAGGTATCGCCATCTTCGGCGTACATGCGAATAAAGTCGTAGATTGATCCATGGCGCAGACCAGAGCGCAAGTTATGTATTACAAGTACTTTCAAGCCAACTCCTTTTTGCTAGTATTGCATATTACATGATATAACTCATGTCTGAGATGTTTCTTTTTTCAGAGATGTAATCTTATGTATTACATGATTATTCCGACCCAGCCAAGGGGTGCATGAATGCTCGTTGATAGCGATGATCAACTTAAGACATTTGTTGAGTCTTGTAAAAAAAGTCCTCACATGGCAATCGATACCGAATTTCTCCGTGAAAAAACGTATTATGCAAAACTCTGTTTGATACAAATTGCTATTGAAGGCGATATTGCCATTATTGATCCGTTCACCATTTCTGATCTGTCTCTTTTAGCTCCGGTGCTTACTGATCCAGGCATAACCAAGATATTTCATGCATCATCGCAAGATGTTGAAATCCTGTATCATGAAACGGGCGTTGTGCCGAGTCCAATCTTTGATACACAGATTGCAGCTGCTTTATTGGGGAAATCTCAGCAAGCATCCTATGCTGCGTTAACGCAGTCATTTTGTCAGGTGTCGCTTCCCAAAAAAGATTCGTATACTGACTGGTCAAAACGTCCGTTGAGCGCTTCGCAAATCGAATATGCGGCCGATGACGTGCGCTATTTGCCTCAGATCTATCACGAAATGATCGACCAGCTCAACGAAAAGGGACGGCTTTCGTGGCTTGACGAAGTCTTTGCTGAGCTTTCGAATCCAAAGAAATACGAGATTGATCCGCGCGAGCGCTACAAAAAGCTCAAGCGCATCAATCAGCTATCTTCCCGTCAAATGGCGGCAGCGCGCGAATTTGCTGCATGGCGAGAAAAGCGTGCCCAGAAATGCAATATTCCGCGTAAATGGATAATCTCCGATGAACAGATTGTCGAAGCATGTCGTAGAGAGTCTCATAGTCTTGATGAGTTGTATATGGTGCGCGGCCTCAAAGAATCACTTAAGGCTTCTGATGCTCGCCATGTCCTGTCGCTCATTAAGAAAGGGCTGAATTGCCCGGAGGAAGATCTTCCGCACCTCAATACCTATTCGCCTAACGAAGAGAATGTTGATATTGCGGTCGACATGATGAATGCGCTTGTGCGTATGCGTGCTCGTGAAAATAAGATCGCACCTCAAACCCTCGCGTCTCATGCGCAGCTTATGAAGCTTGCGCGTTCGCATTATGACGAGTGTGAGCTTCTTAAAGGGTGGCGTTATCACGTCGTTGGCAAAGAGCTGATGGATCTTTTGGAAGGTAAATTATTTCTACGACTTGTTAACGGTAATTTGGAGATTGTTAAGGCGCCGTAATTTGAACCGATTCTCGGATCCTTCTCGGGTAACATTAGGTTGGCTATGGTAAACGAAAGGGATGTTATGTCTTATCTGTTTTTAATCGTTGTGACAGTTGCGATAGGCTTTGGTGCGCAAGCTTATGTGAACCGTCAAATAAAGAAATATTCGCATGTTCCTATGTCGAATAAGATGACGGGATATCAGGTTGCAGTGGGTATGCTGAATTACTATGGCATTTCTGATGTGCCTGTTCGTATGGGGCGTCATGGTGATAACTTTTTTAATCCTAAGGATAATTCCATCACGCTTGATCCACAGTCATTTAATGGTTCGTCCATTACGGCAACGGCGACTGCCTGTCATGAGGTTGGTCATGCGTGCCAATATGCGCAAGGCTATATGCCCATGAAGGTCCGTGGCGCTATGGTGCCTGCGGTGAACTTTGTTTCTAATGCGTGGGTATTCTTGTTGCTCATCGGTATCTTTTTGAATCTTTCGGGTTTGGTGGATCTTGCCATTCTCTTCTATGCACTGGTGGTTCTTTTCCAGCTTGTGACCCTGCCGGTTGAATTTGATGCCAGTAAGCGTGCGCTTGCGTATATGGAAACTACAGGTCTTCCCGGTGGCGAGCGTTCGGGTGCATGGAGCGTGTTGAGTGCGTGTGCGCTGACTTATGTTGCTGCTGCGTTGGTGTCGATATTACAGCTGGTTTATTTCTTTTCTTCGCGCGAAGGCTAGTTCATGAGCGACGAGTATCTTCCTTTTGGTACACGGTTGGATTCTATTGAGGGAACCAACTACCAGTCCGCCCCTGATAAGAAGCGGGCACTTTCTGTGTCGGCAGCAATTCGTATTACAAAAAACATGCTTGCTGAACACTCCTTTTGTATCGAAGGGGAGGTAAGTGAACTCAGCAATAAGCCGGGATATAAAGCGGTATATTTTACCATCAAAGATGAAGATGCAAGCTTGTCTTGCCTTATGTGGAAAAACCGCTATCAAGCAAGCGGAGTAGAGCTGAGTATCGGTTCTAAAGTTCAAGTCACTGGTAAATTTAGTATTTATGCTCCTAAAGGGCGTATGAATTTTGACGTGTCTCATCTCAAGCTTGCAGGAGAGGGCGACCTTCGGGCGCGTGTAGCCAAGCTTGCAGAAAAGCTTAAAAAAGAAGGCTTGATGGATGCTGCGCGCAAACGCAGTTTGCCTCGTCTGCCGCATACTATTGGGTTAGTTACATCTTCGAGAGGAGCAGCGGTACACGATGTTCTTCGTACGCTGCGCAGACGCTATCCTCTTGCGCGCATCGATTTTGCAGGTGCTGGTGTTGAGGGTGCTCATGCAGCTCAGGATCTTATTCAGGCACTCAATATAGTTGCACACAGCGATGCTGAGGTAATCCTGCTTGTTCGTGGCGGTGGTTCGTTTGAGGACCTTATGCCGTTTAATGACGAAGCGCTTGCGCGTGCCATTGCTGCATGTCCCAAGCCGGTGGTGACGGGTATTGGACATGAGCCTGATACCTGTATTGCGGATATGGTGTCGGATGTCCGCGCTTCAACGCCTACGGCAGCTGCTGAAGCAGTCAGCCCCCACATCACGGAGCTTTTTGAGACGCTGCAAAATATCTCATCAAGGCTGCATGCTTCTCTGGTCACGCGCATTAAGCGCTCTCAGGATTATGCTGATGCCATTGCATCACGCCCTTTGTTTAAGGATCCCTCGTCGTTGTATGCAGCTGAGTTTCAGTTGCTCGATGCTTTGTATGATCGCATGGGCAGGATTGGTGCAACGTTTACTGATGAGCATACCCATCGTGTGCAGCTGATGAAAACAAAGCTTGCTCGAATTGGGCAAACTTTGCTTGATCCGTATTCAAATGAAGCATCGCTTGTAACCTCGCGTCTCAATGACCTCTCGCCACTTCGCACCCTCGAGCGCGGGTGGTCTATTACGCGCAAAGACGATGGTAGTATCGTGAAAAGTGTTTCTCACGTAGAGCGTGGTGAACATGTATCTATACAAGTGCTTGATGGAACACTGCGCTGTTGTGTTGACCAAGACCCGCGTGCTGAATTATCTGAAGTCGTTACCTTGGAGGATTCCCATGACTGATACCACCGCATTACAAGCAACAACCGTAGCGAACACGGATGGCCTGACATTTCGTGAGGCAATGACGCAACTCAATCAAATCGTGAGCGCTCTTGAAAGCAATACGCTTGAATTGGAAGAAAGCCTTGTTCAGTACGAGCGCGGTGTTGTCCTATTGCGATTCTTGAAGAGCAGTCTGACAAACGCTCAACAAAAGGTAGATGTTTTGAAGGGTGAGTTAGATCTTTCGGTCGATGACTCCGAGACTGATTCGACGCTTTCAAAAGCATAAGACACCACGGTAGTAGTACACCTCGCAAAAGCGCTCCACGCACTTGTGCGCTTTTTAGTGTGTCTATATGTTGACAGGCGAGGCTTCGTGTAAGTGGGTCTATCTCTCTATTTTGTTTATTGGCCTCTATACGTCACTCCGCACACAGCTTAAGGATAGTTAAGCGACTTAGCTACATGTTAGGATTGAGGCAGCGTAAAGGATGAGACCTCAAGATTGGCTGATGTGCTTACGTGTTTGAGAGGAGTGATGACATATGAGCAAGAAGATCGATCCACGCTTGCCTAAAGAGATTGGCGCCGATGTTGAGCCGATCAAATCGCCATGGGATAAGATGGTTTCTTATCATGATGCGGCCCATTACACTCAGCGCTATACTGCGGTGTTGAGTGCTTCTATTATGCAAGCATTTCGCATTTTGGTGCCTGACTATGTCGAACGTAGTAAAGCTATGTGCACCAATGCCTATAATCGCTTGACATTCGTCTATAAAAATATTCCTGGGTATACGGAGATGAATGCTGATCAACTTCATATGCATCCGTTTATGCGGGGCAATTTCGTTGGCGGGCTTATTGGTGATGCAGGTGATGAAGATCTGCTCATGTGCGGTCGTGTTAACGATTTTGGAACGTATCGAGTAGAAAAAGAACTCGATGTGTGCTATTGGGATTTGGTAGGAACCGAACTCTGTCGTTCAACAACGCAGTCTTTGCAGGCATGTGCCGACTGCGCTGCTGAATTGCGTCCTAAGGGTCCGCACCTTGAATACCATATGGTTGAAGCAAAAGGGGCAGGGGATCGCCACTGTCGTATTGTTGCTGAAGATCGAACTAAATTTCCTATGCCTGACCACGAACAGTGGGAATGCTTTGGTCCGGTTGCTACCGAGGATCAAATTAAATACACCACTGAAGAAGACTGCATAGAAGAATCAATGATGTTTCGTGAGGAATGCGACTATCTGTTCTCTAACGGAACCAACATGGAAAAAGATTGGCGTAGCGCATATCCCATGGTTGCTATGTCTAATGCGGCGACGTATATTCTCCCAACGATCGACGATTATATTCGTGATGGCCGTCTCGATGATGAACAGGTCAATCATGTGCTTCGTTGCGTGTGTGAGGCGGCAGGAAAGTCAACATTTTTGGATGACTTTTCAAAAGAAGGCCTGCGTGTGTGGCTGGGAGCTCCTCATAGCGTTAGCAAAGATGATGGACGTTTGATGGGGGCGTACTTAGAAATGTATCTTCAGTGTGCCCATATTGCTTATGAGGTTGAGGCCTTTAATAGTCAAGAGTGTATCTACGTTATCGACTGGGCAGGACTGGCAAACAACATGCCAAAGATGGTCGACGTGTATCGGTGGTTTTGGTATGGGCAGACAAAATGCTTGGTAAATGCACAATGGTCCTTGTGGGAAGAGGATTCTCCTGAAGGCAAATTCCGCATCAAAATTGCCAAGAAGGTTGACAAGTTCTGTTAGGTACTACGAGCAACGAAAGGGGTGCAACGATGAACCCTCCTTATCCCGTTATGTATAAAAACGTCTACAAATATGACGACGTGAAGCGTTCTGAACATATGGCCGTTCGTACCACCGTAGGGTTTTACCTGTGGACTCATCACCTTGTTGAAGTCACGGGAGCAGATGCTTCTGCCTTTCTCGAACTCATTTTTCCCAAAAATATGAGCAATCTTAGTGTCGGGCGAGATCGTTACACAGTCATGCTTGATGACGAAGGTACGATTATTGACGATGTTATTGTGATGCGGATGGATCAAGACGTCTACTGGATTTCAACGCTCTTTCGTGCGGAGCTAGTTTTGTGGTTTGAATGCCATAAGGCTGATTTTGATGTGGTATGGAATGACATTACTCCCCAATGGGAAATGTATGCCATGCAGGGACCGCTTTCTCGCGAAATGGTCAATCGTGTTGTGGATGTTTCAGTTGACGATCAAAAGCACTTTGAAATGCGCTCTAACACAATCGGCGATATTGATGTCTATGTGAATCGCGCAGGGTTTACTGGTGAGGAGTTTGGGTATGAGCTCTATTTGCCTAAAGCGCAGGCTCCTGCCATAGAAGAGCAGCTTCGTGTGATTGCGCAGGAATTACACGGAAAAGAAGTGACTGAATTTCAGGTGATGGCGTGGACTCTTCCGTGTGAAGCCGGCTTTTATTATATGAGGGATTTGCGGCATACCAATCCCTTTGAAGTGGGGCTTGACCAGGGCATCAACTGGGATAAAACCTTTATTGGTAAAGAAGCACTCTTGAAGATTCGCGAAGCGGGTCCTCAGCGTGAAGTTGTGGGGTTTACTGTTCCTGAAGTCGATATTCATATCAAAGGTCGTCAGATGGGTAACGAAGGTGAATGCGTGTATACCGAGAACGGCGAATGCGTGGGGCGTTGTATGAAGATTACCTACAGTTACCTTCATGAAGTTAATGTCGGCACGATTATTTGTAAAAAGGGATCTCTTAAACCAGGTGATACGGTTTTTATGCACGGACATGAAGCACTGATCTGTGAGCCGCGGTTTTTATGAGTGTGTAGCAAAGTGGTGATGCGAGTCTAAGCCCTCAAGCTTCAATGGGGTACGCTACAGCGGAGAGCAGTGCTGTTTAAGCTAGAGAGCACGTACATGCTTCTTGATCAGTCAGAAAAATGTGCATGCGCCTGACGTCTTGTTTGTCTTGTTGTTTAATAATGTGTCCGCGCTCTCCAAGCGAAGATAAGATTTGAGTTACTCGAGGGTGTGTAAGAATTAATTTTTTCGCGATATCTTGAGGCATATCTGTTTCAGGCGAATAGTAGAGCAAACTATCTTTCTCGTCCATCTTCGCAATTTCTCCTCATTTCTTTACCGCTTACCTTGTGATTTCATCCTTTAAGTTTGGTTTTTCAACCGTTTGCCAGCCGCCGGAAAATGTCTCACCTTTGTTTAGGGTCAAGGGTTTTATTTCGTACAATTATTTGGTCTCGATTGAATTGGAGGGATTTTTTTGAACATTCTCGTTATTAATGCTGGCTCGTCTTCATTGAAGTATCAGTTAATCAACATTACAACTCATGAGGTTCTTGCAAAAGGTTTGTGTGAACGAGTTGGTAGTGAGGGTTCTTTCCACAAGCATGGCATCGATGACAATGAATTTGTGTATGAATTACCTCTCGAAGATCACACCACTGCAGTACAGGTGGTTCTTGATGTTCTCACTGAGGGACCCAATGCGGTCATCGAAGATATCAGTGATATCATGGCTGTGGGTCATCGTGTTGTTCATGGTGGAGAATACTTTAAGGAATCGGCATTAATTGACGATGATGTTATTGCCAAAATTGATGAGCTTGCTGAGTTGGCACCTCTTCATAACAAGGCTGCTCTTGCTGGCATCTTTGCTTGCCAAGAGATCATGCCTGACACCCCCATGGTGGCGGTGTTTGATACGGCATTTTTCCAGACTCTGTCTCCCTCGGCGTATATGTATCCGCTGCCTTATGATCTCTACGAAAAGTATGGCATTAGAAAATACGGCGCTCATGGTACCTCGCATCGCTATATTGCCGAACGTGCGGCAGCTATCTTGGACGAACCTTTGGATGAGCTGCGTCTCATTACCTGCCATCTTGGCAATGGCTGTTCAATTTCAGCGATTGATCATGGTTCACCCATCGATACGTCTATGGGCTTCACGCCGCTTGACGGCTTGATGATGGGTACGCGTTGTGGTGCTATTGATCCTGCGATTGTGACCTTCCTGATGGAAAAGGAAGACTTGACTCCCGAAGAGATGAACAACATCATGAATAAGCAGTCAGGTTTGCTCGGTATTTCGGGGGTAAGCAATGACTTGCGCAGCGTTCGTGAGGCTTCAGAATCAGGCAACGAGCGTGCAATGCTTGCCTATGAGATGTTTTCTTCCCGCGTTAAAAAATATATTGGTCAGTATCTGGTTCTTATGGCTGGAGCTGATGCGATTGTGCTTACTGCTGGCATCGGAGAGAATTGCGATAAAATGCGTCGCATGATCTTTTCTGGTCTGCAGTCAATAGGCATCTTTCTTGATCAAGAACGCAACAAGCAGCGTGGTTTCGAGCGCATCATTTCATCTGATAAATCAAGATTGCCTATCATCGTCATTCCTACGAATGAGGAATACATGATTGCACGTGACACCTATGAGATTGTGAGTGAAAAAACCGAGATTGTTCCTGTTGTAAGTGCATAAAGTGGTTTACGGTTATATCGTAGTGTGTTTGCTTTGGTCGATATATCATTGAGCTTTGACGTGAAGGCTCGCTCTGTACGTAGTGTAGGGCGAGCCCGTTTTATATGACATTTTCGCCAAGTTCAGTCTTCTTGAAAATGCGGTTCAGTGTTTTGCTTGTTTGAACTAACGTTTCGACGTCTTCATCATCTATTCCGGCTATACACATCTCTAAGCGTGTCTTGAGTTCTTTGGTGTGATTGTTCATGATTTTAATGCCTTTAGGTGTGAGTTGCGCCAAAACCTCGCGGCGGTTGTCAGGATTTCTTTGGCAGGAAACAATGTTCTTTTCTCGTAGTGCTTTTACGACCCTCGTCGTTTGTTCGGGAGCAATACTCAAGCGAATACTGAGCGTTGACATGGTGACAGGTCCTGATGTATACAATGCGATCAAGGCATTCATTTGAGTTTTTGTATCGATTTCTTTCGGTGCGCTAAAGAGGATCGTTTTTTTAAAGAGCTCATGGAAATAGAGTGAGGTCATTGCTACTTCTTGTAAATCATCCTTGGAAATCATGCTAAAATCTCTTTCTTGCTTGACTTTTATCAATCATCTACTATGGTTGACCTATGTCAAGTGAATGCATAATAAAATTCACGCTAAAACATATATATTCATAGTTTATCAGGCGCTGGGCACGTTGTTGGCGGTGCATTTTTTATTGGTTTTGGGCGTGATGTGGTTGAAATGTATAGGTGTCGTTGCAAAAAAAGAGAGAGATGGTGTATGACTTCGCTTGGATTGACTAAGGAGCAGACCAAAATGGTTTTTGTTCTGCTTTCAGGTGCTGTGTTGGTGGTGCTTAATCAAACCCTTTTATCACCAGCCCTTCCCTCGATTATGGAGCACCTTAATGTTGGTGCGACCACAGTTCAGTGGTTAACGTCAGCGTATGCGCTAACAGAGGCAGTCGTTATTCCTCTGGCGGCATGGTTTATGGGGCGCTTTAGCACGCGTGTTTTGTTTATAGGTGGAATGGGGGGTTTTGCTCTCGGAAGTTTGGTTGCGGCTATCGCTCCTGTATTCCCTGTTCTTTTGATTGGGCGAATTTTGCAGGCTTCAGTAACTGGCATCCTGATGGCTATGGTAATGGCGCTTATCTTACTTTCCTTCCCCCGTGAAAGCCGTGGAGCTGCTATGGGTATTGTCAGCCTAGTTATTGGTTTTGCTCCTGCTGTTGGTCCTACGCTTGGTGGCGTTCTGGTGGATCTCATTGGATGGCGCGCGCTGTTCTGTGTTGTTGTATTTTTCTCATTGGTAGTAATACTTTGCGCTTCTCGCGTTCTTACTAACTATGAAGCCTTCCCACGTACAAGGTTTGACGTTGTTTCAGTTGTTTTCTCGTCTTTGGGCTTGGCGTCATTGTTGTATGGCTTGTCATCATTCGCTTCAACGGATCACGTCGAGGTTTGTATTGGCCTGATTATTTTTGGTGTGTTCTTTGTTCTTTTGTTCGGTTGGCGCCAGTTCCGCCTCGATGAGCCCTTGTTGCGCCTTGAAATTCTCAAAAGTCGTCGCTATCGCACTGGTGCGATCGCAGTAATGTTTTTACAGGCAGTTCTGATCGGTCTTGGTGTTTTGATGCCGCTCTACATCCAAAATGTGTTGGGCTTTTCTGCAACCGTCAGCGGTTTGGTAACCCTTCCTGGTGCGGTGATTGGTGCGTTTGCCGGATTACTGGCTGGGCGCATATTTGACCGATATGGCGTTCGCTATATCACTGTTGTTGGATCGGTCATTTTGCTTATTGGTGGCGTTGGCATGATTATGTATGAATCCGATAGCCCCATTTGGTTTGTTTTGGGTATAAACATCATTGTAAGCTTAAGCGTCCAGCTCCTCATCACGCCAATTAATACGTGGGGTGTAAATTCTTTGGGTAATGAACTGGTGCAGCATGCTACGTCAGTAACGAACACCATAAACCAAATTGGCGCTTCTTTAGGAACGGCACTTATTATGTCTTTTACGGCAATAGGATCCTCTATGGCGGCCTCTCAACAGATCACAGGTATTGAGCAAGAATTTGCTGGAGACCATCTAGCCTTTATCGTGGTATTAATCTTCCTAGTGCTTATTTTCTTGCTTGTTCTTATTGGTGTTCGCAACCGTAAGTCTGATGTTGTTTTGCAGGCTTCTACTCCTTCACCTGTAAAAGAAGGGCAATATCGTGTTGAAGATGTCATGAGCACCGATTTGGTTGCTATTCCTGTTACGGCAACATTGAGTGAGGCAACTCAGGCACTTGCTGAATCGGGTGGAAGTGGCGCTATTATCAATGATGAAGACAAGAAGGTTTGTGGCTTCATTTCGAATAGCGATGTTTTGAGGTACTTCTCAGACGAAGTAAGCTCAGTAACAGGTCTGAGCGGCTTTAGTGTGATTCGTTTGTACGATAACGAAAAGGTCAAGGATCGTGTTGCTCGTATGTCGGGTATTAAGGCGATCGATGTGGCAACTAAGAAAGTTATTGGCATTGAGCCTGATGCGTTGTTTGAGGATGCCTGTACAATGTTGGCAGAAAAGCGACTCAAGCAGCTCCCTGTTATTCAAGAGGGTAAATTGGTGGGCGTTGTACATCGTAAAGACCTCATGGAATTCTTAACTGCGATCATGAAAGAAGATGCTGCTGAGAGTCGGAATCGCAATTCGTAAGTTTGTTTCTGTATACGCGCATCAGTGCATTATAAAGGCAGCTTCTCAATAATGGAGCTTATGCAAGAACCCAAGGGTTTCCTTGGGTTCTTTTGTTGGGGTGTGCCGAGCAAGCATGGCGCGTTATCTCATAGGTGCATGCTCGAGCTTCAGTGTGGAGTAGCAGGGGGGGTCATGTATGGAGACCCGACCTGAAGAACTTTCAGAATTGCAATAGTAATCTTTGACGTGCTTCTATATGCATATTCGAGACTTTCTTGCGTTGATTGTTAATTTTAGTGCAGACTGGAATGCTAGATCCCGTCGCGCCCGTTCCACGCGTGCCATTAGGTCTTTGTGACCTTCGGGTGGGCTATTTTGGACTGCTGAGAGCATGGCTCTGCTTATATGGCTGCCTCCCCACACGAGAGATGACAGGTGGGCTGACAGGGGTTTTTATAGCAGATCTCGTTCTTCAGATTCTTAGCTATGTTGCACAGATTGAGCGTGATAACACCAAGCAGCGACAAGCCGAAGGTATAGCAGCGGCCAAAGCAAGAGGCGTGCGCTTTGGCAGACCCCCAAAAAGGCGACCTAAAAACTATGAGACAGTCAAGGATGCTTTTCTTACAGGAATCTTAACCCGAAAAGAGGCAGCAGCAAGGTTGAGGGTTGGAACGACAACACTTTTCAAGTGGATTAAAGAAGATGAGAGTCAATACGAAACTGGCGCTTGATTCGATTTCGGTCCTGCTTCCAATCGGGAAATCTTGTAATCAGCATAAGCGTTAGCAAACCAAGCTGATATTGGCTCAGCTCAGATAGGAAAATCGGATGCATGAGGGAAGCCAGGAGTGACAGCGTTTCGGATGGCGAGAGTCAAATCGTGCCGCTTGCCGATAAATGGCGGATAAGCCCTACTCCTAAGACTTTTTGCTGAACGTAAAAGTAGAATTTTTTGACGGGCAGAAAAAAGCTTCCTTTTCAGAGTTATTTCATTCCAAAAATCTCTGCGACCAGGCAAAACCTTTGTCTTTTCGAACGCTCAGAATAGTACTACAGACGTACCAAAAAGTCTACTTTTTTGAACGGTCTCAAATTATGAAAAATGCTTTCTAAACTGGGGATTTGCGTACTGTAATACGCAATGGTAAGCCAGAACAAATCGAAAGAACGTGGACTCGTAATCTGGAGGTTGCTGATTCGAGTCCAACTTTCGCGACCAAGAAACACTTTGAACTTTGTTTATTGCCTAAACACGGTAATTTTGGGCTATGCATAAAAAGCGGAGCTCAAGAGCTAAGCATTGCTAGGGGTAGACATAAGATTTCTCGGACAGATAGATGAATCTCAAATTTGTTGGGCTTTTGTAATGAAAAGTAGATGGTTGGCTAAGTAATGGTAAAGCATGCGTTGCATACAGATGTAGGCTCTCAGGACAACCAGGATGTTGATGATCCAAGTAGTAGCAACGTTTCTTTGATTAATCAAGACCTCGTTCGTGTACGTAAAAAAAGAAGGCGCGGTAAAGTTCGCAAGGCAGTTTTCATTGTTCTTGCTGTCATTCTTGTCGTTTGTATTGGGCTTGGTGTTGCTGTTGCAAGCTATGTGAAGTCCCTAAATGATTCCATAAGTTTAGATGTTGAAGATGCAGCAGAGCTCAATGCAGTATTAAGTGAAGCCACCGTAGAAGAACCCTTTTACATGTTGCTCTTAGGTTCTGATGCCCGAGAAGAAGACGCAGCTTCTCGTTCAGATACGATCATATTAGTACGTGTTGATGCTACGCTTGGCCAAGTCACCCTTGTCTCCATTCCTCGCGATACTAAAGTGGAAATTGAAGGTTATGGCACCCAAAAGATTAATGCTGCCTATGCCTATGGTGGAGCAGCGGGGGCAGTTGAGGCTGTAGAAGATCTTGCAGGTATAGAAATCTCTCACTATGCAGAAATTCACTTTGAGGAATTCGAAGAGCTTGTCGATAGCCTGGGAGGTATTTGGGTAGATATTCCCGTATCTAACGACCAAACAGGATATTCCAATACTGGTGTTGAATTAAATGCTGGTACACAAAAACTTACGGGAGAGGAAGCACTTGCTTTTGCCCGAGAGCGCTATGGGTACAACGAAGGGGATTTCCAGCGTACCGAAAACCAGCGCATCTTAGTTCAAGCACTTGCTGACACGATCTTATCCCTTTCAGCAACAGAACTCCCTTCTGTTATCCAGTCACTTGCTAACTGTATCTCAACTGATTTTGGTATAAGCGATTTAATCGAACTTGCTCAGACTTTCCAGTCTGCCGAAAATTACTGTTTCTATTCAGCCATGGTGCCTTCCACGACCCAGACCATTGATGGTGTCTCTTACACCATCACTCTTGAAGACGAATGGGAAGAGATGATGGAGCTGGTTGATTCTGGACAAGACCCTAGTAGTGCCAATGTGTTGACACAAGATACCCAGGTTGTTGAAGAGGAAGAATAGTCTTTATGACATTGCTTGATTTACTACATTTATTGCGTAAACATTTGGGTCTCACGATCACCCTGCCCATTCTTTTTGTTGTTGGAACTGCAGCAGTTAGTTGGACCATGCTTCCTAATACCTATACCGCAACGGTATCTATGTATGTTTTAGCCAATGTAAGTTCTTCCGATTCATATTCTTATGCGCTCGAAACAGATTTATATGCCAGTCAAATGATAACTAATGATGTAGCTGAGTTGATCCAGAGTAACTTAGTGCTCGATCAGGCGGCTGAGCAAGTTGGTTTGGATTCCGACGAGATTGAAGACTACGACGTAGACGTTACTAGTTCCACTGAAACGCGTCTTATTACTCTTGAAGTAACAGGTGATTCGGCGGCCTCTGCTACAGCTGTCGCAAATGCTATTGCAAGCACAACCAATACGGTTGCGCAAGAAATCATGGAGATTGAGGCAGTTAACATCATTGATGAAGCCTCTACCCCTGATGAGCCGTCTGGTCCACCTCGAATTCTATACGTTGCGGCTGCCCTATTTGCTGGCATTTTTATAGCGATTTCCATTGTGGTTTTGATGGATGTAATTAACACCCGTATTCGTAAACCTGAAGAAATTGAAGAGTTGCTTGAGATTCCTGTTATCGGGCGGATTCCGGTTATCAAGTAGAGGGGAACCGCATGTCTAAAAAGAAAAAAAAGAATACTAATACCTTAGAGATACAAAATGCGGCAAAAACCATGCTTGCTAACATCAGGTTTGCATCAGTTGATAGTCCTATACAAAGCATTGTGATTACCTCATCAATTCCTAATGAGGGAAAAACAACAACGACAATTGAGCTTGCAAAGGCAATAGCAAGTGCGGGCAATAGTGTTTTACTTGTTGAGGCCGATATGCGTAGACGTAATGTTGCATCGAAATTGGGCGTTCGTGCATCACGCGGTGCGTATGCAGTTATGACTAACACAACTAGTCTTCAAGAAGCAGCCATCTCAACAGGGATTGCAAATCTGTTCTTCTTGGACATCGAGCCTAATATCCCTAATCCTGTAGATCTGTTATCTTCCCGCGCTTATGCGCGTCTTGTTGATGAAGCGTGTGATTATTTTGATTACGTGCTTTTCGATACGCCACCTGTTGGTACGTTTGTTGATGCTGCTGTTTTGTCACACTTAGTTGACGGCGTGATCATGGTGGTAAAGGTTGGTGGAGCTAAACGCGATGAGATTGTTACTGCGTATAATCAACTTCAAAAGGCAGAGGGAAACATTATTGGAGTGTGTGCAACCTTCTGTGAGGATGGCGGATCAGAGTATTATTACGCCTATTACAATAAGGATAATGAGCGGGTTGATCCCACTAAAGAGATGCGTAATGCGAAAAAGAGCTCAACAGTAACACCGCCTCAAACATTCACTTCGGTTTCATCGCGTGCAACGCGAGGCAATCGTGGAACTGGGTCGGGGAAGAAAGGAAATCTTTCAACAGCCGTTTCCAACAGTCAATCCTGGAAGAAATCATCAGTACAGGCAGGGGTGCAACAAGCGCGTCGTTCCAATGCTCCTCGTTTTGATCGATCTCAACAGAAGAATAGACACTAGGTTATGCGTGATGTTCACTGTCACATATTACCTGGCGTTGATGATGGATCAACCAGTATGGAAGAGTCCCTTGACATGATAGAAGCTGCCATGCGGGTAGGTATTACTTCTATTACCTGTACTCCGCACTGTAGAGATCCCTGGTTTAGCTATGAGGCTATGTGGGAAGCGTTTTATGCCTTACAAAAAAAGATATCTGATATTTCTATGGCACCAAAGTTATTAATGGGCTTTGAAGTTAATTACAAAAAGCTCATGGAGCTGGGTGCTGCTTGGATTGATGATCTCGCCTGTCAGACCGGGGACTTCTTACTTGAGCTTCCAACACGCACCCTACCAAGTGATTGGGAGCGTATTGTTTTTGAAATACAGGGAAAAGGCTACCAAGTCATCATTGCTCATCCAGAGCGTTATGCCTCTGTACAGGAGAATTTAGATATAGCGCGCCGGTTTATAGAAACTGGTTGCAAGATTCAAGTATCTTCTGACTTTTATACCGAAAGCCAATTTAGCCCCATCAGAAAAACTGCCAAGCGTCTTTTTGATGAAGGCCTTGTTCACTACATTGCCAGTGATGCTCATGGTTCTCTTGCGTATGAGGTGCTATGTCGTGCAAGAAAGGAGTTTAGGGCGTGTGGCGCGCATGCGCAGTTGATGAGGTGAAACCGTTTATATAAGCGCAGGGAACTGATTTTCTGAGCTTTGGGCTTGCGCTTATATAAGCCGTTTCGCAACGAAATGGGCTGCGGGGAGCAAATGAGGGACTGTTGATTGTCAAAACAAGCCTTCGAAAGCTCGCTACATATCTTTGAGTGTGCAAAGTCATCGCCGGGTGCGTGTTTTGCGTCAGCAAAGAGTTGAGAAGAGACGTTAAAAAGGATTTGGTTCCTAGGGCGAAGCCATGTCTGCGTTCCTTATGTGCTTGTCTTTGGAGCCATTTAACGCTTCTTGAAGTGGGGGTGAGAAGTGTGTGGTACGTCATTCAAGTCGTTGGCGGACAAGAGCAGATTGTCATCCGCCAGATTAAAAAGCTCATAGACAAATCGGCGTATGCGGACTGCTTTGCGCCTCAGTATGAAGTACAAAAAAAGTTTAATGGTGCTTGGAAAAACTGCCAAGAAATCTTGTTTCCCGGTTATGTATTTGTCGATACCAAGACGCCAGAATTTCTATGGAAAGAACTGCGCAAAGTGAGTCGTATGACCAAATTACTTCACGACGGCAATGAACACTTTGTACCCTTAGTTGACGAAGAAAAGACCTTAATTAGCGCATTCATTGGTGATGATGATCACGTTATGAAGATGTCCGAAGGTATTATCGAGGGCGACGAAATCATTATTTTAAAAGGCCCCTTAATGAACCACATTGGGCTTATTAAAAAGATAGATCGACACAAAAGACTTGCTTATCTTGAAATTCAGATGTTTGGCAGAACGCTTACTGCCAAAGCAGGATTAGAAATTGTTAAAAAGCGCTAGACAATTAAATAGCAAGAGGAAAGAACACCTCGAAGAACCGCATAAAAACTTTACCGTACACGACGGTATTGGTTTTTCCTTCGGGCGTGGTGGAGCAACAGCAGATAGCTCATGTCACACTTCTTCTTCGCGAGAAGAAATAGGTGACGATTGCCTTGTTGGTCTTGAGTCTCGGTATGTGTATCGTTTTCTGAAGCGAACGTTTGACGTGGTCTTTAGTGCTGCGATACTCATCTGCTTCTGTTGGCTGTATGCGCTCATTGCCCTTTTGATAAAACTTGACGATCCAAAGGGGCCGATTATTTTCAAACAGCTTCGCGTTGGTAAAAACGGCGAATGTTTCTATATGCATAAATTCCGTAGCATGGTAGTTGATGCCGAAGATCGACTCGATGAGCTTAAACATCTCAATGAAAAGATGGGACCCGTATTCAAGATTAAAGAGGATCCCCGAATTACCAAAGTAGGCTATTGGCTGCGTAAGCTTTCACTTGATGAGCTGCCTCAATTTTGGGATGTGCTTAAAGGAAAGATGTCTGTTGTTGGCCCTAGGCCCGCGCTTCCTGCTGAAGTAGAAGCGTATACCAATTATCAAAAGCAGCGATTACTCATTAAGCCAGGAATTACGTGCTATTGGCAAACATGTACTAATAGAGATTCCATCACCTTTGATGAGTGGGTTGATTTAGATCTTTTATATATCCGTCAATGCGGCATTTGGACTGATGTGAAGCTCATCATCCAGACCATTGGTGTTGTTTTGACAGCGCAGGGGCAGTAGTAACATGACGGCGCCAATCAGAGTAGCTCACATTATGGGGAAGATGCTTGGTGGTGGTGTTGAACAGGTTGTTATGAATTACTACCGTCACATTGATCATTCGAGAGTTCAGTTTGACTTTTTGGTGGATGTCGATTCGGTACTTGTTCCTAAAGAGGAAATTGAATCATATGGTGGGAGGGTGTTTTTGATCCCCCCGTATCAACATCTTGTCCAATATCAGCATGAGCTCGTTGAACTTTTTCGTGAAACATGCTGGCCCATTGTACATAGCCACATAAATACCCTGTCCGTGCTGCCTTTGCGTGCAGCAAAGAAGGCTGGTGTACCGATACGTATTGCTCATAGTCACAGCGCGTCAGGAAAGGGCGAGCTAGCTAAAAATGCTGTCAAAACAATTCTTAGGCGCTTTTCCAATATTTATCCCACACATCGTTTAGCTTGTAGTCGTTATGCTGGTGAGTGGCTTTTTGGAAATGATGCACAGTTTGATATTGTCTATAACGCAATTGATCTTTCACGCTTTACTTTTAATGCAGAAACTCGCGAGCAAGTTAGGGCTGAACTGGAAATCGGTGTTAATCAGTTAGCAATTGGGCATGTAGGTCGTTTTATGCCTCAAAAAAATCATCGTTTTCTCATTGAAGTTTTTGCCGAAGTTGCCAGACGTCGAAAAGATGCAGTGCTTTTGCTGGTTGGTAGTGGCACAACTGAAGCTCTCGTAAAAAAATGGGCTGACGAATATGGACTAGCAAAACAGATAAAATTTCTAGGTCAGCGCAGTGATATAGAACGTCTTTATCAGGCATTCGATGTTTTTGTACTGCCAAGCCTCTACGAAGGGTTGTGTCTTGTTGGTATCGAAGCACAAAGAGCAGGTTTGCTGTGTTATCTGTCAGATCAGATTACTCGTGAGGTAGATGTAACTGGTCAAGTTCACTTTCTGTCTATAGAGGATCCGAAACTTTGGGCGGAACAGCTTTGTTCTATCGAGCCAGGGCAGCGCAATAATGTATTTGCTGCGGCATTTGAACAATACGATATCGACAGTGCAGCAGAAAAACTAATGATCAGGTACGAAGAACTAGTCAGGGGTGCTCTATGACAAAAACCCCTCTAGTCTCCGTGATTGTGCCAGTTTTTAACGTGGTAAATTATGTACAAGAGTGCATACATAGTATTACGCAGCAATCATATTCTAGATTGGAAATTATTATTATTGATGATGGCTCTACGGATGGGTCGAGCGATATATGCGATGAGCTTGCTGTAGTTGATTCTCGTATTTGTGTTTACCATAAGGAAAATGGAGGGCTGTCAGATGCTCGTAATTATGGCCTAGCACAAGCACGGGGAGAATGGGTGTCATTTATTGATAGCGATGATTATGTTTCGCCTATTTTTATTGAAACTCTCCTTGATGCAGCAATGTGCACAAAATGTGAGATAGCCGCATTTCCTTATGGGAAGCCTTTCATGGACGGAGAGGATTGTTCTCTTCTTCTCCAGCATGATGATATTCCATCTGTGCGTGTGCTCAGCCAGTATGAATATCAAAAAGAAATGCTCTATCAGCATTTAGATACGGGAGCACCATGGCGGCTATATCGTCGAGATGTGCTAGGAAAAGCCCCATTTCCTATTGGGCTATATTACGAAGATTTGGCAAGTATTTATAAGATTGTGCATAAGGTCGATAGGGTAGCGCTTATCGATTGTTGTTTGCTGTACGCCTATAGGCAACGAAGTACGAGCATTATTCGTCAAACATATAGCTCGCATAAAAAAAATTCGGCTTTAACGGTAGCTAATCAGCTGTATCGAGACGTATGTATGTGGTATCCGAATCTTGCCGCCGCCGCCGCCTCACGATGTTTTTCAATATGTCGAATGGTGTTTGCTCAAATTCCTATAAAAAAAAATCAAAAGCAAGAAATGGAGCATGATCGCGATGAACTTTGGGACGTGCTAGTGAGGTATCGTTCCGCGGTGGTGTGTGATGTTTATGCTAGAAAGCGCGAACGTCTTGCTGCAGGAATAGCTTATTTAGGAAAAGGTGCATTTACAGCTTTTTGCTATTTGGCTAGAAAGATCGGCCTTTTAAGATGATCTACCTTGTTGTTTTCACAGGAGCCGTTTTCTTCCTTTATTGTGCTGGACGCTGCAGAGGTGCACTGGAGCTGATTCTAGTATTAATAGGACTCTTTCTGCCTTGTTTTATGGCTGGGATGAGAGACCTTACAATAGGGACCGATGTTATGATGTACGGTCTTTACACTTTTCTAGCTGCTGAAAGCAGTACATTGGGGTCTTTTCTTCAATCCTACTCAGGTATATCTCCCGTAGGATTTAATTTGATGTCTTGGTTTGTCTCTAATGTAAGTCACTCTTTTGAATTATATTTGGGAACGATACAGGCACTGACAATAATTCCGGTTTATCTCATGGCTCGTTATTTCTTTAAGCATAATGAATGGCTATGTATTTTATGCTACTTATTACTGCTTTATCCTATCTCGCTTAATATTATGAAACAGAGCATTGCTATTGCGCTGTGCTTTCTGTCACTTGTATTTGTCGCTAAGAGAAGACCTCTGGTTTTTGCGCTGACTGTTATTATTGCCTTTTTGTTCCATGAGACAGCGATTTTCTTTTTATGCGTCTACCCTCTTTTTGTACTTTTCCTTAAATCTGGGTCATTTAAAGCTTTCTTCGGACGTTGGCATGTGCTCATTTTACTGGGCATGGTAGCTATTGCCTTAATGTGCGTTTTTATTTTTGGGGAGCAGATTATACTTTTTGTAGCTCAGTTTAAAGATTCTTACCAAGATCAAGTCAGTGGTATAGGTACTGGTTCTGTCAACAATACAGTCATGGTTATGGGATGTCTTTCGGCTGCTGTCTGGGCACTTTGTAGAAAGACTGTGATTAACTCCACAGGAAAGATTGTTTCTCTGCCTGTAGAGACAAAATTGCCTTGCACCTTTGGTTACGATTTATTTTTTGGCTTGTTCTTGCTCGGCTGTATTCTTGTTCAGTTTTCCGTTATCTCAGAATCTTCTGGAAGAATTGGTTATTATTTTTATCCTCTTGTGGGGCTTTTTTTATCTTCATTGGTTTTCGATACAGAAAAACGGGGGCAGTATGCTGCCGTGATTCTAATCATCATGCTTGTAACCTATTTTATTTTTGCTTTTATTGTTCGTGATGGAGGTGAAATCTATCCGTATCTCAGTTCCGCCGGAACCGTGTTCTGGTGATATATCTGAGCCTTCTTTAATGAACTCACTATAAGTTTTTGCTGGCGACTTGGAAATGGTAGTTTTGAGAAATGATGTTTTTAGATGCATTTTTCTGCAAAAGAGAATTTATCGAAACATCTAACTTATTTGTAATATTTGACAGGCCGGAAAATGGACTCTAATAAACCAGAAATAACCGTTATATGCATTACATATAACCATGAGCGTTATATTCGTGATGCTTTAGAAGGATTTATTAATCAAGAAACCACTCATTCCTTTGAGGTGGTAGTACATGATGATGCCTCTACGGATGGAACGGCAAAGATTGTAGAGGAATATGCAAGAAAATATCCTCAAATAATAAAACCGATCCTTCAGAAAGAGAACCAATATTCCCAAGGAGTATCCATTCTTGATAACTACATACTTCCCCTAGCAAAAGGAAAGTATATTGCATTATGTGAAGGGGATGATTATTGGTGTGATAGTCAGAAGCTTCAACTTCAGTTTGAATTTTTAGATCATCATCCAGAATACTCTGCATGTGTTCATAGTACGACGTTTTATGACTGTAGAATCGGCAGAGAGCGAGCAGTATTTGAGCTAAACGATGATGGGCCAATACCGCTTAATCTTCTTATCTCAAATCAACCTAGCTTTCATACCAGTTCATTATTCACACGAAAAAAAGTACTTGAATCTATGCCTAGCTTTGCTAAATCAAAACATGACGTAGGTGATTATCCTATGCGAGTATATCTTGCATTAATCGGCGGGGTTTATTACATAGATAAAAAAATGTCCTACTATCGTTATGGTGTTGATGACTCATGGTCGTCGAGATATCGGTCTAATTCTGATCTTGCCTGTGCTACCCACGTGGGCTTAATTGAAATGTTGGAGGAAGCTGATAAGTGGTCTGAGCACAAGTATGAAAAACAGTTTTCTTTTGCGATTTTGGAGCAGAATTTTTTACTTCTTGATGTCAAGCAAAAATGGCACGAGATGCTTAGCAAACAGTATAGGGTTGTTTTTAAAGGGTGTTCGTTGTTGAAGCGAGCTAGGATACTCGTTTCCGCCTTTTGTCCCCCCATTGGCAGGATGCTTACTAAGTGGCTGTAGGCTTAAAAGACAGGACTATTTCATCGTTCTTTTGGAAACTTTTTGAGCGTGGTGGAAGGGCTATTGTTGAGCTCGCTGTGCAGATTGCGATGGCGCGGCTCCTCGCGCCTGAGCAGTTTGGCGCACTGGCGATTATGCTGGTCTTTATCAATATCGGCAATGTTATTGTTCAGTCGGGATTGAATACGGCGCTTGTGCAAAGTCCTGAAGTCGATTCTGATGACTGCTCAACGGTATTTTGGCTTAGCTTGGGGATCTCGCTAGTGCTTTATGGTGCTGTCTTTATGGTGGCACCAGTTATAGCAGCATTTTATTCTTTGCCTTCGATTGTCGGGCCCTTGAGAGCTCTTTCACTTATTTTAGTAATAAATGCTTTCAATGCTGTTCAAGTTGCTATTGTCCAAAGGGAACTTGAATTTAAAAAGATCTTTAATGCAACCATTTGCTCGGTAGTTAGCTCTGGATGCATTGGCGTTGGGTGTGCTATTGCCGGTGTTGGCCTATGGGCCTTAGTAATCCAGCAGTTAACCTATCAACTCGTTAATTGTATAGTCCTACTTGCGCAAATACGTTGGTACCCGCGTTTTGTATTTCGGGTTCAACGAGCCAAAAGACTTTTTTCTTTTGGCTGGAAGTTGCTTGCTTCTGGTCTATTGGACCAGGGTTATCAAAGTCTTTCAGATTTGATTATAGGCAGGCAGTTTTCGGTGACGAGTTTAGGATGTGTATCGCAGGGAGAGCGTTATCCTCGGGCATTGGGATCTATGCTTGATGGAGCTATACAACCGGTCATGCTTTCTGCTGTATCCCGTGTACAAACAGATTTAGCTTATGTAAAACGATTGGTAAGACGGGCGCTCAAGACCTCTACGTATCTCATTGTTCCTTGTATGGCATTATTTGCCGTGATGGCTGAACCGTTAGTAAGGCTCTTATTAGGTGAGCAGTGGCTTTCTGCGGTACCTTTCCTACAAATGTATTGCTGTATATATGCGTTGTTGCCCATACATACTTCTAATCTTCAGGCATTAAATGGCATGGGCAGGTCTGATTTATTTCTCAAATTAGAAGTAATTAAAAAGGCCTATGGTGTTGCATTAATTCTTATTGGCGCTTTTGTGTTTCAGGATGTTTATGTTTTAGTTGCTTGTTACATACTTGCTAGCATTATTTCGACATTTGTTAATGCTTTCCCAAATAAAAAAGTAATTGGCTATTCCTTTGGGGAGCAAGTACGTGATTTTTGTCCAGCTTTTTTACTGACTGCTGTTTCTGTGGCTGTAGTAGTGCCAATTGGTTTATTAGCTCTTCCTGATATCGCAACAATTATTTTGCAGGCATTTGTGATGATAGGTGTCTACCTCCTGTTATCTAAGCTCTTTAAGGTAGAAGAATTTTCCTATCTTCTAGCAACGGCTAAAGAATTGTTTGCATCTAAGAAAAACCAGCTTCTTACTTGAAAGAGTTCGCTATCACAAGCTCTGTTGACAATCGAATAGACGAAGTGAGCTGCAAGATGGATCAAAAGATTCTTGTCACTCGGTCATCCATGCCTCCGTTCCAGGAGTATATAGATGAAATAGCCTCCTTGTGGGATAGTCATTGGCTTACCAATATGGGGGAGAAGCACCAGGCATTTGAGGCAGCTCTCAAGGAACGTCTCAACGTTGATCAACTGTCTCTCTTTGTGAACGGGCATAATGCCTTAGAGTGCGTGCTGGAGGCGCTTGACCTACATGGTGAAGTGATTACAACTCCATTTACGTTTACCTCTACGACCAACGCCATTGTTCGCAGAGGTCTCACGCCTGTCTTTGCTGATATTAAAGAGTCGGATTTAACGCTAGATCCAAGTTCGATTGAAAAAGCAATTACCCCTCAAACATGTGCAATAGTACCTGTTCATGTTTATGGCAATCTTTGTGATATAGATGCGATTCAGGATATAGCCAATCGTTATGGCTTAAAAGTGATATATGACGCAGCGCATGCGTTTGGTATCGAAAGAAAAAATCTTCTTACTCAGCAATGGGAAAGTGTGGCGTCTTTTGGTGACGCTTCGATGTTTAGTTTTCATGCCACCAAGGTCTTTAACACGATAGAGGGCGGCTGTGTATGCTTTCATGATCCGAGCCTTGCTGACGCACTCAATCAGCTCAAAAATTTTGGAATTGTTAGCCAAGATGAAGTGGAGCGTATTGGCACTAATGCCAAAATGAATGAATTTTGCGCAGCGATGGGTCTGTGCAACTTGCGTCATCTTGATGAGGAAATCGCTAAAAGGGAGCAGCTTGCAAATCGCTATTGGGAGCTTTTAGAAAATGTTCCTGGAGTAACTATATTTCGACCATCAAAGAACATAAAAAGCAACTATGCATATCTTCCCGTTCTTTTTGATCCAGATGCATTTGGTGCGACACGTGATGAGGTATATAACGCACTAGCAGATGCTGGGATTGGTGCACGTAAATATTTTTATCCGCTTGTCAGTGATTATGCCTGTTTTGGCAATCAGTATTCTTCTGAGGAAACGCCAATCGCGAGACAAATCGCTGACAAGGTTCTAACGCTTCCGTTGTATGCAGATTTGTCTTTAAGCGTGGTAAATCGAATAGGGCAAATTGTAAGGAATTGCTGAATGAGTATATCTTTTAGTGCTGTGAAAGGGGAGTAAAAAGATGAAGTTGGGGATATTTGGAGCAGGTGGTTATGGACGTCATGTATATGACACAGCTGTTCTGCAAAACAATGAACAGCATTGTTGGGAAGAAATTTTATTTGTTGACGATATAAAAGATGAAGGTTCTTATTACGGAACCAGAAACCTTCATTTTTCAACTCTTAAGGAAACGTTTGATGTTCACGAGATTGAGTTCGTGATTGCGCTTGGAGAACCAGTAGATAGAGAAAAAATATATCATATGATCAAAAGTGAAGGAGGGTATACATTTGGTCGTGTCATCGATCCTTCTGTTAAAGTTGCGCTATCGGCAACATTGGGGGTGCCTATTATTTTGCAACAGGGCGTAATTGTCGGTCCTAATGTAATTTTGGACGATGGTGTTACGGCAGATGAGTATGCAGCCTTTGGACACGATACGCACGTTGGGGCTTTTTGTCATGTTGGCGTAAAAAGCACTTTAGGTGGAAATTGTATTATTGGAAAATCGACCTTTATTGGTCTTCATTCAGCATTTAGAGAAGGCACAGTGGTTGGTGATTATGCGATTGTGGGTATGGGATCTGTTGTGGTTAAAGATATTCCTCAGAAAACAGTCGTAGCTGGCAATCCTGCAAAAATATTAAAAACTCGAGATGACAATACTAAGGTATTTAAGAGATCCTAATACTCGTAATATGTTTTGATTTGGTCAATTTGCCTTTGTGAAGTCATATATAAAGAGGAACAATCTGAAGTAATGAATGATATTAGGAATGCTGTGCATGTAGATTTGTGTAAAAGCGAAGTTTACGAATCTTTTTAGTGAGTATGCTCAGGATAGGATTCTTCGCCCTGGTTTTCATGCAGTGACTTCATCAATCAGCATCTGATGCACATTATTTTCACCGCGACAAAGGAATAGCTATGAAAGGTATCATCTTAGCAGGTGGTTCAGGTACGCGTCTTTATCCTATTACAAAGGCGGTTAATAAACAGCTGCTTCCTATCTACGATAAGCCGCTCATTTACTATCCGCTTTCAACGCTCATGCTTGCGGGAATACGGGACATTCTTATTATTTCTGATCCAGGTTCCCTGCCTTTATATAAAAGACTTTTAGGGGATGGCTCAAATTTAGGGATGCACCTAGATTATGCCGAACAAGCACATCCGGAGGGACTGGCACAAGCATTTCTTATCGGGCAAGATTTTCTTGACAACGAGCCTTGTGCGTTGATTCTGGGGGACAATCTGTTTCATGGGCAGCACCTTACACAGACGCTGCTGAATGCGCGTCATCAGGTGGAAAATAACGGGGGAGCAGTGATATTTGGCTACCTTGTTAAGGATGCCCGCGCATTTGGGGTCGTTGAATTTGATGATGAGTTTCATGTTTTAAGTATTGAAGAAAAGCCTGATCAGCCAAAAAGTAACTTTGCGGTTCCGGGGCTTTATTTTTACGATCCAGAGGTTTGCTCAATTGCGGCAGATGTCAAGCCTTCAGCACGTGGGGAGCTTGAAATTACCAGCGTGAATAACACGTATCTTGATCACGGCCAGTTAACGGTAGAACTGCTAGGACGTGGTATGGCATGGCTTGATACTGGTACGCCCGAGGGGCTTCTAAAAGCGGCGGAATTTGTAGAAGCGGTGCAATCCCGCCAAGGATATTACATTGCTTGCATCGAGGAAATTGCGTATCGGCGTGGATTTATCGATTCGGATAAGCTTTTACAACTTGGACAGGAATTATCTAAGACCGCATATGGGCAGTATCTTATATCTATAGCCAATGAGACGCAGCTATATCCGGATCAGGCGAGCGATTGATTGGAGACACTCAGATTAGTTGCGTCTAATGGTTTACAACAGATTCTTTGTTGAGTGATTGGATAGATTTAGTTAGGATGCTTACGTCAGACACCTCAAGTCCCTATACAAAATGACTGATTCTCAAAAACAACATCGTGGCGCCCTATGGTTTTTACGATGCGCGACGTTTATAGGATTGCTTGCGTCCTTTGTAGCTATATTTCTCCTGACCGAGCAGTCGGTTGCTGATACATCTCGTCTTTCTCAAACGGTGGTGTATAGCATTGATGATGTTGTGCGGGTGGTAACGGGCAACTCTCCCTCTGCCAATCTAACTCTTGGTGACTCAACATCAGGAGTTTCCGTTTCTGTGCGAGAGGGTGAGACAATTTCGCTATCCGTCGATATGCCTGTACAAGCAGAAGCCGTATGGTGGGAATATACTGATAAATACAATCCGGGAACATGGTTTCCTCTTTCGGGTTACACATCAACAGAGTTTTCCTTAGTTTTCGAGGGTGAGGGCTTGCAAGCCCAGGACTACTATCTTAGATGTGCTGTGGTCCTGCCTGATCAATCGGTTGTGTACTCTGAATACGTTTCTGTTGAGTATCGTGATATGTCTGGCGCAATTGCGCTTGCGCGTAAAGTGGCGCATACTGCTGAGTTCGGCATAGTTGGGCTTTTTGGAACGACAGCGTTGTTGGCCTGGTTTGGAAATCGTTGGGGCTACAAACGCTGTATAAAGGTGGCTGTTATCTTATGTGTGTGCATGTCTTTGTTTGATCAAACACATAAGCTCTTTGTTGCTGGCCGTGAATTTGACGTGGTCGATCTTTTCTTCGATGCGATTGGTTATGGCGCGGCAATAGTTTTAGTCAGGAAAATATACCGGCATCTATCAACATCGTCTTAAACGCATATCCAAAACACGTAAACTTGCTTTCTTGTATCAAGGTCCGATAGTTAAAGAAGACTTAAGTATTAACCCAGACTTAAGACAAACAAAATAGGGGCAGGACAGCAAGCCCTTTATTTATGCTTGGAGGGAAAATGAACCTCATTGTTACTGGTGGAGCA
>CAYWAO010000015.1:0-31298 GCA_964456695.1 uncultured Cryptobacterium sp. | reverse complement strand
AGGTTTTGTGCGGGCGGTTTCTTGAGGTCGCTCTTTGGGTGTTTTTAGAGATGGTTTGACTAACAGATCAGATGCGTTGGTTCGATGGTTAAAAATCTACTAGTCCGACTCTATATTTGCACCAGACATCGCTGCTATCTCTTTGTAGATACAAGACTAAAAAGTTTTGTTGCTAACTGTAACAACTTCAAGATAACAAACGCTATGTAACAGATAAGAAGTCTGTTTCAATACAAGGTTGTCTTAAGACAAAAGCAGGGCGCACAGGCATACCTTTTGGCCAAACAGGTATGCTGGTGTACTACAATACCAACATTACTACTGAGGCGTATCGCACGTGTAGTTGTTTAGTTGTTGCCAGTAGCACGTGCAGCAGAAAGGTCTGAGATGACTCAGAATACAGAGCAAGATCATATGGATGTAGAGAAAATCGAGCAGGGAGTTCGCCTGATTCTTGAAGGTATTGGAGAAGACCCTGACCGTGAAGGTCTTCTTAAAACGCCCGAACGGGTTGCTCGTATGTATGAGGAATGTTTTGCAGGCATGTATGAGGATCCTGCAGAGCATTTCCAAACTACCTTTGACGAACATCACGAAGAATTGGTCATCGTGCACGATATTCCGTTTTATTCAATGTGCGAGCATCATCTGGTGCCGTTTTTCGGGAAGGCCCACGTTGCGTATGTTCCTGCTAAGAGCGGGCGTATCTGCGGTATTTCTAAGCTTGCGCGCTTGGTTGATGTTTTTGCTCGTCGTCCTCAAGTGCAAGAGCGCTTGACGTCTCAGGTGGCCGACACACTGATGGAGCAGCTGCATCCTCAGGGCGTAATTGTTGTGATGGAGGCAGAACATCTGTGCATGAGTATGCGTGGTGTAAAAAAGCCTGGCGCCAAAACAACGACCAGCGCGGTGCGTGGTATATTCAAGAGCAGTGAAAGCGCGGCAACACGTGCCGAGGCATTATCTTTATTGATGAGCCACTAAGCTTTCCCAAAACCGGAAGGATAAAGTATGCGTTGTGTTATTTCAGTTCTGGGCAAAGATCGTAGCGGCATTGTTGCTTCTATCTCGGGGGTTTTGGCACAAAAAGGTGCCAATATTGACGATATCAGCCAGACCATTTTGGACGACATCTTCAGTATGACCATGATCGTTCGTTTAGACCCTGAGACGGCCGGATTCAATGACGTACAAGAAGCGCTCACCAAGGCGGGAGAAGATCTTGGCGTTCAGGTTATCCTTCAGCGAGAAGATGTATTCCAGTATATGTACAAAATCTAAGAAGGCGTTCATTTCGTATGGGTTCTGAGCAAAACGTAACGCACTGTAGTGAGACATCCTATTCAAAGGATGACATTGTTAGCATATGTGCCAGCGATCTGAAAAGCGCAGGAGAAGAATTTGATGCGTTTGTGCGTACTGTTGCGGCTTTGCGCGCTCCTGACGGGTGTCCCTGGGATCGAGAACAAACTCACGACTCTATCGCGCATAACATGATTGAAGAAGCTTACGAAGCCGTTGATGCGATAGAGCATCGTGATGTGGAGCATCTTCGCGAAGAGTTGGGCGATGTGCTGTTGCAAGTGGTGCTTCAGAGCCAAATTGCCCACGATGAAGACGAGTTCACGGTGGCGCAGGTGTGTCGCGAGGTGAATGAGAAAATCATCAGGCGCCACCCTCACGTATTCGCCGATGCGGATGCACATTCTTCGGGGGAGGTTCTTGATATTTGGGATCAAGTAAAGCTTTCCGAAAAACAACATGCGGAACGCGCTGATGAAGACGCACGACCACAAGGCCTTCTCGATAGTGTTCCGGTGAGTTTTCCTGCTCTTATGCAGGCATCGAAAATTTCTCGCAAAGCGGTGTCGGTGGGGTTTGAATGGGATAGTGTTGACGATGTTTGGAAAAAGGTAGAAGAAGAGCTCGCCGAATTCAAACAAGCGTGTAAGGAACACAATCCTGAAGCTATGGAAATGGAATTCGGGGATGTGTTGTTTACCCTTGTCAATGTTGCTCGCAAAGAGCACGTCGATCCCGAGTCCGCCCTCAGGGCAAGTTGTAATAAGTTTCGTCGTCGTTGGGCGTTCATGGAAGGTGTGGCTTGGGCGCAGGGTAAGCATATAGAAGACTTAGCATTCGATGAACTTCAGGCCTTGTGGGACCAGGCTAAGGATGTAAATGCCTAAAATATATTCACATAGTAGTGCGCTCGATTCTCAGATCGATCTTGTCGATGCGTTTTGTTCTTTACAAAAAGGGTTTAATGACCAGTTTGTTTACTACGACAAGGATCGTCTGACGCGGTATATGGGACTGGGTCGCTGTATAGCTATCCCTTCTCTGGCAGATGCCGATATTGTGCTGCAAGGGGAAACGAGCTGCTTTCCTATTTTCTTTTCTTTTAACCGCTTTGATGCAGCCAATCCAAAACCAGCCGATGACATGATGTCGTCGTTTCCTCAAGTGCGTCTGATGTTGCCCGAAGTGGTGCTCATTCACAATGAAGAGGGCAAATTCATCCAGGTTAACAGTCTAGGGTCGGTATATTCAGGACGTGTAGATCGCTTTAAGCGCCACGCGTATAAGGCGGAACCTCGGACGCATCGTGCCATAGCGTACACTCTGACAAAGGATTCCTATCAGGACTGGTGTCAGGTTATGGATGCTGGCTTGCAGCGCATCAGGCAGGGACATGTTCAAAAACTGGTTTTGTCACGGCGCGTGCATGTGGAAACCGGCGCTCCATTTTCATCGAAAGATGTTTTGCTTAATCTTATTGATGGTGATGCACGCGGTACGGTTTATCTCTATCGCTATGGCGATGTGTTTTTTTGCGGATGCACTCCTGAATTACTCGTGCGTAAAAACGATTCCCACGTGCAAAGCATGTGCTTGGCGGGAACGATTTCGGTGGGCGAGAGCGAACAAGAACAGCTTCGCCTAGCGCAAGAGTTGCTGCATGACGACAAAAACAGGCGCGAACACGACTACGTCGTGCGCTTTATGCGCGATGTGTTTGGGCGCAATTGCTATAACGTTCATATTCCTGAAACGCCTTCGATTAAGGTGCTGCGTCACGTGCAACATCTTCATACGCCCATCGAAGCTCAGGTTATGGAGGGACGATCCCTTCTTTCGCTTGCTTCTCAGCTGCACCCTACTCCTGCGTTGTCAGGCACTCCGGTAGGTGAAGCGATGATGACCTTGCGCGAAGCCGAATCCTACAATCACGGATTTTTCGGAGGAACGGTTGGCTTTGTTGATGGCAATGGTAACGGCGAGTTTTCAGTTGCTATTCGCTGTGGTGTTTTTGACGGTCAAGCAGGGTGGTTGTATGCGGGCTGCGGTATTGTAGAGGGAAGCAATCCGCGTGATGAGTTTGATGAAATCGATTTGAAGCTTCAAACTATTTTGAGTGCATTTTCCGTACCGTCTTTGTAGGGGATGTAAGGCGGTAGTTTTCATACTGAGAAAGGGTGGTGCAGAGCAGCATGGATGCAATGAACCAGCCGAGCGAATCCCACACCTTGGGAGTGTATATCGGATCATTTTTTGACGAATTGATGCGTGCGGGTGTGCGCGATGTTGTGGTAAGCCCAGGATCGCGATCAACTCCGCTTGCAATGGTTGCTTACGAGGCGCACGCACGCTTGGGTGCGGCGTTTAATGTTTATGTTGATATTGATGAGCGCGGAGCAGGATTTTTCGCTCTTGGTCTTGCCAAGGCAAGTGGAAGAGCGGTGGCTTTGATTTGCACATCGGGTACGGCGATCGCCAATTATTTTCCTGCGGTGATGGAAGCGCAGGCTTCTCGAATCCCTCTTTTGATTCTTTCGGGTGACAGGCCTCTTCGTCTGCAAAAGCTCGGTGCGCCTCAGACGTGTGATCAGGAGCAGTTTTTCTCAAACTACGTGAGGCGCTACTTTGCCCTTCCGCATGCAAGCAGCGACGAAAAAGCCATAGCTCATGTACGCCAGGTCGCGCGTGAGATGTATTCGCTGGCGCGTCCTTTTAGTCATACCTCAGCACCGGTGCATGCAAACTTCTATCTTGATGAACCACTTGTTCCCGACATCAAAGCTGAAAACCTATTTTCTACAGGTCGGATTGAGGGCGCAACTGAATTGCCTACCGTAGTTGAGGTCGACCGGTTCCTTCCCATCCAAGACGCACAAGAGCTTGCTCGTTACTTATTGGACCATCGAGTCATTGTTCTTGCGGGTGAAGACGTGTTTTCACGTGAAGCATTGGGTGACTATGCCCGTCGCGATCGTGAGGCGCAGGCGCTTCTTGCGTTTAGCGAATGCTTCGATGCTCCCCTGTTAGCCGATCCGCTATCGCAGCTGCGTTCGTATGGGCATCCGTCAGTAATCAGAGGCTATAGCAGCATCATGGCAAGCGAAGACATGCCAGATTTTGATGTGGTAATTCGTTTTGGGCGCTACCCAGTCTCGAAGATTGTGGCGCAAACCATCGAGCATATGCGTCCGGTGCAGATCGTGGTGGACGTGGTAGAATCGCGTGATTTTAATGCTCAAACGACCACGTTAGTGCATGCAGAGCCCCTTGATTTTGTGGTTGCATTGCTAGAGGCGGTGTCGTATGACTATGAAGAAATGCCCGATGAGTCAGCAACCATTTCCGAATCTATTTATCAATGGGGTCTTCTTGACCGCCAGCGCAATGAGCGCTTGATGCGCGGTGATTTAAGCGAAAACGATGACTTTGAGGGCTCCTACCTTTATCGTCTCATTGATTCTCTGCCTGATGAAACGCTTTTGTTCAGTGCTAACAGTATGGCAATTCGCACCATTGATTCGTATGGATTTAAGCAGGGGCGGCGTATTTCTGTACTGGCCAATCGGGGGCTTAACGGTATCGACGGTACCATTTCAACAGCGCTAGGAGCTGCGCACAATTTTCAACAGACGGTGGTGCTTACGGGTGATTTGACCTTGCTGCATGACATAAATGCGCTTGCTCTTCAGGGAGAAATGGCGCTTCGTGAAGAGGACGGTTCGTTTAGGCCGAGCATCCTGATTGTCTTAATGAACAACGGTGGGGGAGGTATTTTTTCCACTTTGCCACAGTGTTCCAACGAGCCCTATTTCAAGCGCCTCTTTTTAACTCCGCAGACGGCTGATTTTTGCCAGATCGCATCCGGGTATGGTGTTCCGGCGCAAACGGTTACGACACTCGATGAGTTTTCTCGTGCGTGTGAGGAATCCTGGGGAGTTCCTGGCATATCACTTGTTGAGGTGCCGTTGTCGCTTGAAGGAATGAAAGAGCGCTATGGGAGATATTAAAGCGTCAAGTGGGTGGCTGTGTGTTGAGGAGTGTCGGCTCCACTATGTGGTGTGGAGTGACGAGCCTAGCTTGGTGAGTGAAGAAGCTGATGTGCCCGCATGTGCCGATAGTGCTTCAGTGCTTCATCAGTGCAAGCCTGCAGTGGTGCTTTTGCACGGATTCATGCAATCCGGTGCAACGTGGGATGATCTGGCTGCTTCTCTTGCGCAGGACTTTTGTGTGTATGCACTTGATTTTTTAGGCCATGGGAAAAGTGATGCTTCGCATGATTCTGCTCACTACACCTACGAGGCTGCGGTTTCGTATCTTGATGCCTTTTTGCGTCGTGTTGTATGTGCGCAAAGGCCGTCGTGTCATGTCGTGGGATATTCCATGGGTGGGCGTATTGCGCTTGGTCTTTTACCCACCAGCACTGACATCATTAATTCGATGATGCTTGAAGGGTGCAACCTAGGGTGCGAGACTCCTGACGAGCAGCGTCAATCTTTTGTGCGTAATGCTGAATGGGCAGCTATGCTGCGTCGTGACGGAATAGAAAAATTTGTGCGCTATTGGGAAAATCTTCCTCTGTTTGCAACGCAGAGAGCCCGTGGTCTTGATACGGTGTTGCGCGCTGAGCGTCTTGCTCATGATCCTGAAGCGCTTGCCCTGTGTTTGGAGGGTATGGGAAAGCATGCTATGCCGCTGGCTTGTGATGCGCGTTGTGCTCTACGCGCATGTGTGCAAACGCCTGAGTGTACTGATCATCAGCATGAGCAGCGTCGTTTCTCGGTAGAATGCATGCTTTCAAATGGGCGCCATCAGATACGTCTTCTCTATATAGGAGGGGCGCAAGATGCGAAAAGCACAGAGATAGCTCACGAACTTGAGCAGCTCGGAGCGCAAACCTGTTTGCTTCCAACTGGACACAACGCGCATGTGGAAGAACCGGCGCGCTATCTTGAAGTGCTGCGCGCATTCTTGGCGTAACGCTAGAGGGGTTTCCTTCTTCGCTGCATCTTACTGCACGATGTGTTCTAACGCATACTTGCAGTGTTGTCTAGATTGTCTTGGTATGCGTCGTCTGCGCAGTTTATTTTGTTGCGGTTGCACGGGCGCTCAGACACCTTTCTTGAGATCTATGTGGCTGTGAACTCACGCCACACGGTATTTACCGCTAAACTATGTGCAAGTACCTTGTTGTAGTGTGTTTAGGCCACCGAGATCGAGCAGAAAGGAATTTGCATGGCTACCTTTCCCTGGAAAACAGGTAAAGTCTACGACGAAATTCTGTATGAGACCTATGACGGTATTGCAAAAATTACCATCAATCGTCCAGAGTGTCGTAATGCTTTTACGCCAAAAACAAATATCGAAATGTTTGATGCGTTTTCTCTTGCGCGTGATGATGCTTCTATTGGCGTCATTATTCTTACAGGTGCAAATCATGACGGACGTCCTGAGGATCAGGCATTTTGCTCGGGTGGCGACCAGAAAAAGCGCGGAGATGGAGGCTATGTCGGCGAAGACAACATTCCTCGTCTCAACGTTTTAGACCTGCAACGCTTGATCAGGGTGGTGCCAAAACCTGTTATTGCCATGGTGAATGGATACTCTATCGGTGGCGGCAATGTACTCAACATCTTATGCGATCTTTCTATTGCGGCTGAGACGGCGAAATTTGGACAGACGGGGCCTCGCGTTGGCAGCTTTGACGGAGGATACGGCGCGTCCTATCTGGCTGCTATCGTTGGCCAGAAAAAAGCGCGTGAAATCTGGTATCTCTGTCGCCAATATACGGCTGCTGAAGCGCTTGAAATGGGCATGATCAACAAAGTAGTTCCCTTTGATGAGCTCGAAGAGGAATGTGTATCGTGGGCGCGCGAGATACTTGCCTTGTCTCCCACGGCACTTCGTTTCTTGAAGGCATCGTTTAATGCGGCTACTGATGGGTATGCAGGATTGCAGCAGCTTGCCGGCGATGCAACGCTTCTTTACTACACCACTGACGAAGCAAAAGAAGGCCGTGATGCTTTTAAAGAACATCGCAATCCCGACTTCGACCAGTTTCCTAAGTTTCCCTGATCGCGATTTGTGACCTACCGTTTTTTCAAAGAAAGGGTTTCCATCATGATTACGCATCTGTCTGTTGCAGCGCAAAGAAAAAGCAAAGAAATGTTTTTTTGCGTGCAGCGAAACGAAGGTTCAATCGAGTATTCGTTTCGTCGCGCTCATATTGCTGCGTGTGCGCTTGCAAAGCAGCTGCAACAACGAGGGGCAACGTCGAGTGGAACCCTTGCGTGCAACATGTATAACGGTGTCGAATTAGTGCTTCTTTCTTTGGCAGCGGCCTATGGGGGATTCACGCTTGCCCTTTTGAACCCGCGTTTGTCTGCCGAAGAGCGTCAAAAGCGCCTTGTTGAATTGGAGAACGCCACAGGTGAGCGCGGCATGGATGTGCTTACCAACCAAAATGTGAACCGCCTGCTTATCGACGCGACGGGATTTGATGCGGCGTCATTTGCAAAGTTGCCTGATGATGCTGCGGTGCTGGTGAGGCTACAGGTGGAATTGGATGGGTTTGTGCGGGAGTGCCAAAAACAGTTTGACCCTCACGGTGCTGGCATTGTGATCTTTACGTCGGGTTCTTCCGGAACGCCCAAGGCTGCTTTTTTGACTTGGGCAAATCTTATGGCGTCTGCAGAAGCAGCAAATGATGCGTTGGCGTTTGAAGGGCAGGGTGTTTGGCAGATGGTGTTGCCCATGTGCCATGTGGGTGGTTTCCAGATTATGGTGCGCTCTTTGCTCAATACGAATTCCTTTATTGTCTATGAGCGCTTTCAGCCTGCGCGCATTCTAAACGATGTTTTAAGTTTTCGTGTGACACATATTTCTGTGGTGGACAAGATTTTGTCGGATTTATTGGAACAGGATCGCGATCGGGTTATCACGCAGTATTCATGCATTTTGCTTGGCGGGGAAGAGCTGAACGATAAAACCATCAAGAAAGCTCTTCGTGCAAAGGCTCGTGTCTATGCAAGTTACGGTATGACCGAAACCGCAAGTCTTATTGCAGCAGCACCTGTTACCCGTAACTTTGACGGAGGGCTTCATGTGCTCTCCGGTTACAAGGTGCGCATCATGCGTCCTGACAAGAATGGCATTGGTCAACTGCATGTGAGCGGACCGGGAATTTTTGAAGGGTATCTCAATGCGCGTAAGGCATCGAGCGAGGATGGCTATTTTGTAACGGGTGATCGTGCGTCGAAGGATCGTGATGGCTTGTTGCGTGTGTTTGCTCGCACGGAAGACCTTATTATTTCCGGTGGGGAAAACATTTATCCGGCAGAAATTCGTGAGACGCTGCTTAAGATTCCTGGGGTCAGGGAAGCGTATGTGTTCGGTACCGCCGATGAAACATGGGGCTATCGACCGGTAGCGTTTATCGAGGCAGATTATTCGGCAGAAGCGATAACTCAGGATCATGAAGAGCTGGGAGCGCAGGAGGCCGATACGGGTATTCGCTCGGCATCGTGTCCTCAGGAATTTGCTCATATGGTGCATGCGTATCTCGCCTCTCGCATGTCGAAGCTGCATCATCCAAAACATATATTAGTCATGGAAGAATTTCCGCGCACCGTGGCGGGTAAGATTGATCGCATTGCACTCAAACAGCTCTACGATAAGCGCATCGATGTAAAGCGTGTGTCTATCTATCGCATCAAACAGCCCTTTGTCCATCCGGTAAAAACCGCGAAAATACAGATAGATGACCGTGAATCATTTTTTGTGGAAGTTGAAGATTGGGCAGGTCGTGTTGGCATTGCGGAGTGCGTGTCATTCGAAACTAACTGGTATTTGCCTGAAACAATAGAAGAAGATTTTCGGGTGGTGCGCGATCGCATAGCTCCTATCGTGATGAATGAGCGCTATCTGCACCCAAGCGAAGTGTCGCACTCGCTTGCAACATTTCCTGATTTGGTTTGCTATCCCATGGCAAAAGCAGCGGTTGAGCCAGCCCTGTGGGATTTGTACGGCAAGATTGTTGGTATGCCGCTTTCGAAACTTATAGGGGGATCTAACCAAGAGAAGATTCTTGGTGGCGTTGTGATAGGCATTGGAACCCCCGAAGAGGTATGCAGTCAGGTTGAGCAGGCGGTTGCGTCGGGGTATACCCGGGTAAAATTGAAGATTGAACCTACAGGGGCGCTGGCAACAGTTTCGGCAGTGCGCGCACACTTCCCCGATCTGGATATTATGCTCGATGCCAATCAGTTTTTTGACGAGACTCATCTTGATATCTTGTACAAGCTTGACAAACTTCGCATTGCGTGCATCGAAGAGCCCTACAATCCGGCGTATGTTCCCATGAGCGGCGAGACCAATTTGTTTGCGCGTCTCTCAGAGCTGCAAAAGCATCTGCGCACTCCTGTGTGCTTAGACGAATCAGTAGTAACGGCAGACGACATGAATGAGGCGATGAGTTTCGAGAATCTGCAATGCTATGTGCTTAAAGTTGCGAAATTTGGCGGCATTCAACCAACGCTTGATGTGTATCACTGGATGCGTGAGCAGGATAAGTTGGTATGGATGGGCGGTATGTTTGATACGGGTGTGTCAAAGCGTATGCATGCAGCCTTTGCAACCTTGCCTGGCATGGATCTTCCGGCAGATGTGTCGGATTACTATCGCTACTTTACTCATGACACCGCGCTTCCCCCTTTGGAATTGCAGCATGGAGAACTGGTGCTCAATACTCCCGATCGTCCAGCGGGATTAGGGTGTGTGCTCGATAAAGAGTATCTGAATACCGTACTGGTTGATGAGGTGACGATCACGAAAGAGTAGGACAGATATTCACTAACTGGTTGGGAAGCACTTATTCGGTCGGAGCACAGTTCGGCATTTCACAATGCCCAAAATAAGACGGGAGACACTATCAGGCAGCCCTATCCTGTTTTATGAGGGAGGGGTGATTATATGCCCTGAATCCAAATGTTAAATCAAAAAATGTTAAATAATGTTGCAGGTTTGTTCACTAATTTTGTCTCTAATCTCGTATCATTACGTAGTGGTTCGTGCAGACACGCCTAAGGCAAGGCTGCGCCGCCGTTTCTTAACAAGAGCTTGTCGAAAAGAGCTTGATTGTAGGGTCCTGAAACCGACGGTAACGTGAAGGGCAAACAGTAGTGATAGAATTCAGTGCTTTTATTTCGGCGTTGATGGGCAGTCCTGTCCTTGTGGTTGTGTTATTGCTAACACTCGGTGCAACGGTTGTTAATGGTGCAACGGATGCACCCAACGCTATTGCTACCGTTGTAGGAACACGAAGCATGTCACCAGGAGCGGCTATTGTTATGGCTGCTGTTTGTAACTTTGTGGGGCTGGTTGCAGTGACCAGCATTGGTGCAGCGGTTGCGCATACAATTTTTGGCATGGTGAATTTTGGCGGTGATAATGAAGCTGCGCTTCTTGCCCTTGCTGCCGCAATGGTGGCCATTATCGTCTGGGGTGTGGTGACGTGGTACTTCGGTATCCCGACTTCACAAAGTCATTCCCTTATTGCGGGTATCACCGGTGCTGCTATTGCACTACAGGGCGGTCTTGGTGGCGTTAATGCTGATGAATGGGTGAAAGTTTTGTATGGCCTAGTAATTTCAACAGTACTAGGCTTTTTTTGTGGCTGGCTATTCACGAAGTTGATTGAGTTTTGCGCACGGGATATCGACAGACGCAAAGCATCGGATTTTTGGCACTGGGCACAAATTTTGTCTGGCGCGGGTGTTGCGATCATGCATGGAGCTCAGGACGGACAAAAGTTTCTTTCGATTAGTATGATGGGCATCATGCTGTGTATGGGCATGGGAGTTGATTCGGGGGATGTGGAATTTCCCCTGTGGTTAGTTCTGCTATGTGCTGCGGTCATGGGCTTGGGTACTGCTATTGGCGGCAAGCGTATTATCAAAAGTGTTGGCATGGATATGGTAAAACTTGAAGCCTATCAGGGATTTGTTGCCTGTCTTTCTGCCATGTTTTGTATCGGTTTGGCAAACGGTACCGGTATGCCGGTATCAACAACCCACACTAAAACAACGGCCATTATGGGCGTGGGTGCCTCCAGGCGATTGAGCAATGTGAAATGGGGCAAAGCTGGCAACATGGTGCTTGCATGGATCTTGACCTTTCCTGGGTGTGGCATCATTGGGTATGTTTTAGCGAAAATTTTCATTATGTTTTAGATTTACCGTGTACAAGGTGGTTTGGTCATGTGCTGGGCTTGTTGTGCGTGTGGCAGTATCTCACACTGCGTGCGGGGGAGTGTTTGACGAGACTTTAATCAAGTCTTGTGTTGCTGATGCGGGTTTCGGTTGCGCTGCCGGTGATCCTGATCTTTTGGTGCGATGTGCTCATTCTTTGTTGCAAGCCCACGTTTGTCATCAATCTGTTTAAAAGTGTGGTTTTGTTCACGCTGGTCATCGCCACACTTGATAACTAGCGTTCAGTTTTTTCAATTTTACGTCTCTTACTAGGAGTAGTAGGATTCATTCTTGCCGCGCTTCTTTTCATACCTAGATTTAGGACAGTTACTCTCGGTGCGGTAACACGTTCGTGCAGCAATACGTGTTTTTGTTGTCCGTATCAATCGAAAGGAATCTTATGGCAAAACGAGGTAGTTCTTTTTTGCGCGTATTCGGAATAAGCATTGTGGCGTTGGCTCTTTGCGCGCTGGTGGCCTTGAGCGGATGTTCAAACAGTACTGACGAAGAAAGCACCACGATTAGGGTTGCGGCTGTTCCCACTCCTCATGCAGAAATTCTCAATGATGTAGTTGCGCCGCTTCTTGAAGAGCAGGGCTATACGCTTGAGGTCGTTGAATTTACCGACTACGTGCAGCCCAATACCGCAACTGAAGAGGGCGAAGTTGATGCGAACTATTTCCAGCATGTGCCCTATCTTGAAAACTTCAATGAAGAACGAGACACGAATTTGACTAGCGTTGTTGCAGTGCACTATGAGCCTATGGGGATTTATGCAGGTGCCACAAGTTCCCTTGATGATCTCGAAGAAGGCGCTACGGTGGCAGTACCTAATGATGCAACCAATGAAGCGCGTGCTTTGCTTTTGTTGGAACAAGAAGGCTTGATCACCCTGTCTGACGATGCGGGTATTGATGCAACGATCAATGATATTGTCGATAACCCGCTCAACCTGGAATTTGAAGAGCTGGAAGCAGCGGTTGTTCCAACAGTGTTGGAAGATGTCGATGTTGCCTGCATCAATGCAAACTACGCTATTGAAGCAGGGCTGACGGTAGACGAGGATGCGTTGGCGGTTGAAAGTTCTGATGGTGATGCTGCGCAAACCTATGCCAATGTGCTGGTAGTAGAGGAAGGCCATGAAGATGACGAGGCAATTCAGGCACTTGCCGAAGCCCTTACATCTGATGAGGTGCGCGACTACATCAATGAAAACTTCGAAGGATCAGTCCTTCCGGTGTTCTAGTCCTATAATTAATATACTTACTTAAATGAACTGAGGAGGACTGGCATGATTGATATTGATGCGTTGCGAACGGCTCCCGTTGCTATTCTTGGTGGCGGAGCGGTTGGAAAGACTTGCGGAGCCGACTGTGCTCTGGCCGGTCAAGAGGTGCGAATTTGCGACTTGGATCCGTTCTTCGAGAAAACGCTTGGCAGTGTCATGAGAACTGGTATTACGTTGCAGGAAAAGGCTCCCGGAACGCAAACCAAGTATGGGTTCCGTCGCATGGGAAAGGGTGAGTTCTCTTGCGCAACCAATTCGGTGGCAGAGTGCGTACGGGGCGCAAAGCTTATCATTGTCGGTGTTCCGTCAGTGGCGCACGAAGCATTTTTTGAGCAGCTCATTCCCTGCTTAGAAGATGGGCAGATTATTCATATCATTCCCGATAATTATGGTTCATTGAAGTTACGCAAAATGATGCGCGAAGCGCACTGCACTAAAGATGTCATTATTGGTGGATGGTCGTCAGCGCCGTATGGTACGCGCGTTGACACAGAAGGCGGAGTAACCAAGCCGACCTGCAGTTTAGTCTATCGTGCCATCACCCTTCGCGGAGCGGCGCTTCCAAGTGCAGATACTGAAGTGTTTGTCGAAAGCTCAAAGGCGCTTGGCTGCTTTGATGCGATCACTGAAGGTGACGGTGCGGTCTGCGGTGATACCGTATTGGATATTGGTTTTTCCAACGTAAATCCGGTCATTCATGTTCCGGGGACGGTACTCGGCGTTTCTACGATGGAAAACTTCGGAACGGTTCTGGGTAAAAACATCCATGATTACAGCATCTACTCGCATTCGTTTTGCCCTTCCATTAGCGAAGTGCAGTACCAGTTCTATAACGAGGAAATTGCTCTTGCTAACGCGATTGGTGTTGGTATTCAGCCTTTCAAAAAAGAAGTCTTTTTTCAGCGTACCAGCGTGCTAGGAGAAGAATACATGGGGGAGGGTTGTAACGTTCCCTTTGAGGAAGAATGGGAGGTCGGATATGCGACAGGTCCCTTCACCATTCAAAATCGCTATGTGACTGAAGATGTGCCGGTGGGATGTCATGTGTATCACGAATTAGGTATCAAGTTTGGGGTACCAACTCCGGTTATTGACGCGATGATTGTGCTTGGTGGCGTCATGAATAAGACTGACTACATGGCAGAAGGTCTGAGTCTTGCTGATTTGGGTATTGATCATCTTGATAAAGAGCAGCTTTTAGCGTATTTGCATACGGGTGCGTATGTGGAGGCATAGATGTCAGTAACATGGAAGCGCGCATATGGCGCAATTACTACCGATGATCAGCGTCGCGATGTGTTTGAATTACCTGCTCGCTATACCAGCGGGCAGGTATTGGGCATTATTGCGGTTGAACTTGACTATCCTAAAATTCCCGGAAATGTCGTTAATGCTTCAACGTATGACTTTCCGGTGCTTTATGAAAAAGTTTCGTTTGATATAGAACAGCTCTTCGCAGGGGATAATAGCATCAAAGATCAGGTCATCCGGGCTGCTCAGCGCCTCGAAGCTGAAGGCGTGCGTGCCATCATAGGGGCATGTGGATTTTTTGCTCACTTTCAAAAGGACGTTGCGGCATCGGTGGGCGTGCCGGTGTTTATGTCCAGCTTATGTCAGCTTCCTACCATCAAAACGTGGCTTCCCGCGAATAAGACCATTGCCGTGTTTGCGGCCGATGGAAACAGTATTACCGACGAGTTATTGTCGAAGGTCAATACCGATGCTCGGCAGCTCCAAGTGGTTGATGTGGGTTCTTTAGAGAGCTTTGCGCCGATTCGCTGGGGCAAGGGTGCTTTGGATAACGCTGCTCTTGAAGACAGCCTGGTTGCTCTAGCACAGGAAGTTTGCTGCGACGAGAGCATAGAGGCCATTCTCTTAGAGTGCAGTGATTTGCCACCTTATGCTGCTGCGATACAGCGCGCGGTGGGGCTGCCAGTTTTTGATTTTATTACGCTTGCATATTGGGTGAAAAGCTCGGTGTTGCAGCAGCCCTATAGGGGGTATCTGTAGGCGCGATATTCTTTGCAATGCGTCTTGCGCCTGTACTTGTGTCTCTTTACGTACAAGTACAGGCTATTTTTTTTGTTGGTGCCTTTTTCGGTGCCGGTCTTAATAATGAAACAAAAACGATTGCAAGGCTTATACCGGCCATCGGTGCTTTGTGTGCCTGACAGGCGAAACAACTTTTAAAAATGCAATGCTGCCATCTTTGGTATTAAGGGCTTCTGTCTAGGCAGTCAATAGTGGTGTCTTATCGAATTGGTTCGTTCCTATTATGTTTTGTAATACTTGTACTCAGATAAAAGATTTACCTATTTAACAATGCGCAAATTCGAAGGGAGAATATGCGTAAGGATAGTTGTTTTTACAGACGTTGAAGTATGGAACCTTTTGATCGTCTGAGAGTGCTAGCTGAGGGGGGGGAACAACCAAGAAGGAAGATCTTATGCATGAAAGGAGTGGGACGGTATGGCTTTGGCAAATTCTCAAATGTCATTTCATGGCATAGCAGCACGTCTTGATCGCTTGCCTATTTCGAATTTTCATCGAAAAATTCTCTGGTTGCTATCAGGTATTGTGTTCTGCGACTCTGTTGATATGGGTATTGGAGGTCCTATTGGTGCTGTTTTGCAGACCGAGGGCTTCATGACTCTTGAGCAATTCTCGTTTTTTAACTCAATCACCATGGTCGGTTACCTCATTGGTGGTCTTATGGCAGGCGCCATTTCTGATGCATTAGGACGTAAAAAAGCTGCTCTTGCCTGTGGAACGTTGTTTACCTTTTTCTGTTTTGTAGCTGCTTTTTCTCCTGATGCAGATTTTCTGACCGCATGTCGTTTTTTCATGGGTCTTGGTTTGGGTGCTGCATATCCTGCATGCTACGCTGCTCTGAGCGAATTTACTCCACCTCAAAAGCGCGGTAAATATCAATCTTATTCCGGTTTGATCTGCAACTGCGGTACGTTATTTGCCTCTGTAATGAACCTTATTATTCTTCCTCTTGCTGGATGGAGAATGGTATTTATCTTCTGTGGCGCTTTGGGTGCGTTGGTTTTGATCGTAGCGTTTATATTCTTGAGCGAATCTCCTCGTTGGTTGGCTATGATGGGTCGCAACAAAGAGGCAGATGCCATTGTATCTAAGTTAGAACAGAAGATTATCGATGATGGTGCTCCGTTAGAGGATGTTCCTGAGAAAGAAATTGAAGAGCGTGAAAGCGAAGAAGAGGTAAAGCAGCTACCTTGGAAATTCTTGTTCAAGAAAAAGATGCTTCCACGTACGCTTACCGCAATGTTCTTGTGCTTTATTATGAACGTTTGCGTGTATACGATTGTAAGCTGGACTCCAACGATCCTTGTTTCGCGAGGGTTCGATACGGGCATGTCCACTTTGATCAACGTGGTCATGCAGCTCGGTATTCCTGTTGGTATTGGTTTGCTTACGTTCTATGTTGAGAAAGTTGATCGTAAGGTTATCCTGATCGTTTCCTGTATTGCTATTGCAATTCTTGGTCCAGTCTGGTCGCTCTTGCCTATGGACAACACGGCTTTGATCATGGGCTTTGGTTTCTTGGTCTGTGCCTGTACGTTTACCAATTCCGCAACTATTTCGGCAATTTATTTGCCGGAGCCATTCCCGACGGCATGTCGTGTTCGTGGTGCCGGTGTTGCAAATGCGTTTGGTCGCTTGGGTGGCATCTTTAGTCCAATATGGATTGCGTTCTTCGTAGCAAGCCCCATCGGACACACGGGCGCGTACCTTATCAATTCTTGTTTCTTGGTCTTTATGGCTATTTGGGTTGCTATATTTGGTGTTGAGACTCGTGGTCGTACTCTGGAAGATATTACAAAAGGCTTGCTGGACGACGAGTAATCATCAGCTGATGGCGGGTTCCTGAAGCAAGATGGAACAAGGCAAACAGAGGGATTCTACGTTTGAACAGGGGGAACGAGAATGGAAAACAAGCCGCAAGATTTTTTAAAGCTTTTAGGAGATATCGTCCAAATCGGGATTGTTGTTGACGATATTGAAAAAGCCAAGGCTGGCATGAAGCAAGTATTTGGTGTCGACCCAGACAATGAAAGCGACAACCTCTTTAGGAAGACGTGGTGCCGCGGAGAAATCATCGATGCGCACGTTAAAGCGCTGTTTTACAACCAGTTCAACGTTGAGCTTGAGTTTTTACAGCCAGTTGGGGAAGAAAACACCATTTGGCGCGACTATCTGAATGAGGGCTACGAGGTCCGTGGTCATGCGATCCATCACATTAGGTTCGATGTTGATAACAACGACGAAATCAGCGAGATCATGGCAGCGCACGGCATATCAAGATACATGGAAGGAAACTCCATTGTAAGTCCCGGCGGGAAGTTCACGTACTATGATGCTGTTGATGCCGTTGGATTTATCATCGAAGTAGTAACAAAAACGAAAGAGGGCGTCGAGTAAAAACGCGTGGCTTGATTTTCAAGAGATACATGACGGTAAGAGCCTAGGACATAATTCCGTATAAAAGAGCCGCATTTCGTTTTGGTGCACGAAGCGAAATGCGGCTTCGTTTTGCATGTGTGGAGGCTGCAGAGCCTTGTGCCGAACATGTCTCAGCTATGTTTCTAGTACAAAAAACCTAAGCGCTTCGCTTCATAGGTGAGTTCGTCTCGAAAATCGGGGTGCGCAATCGCAATCAGGCGCTGTGCGCGTGTGGGAATATCGGCCCAGCGTAAATCTGCAACGCCATATTCGGTAACGACGTAATGCAGGTCATTGCGCAGTGAGGTGACCGCGCTGCCTTGGGCAAGTGCGGGAACAATTTTGGAAACTGGCCCGTTTTTTGTGTGGGCAACGCTGGCGATAGCGATAAAGCCGCGCCCGTTTTTGGCTAGCTTGACGCCATGGACAAAGTCGAACTGTCCGCCACTACCAGAATACTGATGCGATCCAATGCTTTCAGCACACACCTGTCCTGTTAAATCGATGCTTACCGCGGTGTTGACAGAAACAAGGTTGTCGTTTCGAGCAATGTAGATGGGGTTGCACACAATGTTGTAAGAGCAGTAATACATGTCAGGATTTTTGTCAATAAAATCATACAGACGTTGTGTCCCTGTTGAATATCCTGCAATCGAAACGCCCGGCATATAGCTTTTGCGTGAATTATCGATAACGCCATTCATTTGCAGCTGCACAAACGCATCAGAAAACATTTCAGTAAACGCACCTAAATGTTTTTTTGTCGAAAGTCCTGCTGCGATCGCATTAATAATTCCTCCGATACCTAACTGGATACAGTCGCCGTCGTTGACGCGCTCGACAATGAGTTCAGCAATTTTCTGCTCTTCAGGAGTTGGAGCGGGTACGGTTGTGTTTTCCAGTGGTTCGTCTTGAATAAGAAAGGCATCGATATTGGAGACGTGGTAGGTGTGCGAGTCGCCATACACAAAAGGAAGGTTGGTATTTATCTGGGCGATGATATGCTTCGCTCCACGCAGGGCACCTTGTTCAAATCCGAGTGGTCCAATGTTGCAGTATCCTCGTTCGTTGGGTGGCGTCATTTGCACGATGGCATAGTCCAGTCCCAGCTCTTTTAGCATGCGATTGGTGTCAGAAAAATGGACAGGAATGTGGGTGACGCACTTGGATCCGGTGCTAAAGCCTGTTCTCTCAACGGGACCAGCAAAGTAGGTGTGGTAGCGAAATTCTTCGGGCGTGACATCAAGATCGGCAAACGTGACGTCTCCGTTGATCCAATTGCCATATAAATCGATCCCGCTCAGTTCACGGTTTTTCACCAATCTGAGCATCGCGTTGATGATGGTTGTGGGAACGTGAAGCCCTCCAATATAGATTTTTTGGTTGCCGGTGATATGCTTCGTAAAGATCTCGTGAAGTGAAAGCTGTTTGCGCTCGTACTCATCTTGCCAGTTCATGATGCACCTCATTTTCGCAACAAGCCCCGAATGCGTTTTCGGTTACGCATGGCAGGGTACGTTTTACCGTCCTCGAAAATCACGTATAGTATGTGTACATGCGTGGAATGGTTTGATTGTGGTAAACGTCATCATGTCAAATATGCCCCATGTATCAAGTTCGCGTGATTAATGATCCCCTATGCTCAGTCTACCACAGAGACAAACACCGTCTCGTAGGTTTATGGTGCACGTAATTTATATATGGTGAGAAATAGATAATCAGAAATTACATTTCTGAAACGAATAGAATACTACTTCAAAACTGGTGTGATTTCGGGGCTTTTAGAAGCATCTGAGTGCCTTGGTTAGGTGTAGAATTAGTAACTCTAGGTCTGAAAGGAATTTCCATGGAACAACGAAAACTTTCTTTGTATGACAATATCACCAAGATTAATTCCATTGATCCAGACTTATATGAGCGATATCCCGTAAAACGAGGGCTGCGCAATAGTGATGGATCGGGTGTTATTGCCGGAATTACTAATATCTCAAACGTGCATGGTTACTTAATGAGTGAAGGCGACAAGATTCCCGACGAAGGAAAGCTGACGTTTCGTGGTTATGACATTTATGATTTGCTTATGGGTGGCAAGGAGGACCGTCGTTTTCGCTATGAAGAGGTTGCGTATCTGTTGTTGATGGGTGAGCTGCCTACCCAAGATCAGCTCGACTTCTTTGTTTCGCGTCTTGATGCGCATCGTGAGCTGCCCGATGGATTTACCGCATCAAAAATCATGGTGAACGCATCGCCCGACATCATGAATCTGCTTGCTCGTTCGGTGTTAATGCTCTATGTCGATGATCCTGACGCAGAAATTCGCACCTACGAGCATGAAATTTCGACCGCTATTTCGCTGCTTTCACGTATGCCACGCATGATGGTGCTGGCGTACTATGCAAAGCGCGCATCATTCTTCGGTGAGTCGATGATCATGCATCGTTTCATTCCAGGGGAATCCACCGCAGAAACTATTTTGTCCATGTTGCGCCCTAATCGTCAGCATACCGCTGAAGAGGCGCGCATGCTCGATATTATGTTGTGCTTGCACGCTGAGCATGGTGGCGGTAATAACTCAGCCTTTGCGTGTCGCGTACTCAGTTCGGCTGATACCGATCCCTATTCTGCGTATGCTGGCGCTATTGGGTCGCTCAAAGGCGCAAAGCATGGTGGCGCAAACCACCAGGTGTTGGCTATGCAAAAAGAAATCAAAGAAAATGTTAAGGATTGGGAAAATGAAGACGAAGTAGCTTCGTACATTGCCAAGATTGTCAATAAAGAAGCCTTTGATCATACCGGTTTGATTTATGGTATGGGTCATGCGGTGTATACCAAATCTGATCCGCGTGCCATTATTTGTAAGAAGTTTGCAACCGAATTGGCTGAAGGCACGGTATACGAGGCTGAGCTGAATTTACTCAAGCTTATTGAGCGTCTTAGTCCTGAGGTTATCCTGCAAGAAAAGGGCACCAAAAAGGATATGTGTGCAAACGTTGACATGTATTCAGGTTTTGTGTATTCGCTTTTGGGTATTCCGACCGACTTGATCACGCCGCTGTTTGCCTGTTCGCGTATGGCAGGCTGGGCAGCTCATCGCTTTGAGGAACTCGTAAGTGGTAAGCGCATCATCCGTCCTGCGTACAAGACTAATACCGAGGAAAAGGCCTACAAACCTATCGAGGAGCGCTCATAAGAACGTTCGGCAAGCTTCGATTTCTTGACAGGTTTTGCTTGCGAGGTTTGAGCGATGCCTGCAAGTGGGTTGTTTGTGAGTTCATCTTTGTTTCTGCTGGTATCAACAAGCTCTGCGTGTTGTGTGCAGGGCTTGTTTGAGTGTGGGGTGGTGTTTCGTATTACTCCTGCGCATTTGTGGGTGCCTAAGAGGAGTGTCTGCGATTGTATCTTGCCCAAAGATTTTCAAAGAAGTGGTCATGAGTTGCCTGCGTACACTTTTTTCGCTTAGCGTTCGCTTTGCGTTCTTTTGCTATGATTGCACGAGGCGCCGTTTTGCTGCGCCTCAACAAACAAACAACGGTGAAAAGGGGCGTCCATGGAATCCTACAAGCAGGAATTTATCGAATTTATGGTTGAAAGCCAGGTATTAAAGTTTGGCGAATTCACCTTAAAAAGTGGACGCAAATCGCCGTTCTTTATGAACGCGGGTGCGTATGTGACCGGCAGTCAGTTGCGTCGTCTAGGCGAATATTATGCGCGTGCAATCCACGATAATTTTGGTCTCGATTTCGATGTGGTCTTTGGTCCTGCCTATAAAGGTATTCCTTTGGCCGTTGTCACGGCTATTGCGTTGGAAGATCTGTATGGCAAGGAAGTTCGCTACTGCTCCAATCGCAAAGAGGCGAAGGATCACGGTTCAGATGCAGGAAATTTGCTTGGTGCAGAGCTTCACGATGGCGATCGCGTCATTATGGTTGAGGATGTTACGACATCTGGCAAGTCGATCGATGAGACATATCCTATTTTAAAAGCTGCTGCGGATGTTGATGTAAAAGGTTTGATAGTGTCGCTCAACCGTATGGAAGTTGGCAAAGGCGGGGTTGTGACTGCGCAGCAAGAGGTTCAAGAAAAGTATGGCTTTCCGGTGGCGTCTATCGTGTCGATGGCTGAGGTGACCGAGATGCTGTATAACCGCGAAGTGCAAGGTAGCGTAGTGATTGACGATGCCATCAAGGATGCGCTCGATGCGTATTATGTGCAGTATGGGATAAAGCAGTAGGATCTTTGTGGGAGCTCTGCATATTACTTGCTCGGCAAAAGCGTGTCGGCAGGGGCTTTCCATTATCGAGTTGCTGGAAGAAGCAGCGGACAAATACGAAAATTAGTTGTCAGCAGCAGCGAGCAAGTACGAAGATTAGTCGCCAATACCGAGACCGCCCATGTTTTGGAATCGATTCTGAAGCATGGAGGTGGGGTAGGTAGTATCCAAATATTGTTCAAATGCGCTTTCTGCTGGAACATCGTTTGAGCGAGCATCGGCGCGCAACAGCACGCAGATGGTCATGACAATATCCAGAGCCAAAAAGAGTGACAGTGCTGCGGTGGCCAAACGATATATGCGGCCCTTTAGATTAATACGGTCGAATGCGTCTTGGAATAAGGGCAGACCAACTTTTATCCACAGGGTTGCAAGCATGCCCCACATCAAGGCATGGAATAAGTCAGTGCGTCCATCAATGTTGAAGGGTACATTCAGGTAGCTCCACGCAACGACACCCCAGAACGTTTCCATTGCCCAGCTTGCAAAATATTCAAGCCCTCCGCCAATGATGGCTCCAATAACGATCAAAAAGAGTGGGTTTTTCTTCTGGAAGGGCTCTAATATAACCGTGATCAACACCGCGGCAGTTCCGTAGATGGGAGACAACGGGCCCCAGATAAAGCCAGGACGACTTTCCCATTCGTTAAATACAAGGTAATGTTGGATTGTTTCACCGGCAAGGCCAATGACGGACATAATGAGAAAAACCCAGATCAACTGAGATATGTGTTCGCCAACATGAGTGTGCTCAGTTGAGATCTGAGCGTTTTCGCGTTTTAGGGCAGTTACATGATCCATGGCTTTCCTTCTTCGATGTGCCTAGTGGTGTGCTTAGATCAATCACACAACAGTTTCTGCGAATGTATATAGGTTGATTAGCTATGCGGGTGTAATTCAGGGCGTGAAAGCCTCTGTGTGCAACGGGCATAGCATAGAGCTGTGTTGTATATTCGAACATCAGTTCATATGTATTGTAGCGATGCGTTGTGCGGGGTGTGCCAGAAATCTGTTAAATCATACATAGGGTGTACTTTTCCATAAATGTTGTGACATCGTTTGCGTTTCTTGCATAATTGGGCTCTTGTGGAGAGATTTTTGTACGATCGCCTTTTATTTGACATTGATTTAAGCATTGATACTATGATGTAGCGAAAGAGCTATCCGTGACCACGTGAGGTTTGCGCTCAAGGGTGCGCGCAAAATGCCTTTCTTGTGAGGTTGATCTTGGTCCGGAGCTTAGTACGAGGGCACAGCGCATGAAGCAAGCCTTTTGCCCGACGGATTGGGTGATTGCACTTACGGTGTTCGTAGGGCTGAGTAATTCGAGCAGGCTTGAAGCATACGTTGTTCCAGATAAGGAGATTTAGCTGTCGTGAACGACTCCGACGGCGGCGGTCGATGTTGTTCGACCCGAAAACGCTTTGCACTACAGAGGTATTTTGATTTTGGTCCGGCGCGGTCTATGTCTTTGTGTGACATGACTGCGCTTCTTTATGTTGTTTTGTATACGATAAGGCTGAATACACAACTTCCTAAGGGGGAGATTGCTGTGTAAACGTTCGGTTCGTATTTGGTGGATGTTTTACGGCAATTGAAAGGAACGATTGTTTCATGCCAATTTGGGTGAGTTTATTACTGGTAGTTGTATTTTTGTTAATGAACGCCTTCTTCGTTGTTGCGGAGTTTTCGCTTGTTCGTGTGCGCAAATCCCAGATCGAGCTGTTGGTGGAAGAAGGCAGGCCAGGCGCAAAGCGCGCCGCAGAGATCGCGGACAACGTGAACGCCTATCTGTCGGCTTGTCAGTTAGGTATCACCCTCGCGTCTCTAGCTCTTGGTTGGCTGGGCGAACCAGCCATTTCGGCATTGTTCCATCCGTTGTTTGTTGCTCTTGGGTTGCCGGATGCGGCCGTGACAGCAATTTCGGTTGCTATTGGTTACTTCATCATGACGGCGTTGCATGTTGTGGTGGGTGAGCTGGTACCCAAATCAATGGCTATTCTCAACACTGAAAACTACGCGTTGTTCACCGCAGCTCCGCTGCATGCATTCTACATGTTGACCTATCCCATCATGTGGCTGTTCAACACGCTAACCAATGGCATTATGCGCTTGACCGGCCACGACACGTCGAAGGAACACGATACGTATTCTGAAGAAGAAATCAAAATTCTTTTGGAAGAAAGTGCCGAAAGTGGTTCCATCGAGCAGGATCAATATCAATACCTTGATAACATCTTCGATCTTGATGACAAGGATGCTAAGGCGATCATGACACCTCGTACTGAAGTGGTGGCAATCGATTTGGATGACGATTTGCAGACCAACTTGGACATCATGGTCAAAAACAAATTTACGCGCTATCCGGTGTTTCGTGAAGATAAAGACAATATTATCGGCTTTGTTCATATCAAGGATGCCTACTTGCTGTCCGAAAATTCTACTATGAAGGATTTGCGTATTCGCACCATTCAGGTTGTGCCGGAAAGCTTGGCTATCGCTAAAGTGCTTCAGATGCTGCAGAACAAACATACGAAGATTGCAGTTGTGGTCGACGAGCATGGCGGTACGTCTGGCATTGTCACGATGAGCGACATTGTGGAACAGATTATTGGTCGCATGGAAGATGAGTATCTTCATGATGATCAGGACGAAATTCTGAAGGTACGCGACAATCAGTACATTGTTGATGGATCGCTGCCTGTGGATCAGTTTGTTGACTTTTTAGGCTTTGAGCCTGTGCCGATATATGACTACGAAACAGCGGGCGGCTTGATGATAGATCTGCTTGACAAGATTCCTGTAGAGGGAGATGCCTACGAACTGGTGCATGACAACAAGAAGTTCACGCTCGTGACTACGGTCATGGATGGTCGTCGTATCGATAAGATCAACGTGCTCATCGAAGAGATTGAATCACCTGGTGAAGGGGAGTAAAATCACCGCGGCTTCGGTAAGGTAGTGCCGTTTGAAAGAATTATTGGCTTATGTTCCTTAGCAGGAAGGATTACTATGCCTGAATATAACAAGATTTCACCTAAGCTCATCGAAGAGATTAAGGCTATTGTTGGTGAGGGAAACTGCTCTGTAGGAGATGCGATCAGCAACGATTACTCCCATGATGAAATGCCTATCTATGGTGAGCAGATGCCTGAGGTTGTGTGTTTTCCTTCGAGCACTGAAGAAATTTCCGCAATCATGAAAGCATGTAATGAGCATCGTGTGCCCGTGACCGTTCGCGGGGCAGGCACTGGGCTTGTTGGTGGTGTAACGCCACTGTTTGGTGGCGTTGTTCTGTGCACAATGCATATGGACAAAATTCTGTCGTATGACTTGAATAATCTGGTCGTGCGTGTTCAGCCCGGCGTTCGTTTGTGTGATTTGGCGCAGGATGCTCTTGAGCACGACTTGATGTATCCGCCTGATCCAGGTGAAAAAACTGCATCGGTTGGGGGCAATGTCAGCACCAACGCAGGTGGCATGCGTGCGGTGAAGTATGGCACGACACGTGACTACGTGCTTGCTATGACGGTTGTTTTGCCGACTGGCGAAATTCTGGAGCTTGGTCGCTCCGTCACGAAAACAAGTTCTGGATACAGCTTGCTTCACCTGATGATTGGTTCTGAAGGTACGCTTGGTGTTATTACTGAGTTGAGTTTGAAGCTGATTCCGAATCCAAAAGAAGACGTGAGCTTCATCTTGCCGTTTGCCAATATTGAAAAGGCTATCGCGGCGGTACCTAGGATCAAGATTGCTGGCCTTGATCCGCAATCCATCGAATTTATGGAGCGCGACATCGTTGATTCTTCAGCTAATTACACCGGCAACAGAATCATTCCCACTATCGTTGATGGCAAAGAGGCCGGTGCCTACATCTTGGTAACGTTGGATGGCAATGATCAGGATGAAATTTTCCAGCGAGCCGAAACACTTGCCGAAATAGGTGACGAATATGGTGCCTATGACACGCTCGTGCTTAGCCACCCTGCCGATAAGCGTGCTGTGTGGGAAGCGCGCAGTGCGTTCTTGACGGTGATTGAGGCTGAGACTGACTTGATTGATGAAATGGATGTTGTTGTTCCGGTGGATAAGATTCCTGACTTTTTGGAGTACGTCCATGAAGTAGGGCATGAGCACGACATGCGCATTCGCTCCTTTGGTCATGCCGGCGACGGCAACCTGCATATTTATTGCTGTGCTAACGACATGGACAAAGACGAGTTCTTGGCGCGTTCTGCTCAGGTTATGCAAGCAGCGTATGCAAAGTGCGATGAGTTGCGCGGACAGGTCTCTGGCGAGCATGGCATTGGCTATGCAAAGAAGCGCTATCTTCGTGAGTCTTTGGGCGATGCGTCTATTGAGCTTATGGCGGGCATCAAAAAGGTCTTTGATCCGAACATGATTTTGAATCCGGGCAAAATATGCAATTAGGTTCGCTGATGAAGAGGGTAAAATCTACCGACTAAAACGCGATAAAGTTAACCATAGTTAAAAAGCAGGCTACAATACTAGTTTGAGGTAACAAGATGTACTGCATTGCGACGTTAGGACAGTGCAGGTGTTTCCGTGAGAGGTGTTGAGCCTGTTTGTTTTGTTGACCTGGAGGAATCGTGTTTGATAAACGTTTGCTAAAAGCTGTTCCCGAGGCGAAAAAATATATCGTTCTTAATGCGTTGTGTCAGTGGATTGCTCTTCTTGCCAATATTGTGTTGATGGTTGCGGCGGGGTTTTTCTTACAGAGTCTGTTTTTGGGTGAAGCAACCATTGAATCCCTGCAGTATCTTTGCATCATTGGTGCGGTGAGTATCGTCGTTCGTTTTGCGGCTCAAATGGGTGCCCAGCACATGAGCTTTCAGTCCTCTACGACCGCAAAGCTTGCTATCCGTCAGCTGGTCTACCAAAAACTTCTTCGTTTAGGCCCATCGTATAGTGAGCACATTTCCACTAATAAAGCTGTTCAAATAAGCACCGAAGGTGTCGAGCAGCTTGAGGTGTATTTCGGATCATATATTTCGCAGTTTATTTATGCGGTGGTGGCACCTATCACGCTCTTTTTCTGTTTGGCGCCCTTTAGTCTTGTGGTTGCCACCGTGCTGCTTATTTGCACGCCACTAATTCCGATTTCTATGATGGCCATACAGCGTGTTGCAAAACGCGTTACGAGACGCTACTTTTCGTCTTATTCCGATCTGGGCGGGGTGTTTCTGGAAAACATTGAAGGCTTGACTACCCTCAAAATTTATCAGGCGGACGAAAAGCAACATGAAAAGATGAACAAAGCGGCCGAGAGTTTTCGTCAGGCAACGATGCGTCTGTTGCGTATGCAGCTTAACTCCATCACCATGATGGATTTGCTTGCGTTTGGTGGTGCGGCTTGTGGCGTGTTACTTGCCCTGGCGCAATTTATTGAAGGCAACATCACGTTTGCTGGCGCCTTTGTCGTGATCTTTCTTTCTGCAGAATTTTTCATTCCGTTGAGATCATTGGGATCGCTTTTCCATACGGCTATGAATGGTATGGCTGCGGCCGATACTATGTTTGAACTGCTTGAATTACCTGATAGCACTTTAGAGGATACGGACATCGATACTACGAACTGTGTCATTTCGATGCGCGGGTTGAGCTATTCCTATGACAAAGAAGAGGCTGTTCAGCGACATGGTGTAGGACAGGTCGGTCGTGCAGCGCAGTCTAGAGCGGCGCATGGTGATGCCTTGTCTGCAGCGCAGACCGGAGCCGATGCGGTTCAGAGCGAAGACGGGGATTCATGTCAGGTTGAGAAGCGCTATGCCCTCAAAGATGTCGATTTCCAAACACCTGCTCGGGGACTGATAGGTATTGTGGGAGAAAGCGGATCGGGCAAATCCACACTTGCCAATGTGTTGGCGGGGCGGCTTAAGGGCTACGACGGCACCATCATGTTAGGCGATTGCGACATGAAAAACATGAGCTACGACAGTTTGGCGCATGTCCTGACCACAGTGTCGTTTTCGAGTTGGATTTTTAGTGGCACGATTCAAGAAAACCTTTTAATGGGCAATCTGCAGGCAACGGAACAACAGCTATGGGATGCGCTATCGCGTTGCAAGCTTGCAGATTTTGTTCGCGAACAGGGCGGCCTTTCGATGCCTATTGATGAGGGCGGTTCAAATCTTTCAGGAGGTCAGCGTCAGCGTCTGGCTTTCGCACGTGCCCTGCTGCATGATACGCCCATCTATATATTTGATGAGGCAACGTCAAACATTGATTCAGAAAGCGAGCGGGCGCTCCTTGCGGTGATGAAAGACTTGGCTAAAGAGCATCTGGTCATCACAATTTCGCATCGTCTTGCTTCGGTAAAAGATGCTTCGTGCATATATGTCATGGAAAAAGCGCATGTGGTTGAAAAGGGAGCTCATGAAGAGCTTTTAGCGTATCAAGGCGCGTATGCAACGTTGTGGAACAAGCAGCAGGAGCTCGAAGCCTTCGTAGTAGTGGATGAGTCTGTTGGTTGTGATAAGGAGCTGCGCAGTTGGCCTGCAGCACAAGATCAGCCTGTAGCGCAGAGCCGAGCTGTGATGCAAGATCAATCTGTTCAGCACAAGAAGGCAGCTGCGCAGCCTGTCACCACACCACAGAGGCGCTCCGGATTTTCTGTCATGTGTCGCTTGATAAAGCTTGTGGCGCCACTGACACCGTTCATGATTTTGGCTATCGTGCTGGGCGTACTCGGTTTTCTCTGCGCAATATTCCTCACCGTGTTTGGTGTAGTGGGTCTTTTGGATATCACGAATCACGACACCATAGCGAGCTTAGATCAGGTGTTTGTCCTAGTAATTGCGTGTGGTGTTGCACGTGGGTTCTTCCACTATGGCGAACAGATTTGCAACCACTACATTGCCTTTAAACTATTAGCGCTCATTCGCGACAAGGTATTCGGCGCACTGCGACGGCTTGCTCCTGCTGAATTGGAAGGGCGTGATAAGGGCAACCTAGTATCGCTTATTACATCCGATATTGAACTGCTTGAAGTGTTCTATGCCCACACAATTTCACCGGTGTTCATTGCTATTATTACGTCTGGCATCATGGTAGCTTTCATTGCAGTTCAGTCATGGCAGCTTGCGATTGTCGCACTTGTGGGCTATATCACCATTGGCGTGTGCGTCCCGCTTGTTTTTTCGCGTGGTACGCAAGCGACTGGTCGGGCGCTTCGCGATAAGCTTGGCGAATCCAATTCGTTCGTGTTAGAAAGCCTGCGTGGCCTTCACGAGATTTTGCAGTACCACGAAGGCCAAGCACGTGCTAAGGCGTTGCTGGATCGCACTATAGAATTTGTGGGCCATGAAAGAAATCTGAAACTGCGCACCGCCCTTTCAACTGCGACAACAAGTACATTGATTTTGATCTTCGATCTGGCGTTGATAGGCGTTGCTTTTTGGCTGCATATGCAAGGAAGCATTACCTTTGCTGAGGCTATGACTTGCATCGTTGCGTTGATGTCGTCGTTTGGTCCTGTGATTGCGGTTGCGGCGCTCGGTACGACTTTGCAACAAACAATTGCATCTGGCGCGCGTGTTCTCGACCTGTTGGATGAGGAGCCGCAGTGCTGTGACGTTAAGCATGGTCGAGATGTCGAATTTGACGGGGTGCGTGTCGACGATGTCACTTTCGCGTATTTGGATGAGACCATTTTGCAAAATATATCGATACGCTTTGATCGTGGAAGTGTTGTTAACATTTCAGGCAAAAGCGGATCGGGCAAGTCGACCCTCCTTAAGCTTCTTATGCGTTTTTGGGATCCTACGTCGGGAGCTATTGAGATTTCCAGAACAGATTTGAGAGAGATCAATACGACGCACTTGCGCTCAATGGAAAGCTATATGACGCAAGACACGCATCTATTTGCTGGAACGATTGCAGAAAACATTTTGATTGCACGTCCTCAAGCAAGCAAAGAAGAGCTGACCGAAGCATGCAGAAAAGCAGCTTTGAGCGAGTTTATAGATAACTTGTCCCGAGGACTTGATACGCAGGTTGGAGAGTTGGGAAGCTTGCTTTCGGGTGGAGAACGTCAGCGCATTGGTCTTGCTCGTGTGTTTTTGCACAATGCTTCATTTGTGTTGCTTGATGAACCAACAAGCAATTTGGATAGTCTGGCTGAGGCATCAGTGTTGAAAGCTCTTACAGAATATCGAAGTGATAAAACCATCGTGCTTGTAAGTCATCGCGCCTCAACGTGTTCGTTTGCTGACGTGACGTATTCAGTGGACCACGGACGTGTTTCGTAAAGTGTGGGGTTTTGTGGCAGAGTCCAATTATAAGGTGATCGTGATTGTGTGGAGGTAAGATTTGGGTGTTGTATTGCGATCCCGATGTGTATATTATATGAAGCAGGAAATACATTGCTGGAGCAATACTTCAGATCTGTATAATAAGTTGATGCGCTAAAGCGCATGCATCATAGTGCGGGGTGGAGCAGTCTGGTAGCTCGTCGGGCTCATAACCCGGAGGCCGTAGGTTCGAATCCTGCCCCCGCGACCAAGCTAAAACCGCAGGTCAACAGAGAAATTTGTTGACCTGCTTTTTATTTTTTTCAGATGTGGATAACTCCAATTGGGATCGAATTAGGGTCGAAAAATTCTTTAGAGGGTTTGTGAAGAAGTTTCTGAATAGGGTTATAGATCAAAAGGGATCTATAGCCCGAAAACCTTTTCAAACTTCATTTTGCAAGCTCCATGAACTTAGAAAAGCTCAAGGCTCTTTCGGGTTTCGCTTCACCTTCCTTGCATGCCCACAGAACCGCGTTCATTGCCGAAGCCACGCAGTTTACCCAGCATGCTGATAACGAATCACTTGGAGACGTGCAAGTCCGTTTCGACACTATCGGAATGATGGTTCTGCTCGAAAACAGAGCACTGTTGAGGCATCATATCAGCTGTCTGGGCGCTAGCTTTACTGGGTAGCTAGCACGGTCGGTTTCGAAATTCGGGGTCGACCAATCATGTGTGCCGAACATGGTACGTTTTCTAATGGGTGATGAGTCCCTAGTGCGTCCGACGGTACAGAAGCGTATAACCTCTCGTCTTGGGTGTCCATTGTGAGGTGGAATCTGAAAAGTTGCCAGGAGACAAATCTCTGGCCTGACGAACAGAAATCGCATCAGGTGTATACGGGTGGGTAAGGCTACCCTACAAGTCGAAGCCCTAGAGCTGTATGGAAATCCGTAGCGTAAATGCGACAGGTAAGTGGGGGGGGGAAAGAAACGTGTCTTACCTTAAGGAAATCTCACAGACGCAGAGAGATGGTATGAAGTTGCCACTGCGGAGTAAAGCTTGCTGTGAGAAGTCAGCTTAAGGCCATAGTAGCGAGGAGCGTCCTTTCCTCGCTAAGGGCTGAACCATTAGCGATGTAAGTAGAAAGGGGGCTACCTGTGGGTGCGCTAAAAGACAGCCAACTTCATAGTGATGAAGTCTTGATGCAAACAATAGATGCAAAGCATCAAAGATATGTGCAAAGGTTGAGTGCCTGCAGGATAGCACCTAACGAACACACCAGCACAAACCTATAACAGGTACGTGTATGCTAATGAAACTGCCGTGTACCGAACGGTATGCACGGTGGTGTGAGAGGACGGCGTGTCAACTAATGACGCGCCTCCTACTCAATTATATGCTGCAATTGTTTCATATTAATGATACTATTGCAGCATGAAAGCATTAGATGCCCTCAACATACTCAACGA
>CAYWAO010000014.1:0-31421 GCA_964456695.1 uncultured Cryptobacterium sp. | reverse complement strand
CTGCTTCCTCGGTGAAGTAGCGGTTGGCATACTCACGAGCGCTTTCGATAAGCAGTTCCTGTTCGTCGGTAAGCTGAAAATTCATAGTACGATCCTCTCCTCATTAATCGATCGATTGGAGCAGTGATTCGGTCAAATCTGAACCCTCTGTCCAAACTCTATCGTAGCATTTGCGCATGGGTTGCTCTGCGAAAGTAGTATTTCCTTTTCGTATGCAATGGTTGCATTTCCGAAAGCGTTTCTTATAGCTGACGCGTAGACGAAATGAGGAAACGTGTAGATGAAATGTGGGTCGGTACAAGGGTAAGGGATAGAGTAGTATTCTACTTGTGGGGCACCCAAACATAGATAGGGTCTTGTTCTGGCGGTCTTGTTCCGGTACCTATGTATTCTTTGCGGAGAAAAAAAGACCAAAGCTTATGTCTTGCATATTCCCAGCTTCCTCAGTATAATTCTCGTTTGCGTCTGGTTGTTTATGGATACACCCGGGCGCGTGGAAACTCGGAATCGTCGGAAGCCCTCTCCCAAAGGCTTTCTGGGCGGTGATGGAGGCCACGAAAGATTAAGGGCAAGAACATTGAGTTCAAACCCATAGAAAGGAAGAAAATGGGAGTAAAACAATACAAGCCCACCAGCCCCGGGCGTCGCTTCCAGACTGTTTCAGACTTTGCTGAAATTACCAGCACTACGCCTGAAAAGTCTCTGCTCGCTCCGCTGTCGAAGAAGGCCGGCCGCAACAACAACGGTCGTGTGACTACTCGTCATCAGGGTGGTGGCGCAAAACGCCGTTATCGCATCATTGACTTTAAGCGCAATAAAGATGGCGTTCCTGCTAAGGTCGCTACTATTGAGTATGACCCTAATCGCAGCGCACGTATCGCTCTTCTCCACTACGCTGATGGTGAAAAGCGCTACATCCTTCATCCAAAGGGTCTCAAGGTTGGCGAAACTGTTGTTTCTGGTGCTGATGCAGACATCAAACCGGGCAATGCGTTGCCCCTTTCTGCAATTCCTGTTGGTACGCTCGTACATGCTGTAGAGCTTCAGCCTGGTCGCGGTGCTGCTCTTGCTCGTTCCGCTGGCACTAGCATTCAGCTGATGGGTAAAGAAGGGAAGTATGCAATTCTTCGCATGCCTTCCTCTGAGATGCGCCGTGTTTTGGTTGCCTGCCGTGCAACGGTTGGCGAAGTTGGCAACGCTGAGCACAGCAACATCAAGATTGGTAAAGCTGGCCGTAATCGCTGGAAGGGCATTCGCCCCAGTGTTCGTGGTACGGTTATGAATCCTGTTGACCATCCTCATGGTGGTGGTGAAGGCAAGAACAAATCTTCTGGTCGTCATCCTGTTACTCCATGGGGTGTATCTACCAAGGGTCATCGTACCCGCAATCCCAAGAAGGCTTCAAGCCGCTTGATCATTCGTCGTCGCAAGAAGTAGCGCCCGATCGCTTAAGGAGAAACATTGAGCAGAAGTTTGAAAAAAGGTCCATTCGTGGAACCACGCCTTCTCAATCGCATCGTGGCGATGAATGAGGCAGGCGAAAAAAACGTCGTTAAAACGTGGTCACGTTCTTCCACCATTTTCCCAGAGATGGTTGGTCACACCATCGCTGTACATGATGGTCGCAAGCACGTACCGGTGTATATTACCGAGTCTATGGTTGGTCATAAGTTGGGCGAATTTGCTCCAACCCGTACCTTCCGTGGTCACGACAAGTAAGAAAGGGTGAAACATGGAAGCTAAAGCAATCGCTCGCTATGTGCGCGTTTCGCCCCGTAAGGCGCGTATCGTGCTTGATCAAATTCGCGGCAAAGATGTAGTTGCCGCTCAGGAAACCCTGCGTTTCACCAACCGCGCAGTTGCTGAGGTAGTTGAGAAAACCTTAAACTCCGCTGTTGCTAACGCCGCACAAAAGGGTGCTGCTAATCAGGATAACTTGGTTGTTAAGGCATGCTTTGCTGACGAGGGTCCAACCTTGAAGCGTATTCGTCCTCGCGCAAAGGGTTCCGCATCCCGTATCCGCAAGCGCACCAGTCATATTACTGTCATCGTTGCAACTCGAGAGGAGGCATAGTATGGGTCAGAAAGTAAGCCCCACCGGCTTCCGTCTTGGTGTAACCGAAGATTGGCGTAGTCGTTGGTATTCCGACAAGGACTATGCGAAGAACCTTGAAAACGACCTTGAGATCCGCAAGTTCTTGGAGAAGAAGCTTTCCCATGCAGCTGTTTCTCGTATTGAGATTGAACGTGCAGGTGACAAGATCAAGGTTGTTATTACCACATCTCGTCCAGGTGTTGTCATTGGTAAGAAGGGCGCTGAGGTTGACGCTCTTCGCAAGCAGCTCAACAAAATTGCCTCAGGTACAGTTTCTGTTGAGGTTATCGAAGTCAAGCGCCCTGAGCTCGATGCTGTTCTTATTGCTGAATCCATTGCTGAGCAGCTGGAAAACCGCGTGGCGTTCCGTCGTGCAATGCGCAAGGCAGTACAGTCTGCACGTAAGTCAGGCGCACAGGGTATTCGTATTCAGTGCTCTGGTCGTCTCGGTGGTGCAGAAATGAGCCGCCGTGAATGGTATCGCGAAGGTCGCGTGCCACTGCATACGCTTCGTGCAAAGATTGACTATGGTTTTGCTACCGCAGCTACCACCATGGGCTCCATTGGCGTCCAGGTGTGGGTATATCATGGCGACGTGTTGCCAGGGCAGAAAGCTCCACAGCCTGCGCTCGAAGGATCTGCACGTCCTAATCGCCGTTCTCGCCGCAACAATAACACCGATAGGGGTGATAAGTAATGTTGGTACCTAAGCGCGTTAAGCACCGCAAGGTACAGCGTGGTTCTATGAAGGGTACCGCTAAAGGCGGCACCACGTTGAGCCACGGTACCTGGGGTATTCAGGCACTCGATCGTCATTGGATTACCAATCGCCAGATTGAGGCTGCTCGTGTTGCTATGACACGTCGCATGAACCGTGTTGGTAACGTATGGATTACGATCTTCCCTGATAAGCCCATTACCCAAAAGCCCGCAGAAACCCGTATGGGTAAAGGTAAAGGTAATCCTGAAGGTTGGGTAGCAGTAGTAAAGCCTGGCCGTATTATGTTTGAGATCGATGGCGTAGATGAAGAAACTGCACGTGAAGCACTTCGTCTTGCAATTAATAAGTTGCCCATCAAGTGCAAGATCGTCCATCGTGAGGCAGAAGGGCAGGGATAAATGAAAGCAGCAGAGATCAGAAAACTTTCGGGTGATGATCTGCAGGCCAAGCTTAAGGAAGCACGTGCAGAGCTTTTCAACCTGCGCTTCCAGGCGGCTACCGGTCAGCTAGATAACACCGCTCGCATCAAGCAGGTCAAAAAGGATATCGCTCGCATCCAGACCGAGATGCGTGATCGCGAGCTCAAGGCTGTTCAGGCTTAGAGCTTAATTAGGAAGGTTTGAATAGCATGAGTGAAGAACGTAATTATCGCAAAGTTCGTCAAGGTGTTGTAGTCAGCATCTCTGGCGATAAGACTTGCGTTGTTCAAGTAAACGAACGCAAGCCGCACCCGGTATACGGCAAAATGGTTAACTCCTCCAAGAAGTTCCATGCTCACGACCAGAATAACGAGGCTGGCGTGGGAGATACCGTAACTATTATGGAAACCCGCCCGCTTTCAAAAATGAAGCGTTGGCGTCTTCTCGAGATCGTAGAGAAGGCCAAGTAAGTACTCGTTGCTTACTTGGAAGCATTGAAAGGGATAAGCATATGATTCAAATGCAAACCATGCTCGCCGTCGCTGACAACTCCGGAGCCCGCAAGGTGCAGTGCATCAAGGTTCTGGGTGGCTCAAAGCGCCGCTATGCAGGACTGGGAGATGTTATTGTATGCAGCGTTAAAGAGGCTATGCCTAACGGCAATGTCAAAAAGGGCGATGTTGTGCGCTGTGTTGTAGTGCGTGTGAAAAAGGAAGTTCGTCGTAATGACGGCAGCTATATTAAGTTCGATCAAAATGCAGCCGTGCTCATTGATGCCAACGGCGCTCCCCGTGGTACACGTATCTTCGGTCCAGTAGCTCGCGAGTTGCGCGACAAGAAGTACATGAAGATCGTGTCCTTGGCACCGGAAACGCTGTAGGAGGAACATTCATGGCTAAAATGAACATCAAAAAAGGTGATCGAGTAAAGGTTTTGTCTGGTAAAGATCGCGGTGCTGAGGGTACGGTTCTTTCCACGAAGCCTGAGGCTCAGCGTGTCACCGTTGAACAGGTAAACATTATTAAGAAGGCAATGCGTCCTACCCAGGCAAACCCTGAAGGCGGCATTGCTTCAATGGAAGCTCCGATTCATGTTTCCAACGTTGCTTTGATTTGCCCTTCTTGCAAAGAAACAACGCGCATTGGTGTAAAGCGTGATCAGGGCAAGAAGGTTCGCGTTTGCAAAAAGTGCGGAGCTGATATTGACTAAGCAAGAATTACGATTGCTTTTTAAGCAGTCGTAATTGCTTTTAGTAGCGATTCTGCGAGGTCGGGTTACGAGATTGTTCGTAGGATTGTGGCGTACTGGTTGACCATAAGACAGTATTCCGGTATGGTTCCGTCTTTAGGTGCCCCGTGCGCTTTATGACCCTAGCACACGCTAGGGACACAGGGTCGGAAATCCTGTGTTTAATTCATCGAGAAAGGTAAAAACAACAATGACTACTCCTCGTTTGAAGGAAAGGTACGTAAACGAAGTTGCCCCAAAGCTCTTTAAGGAGTTGGGCTACACCAACGTTAACCAGGTTCCTCGCTTCGAAAAGATTGTGGTTAACATGGGCGTAGGTCGTGCTGCGGGCGACAAGAAGCTGCTCGATGGAGCAATTGCTGATCTTCGCGTTATTACTGGTCAACAGCCTATGGTTACGCGCGCTAAGAAGTCCATCGCAGGTTTTCATCTGCGTGAGGGCCAGGCAATTGGCTGCAAAGTTACGCTTCGTGGCGATCGTATGTGGGAGTTCTTTGACCGCTTGATGTCAACAGCTCTTCCTCGCGTTCGCGACTTCCGCGGATGCAATCCCAACAGTTTTGATGGCCGTGGCAACTACACCATGGGTCTTACTGAGCAGCTCATTTTCCCTGAAATTGAGTATGACAAGATTGACCGTACTCGTGGTATGGATATCACCTTTGTTACGACTGCGGAAACCAATGAGGCTGCCAAGGCATTGATGAATGCTATGGGCTTCCCGTTCAAAAAGGAAAGCTAAATTCTCGAAATCGGGAATTGGTTATAAGAAAGAAGGATTTTGAATGGCTAAAAAATCGATGATCGCCAAGTCAAAGCGAGAACCGAAGTTTTCAACACGTCAGCACAATCGTTGCGTTCGTTGTGGTCGTCCCCGTGCGTACTACCGCAAGTTTGGTTTGTGCCGTGTTTGCCTTCGCGAACTTGCTAACAAAGGCGAACTGCCCGGCGTGACCAAAGCTTCTTGGTAAACCATCCAAAGACTATGTCACGTTGTTGAGTGTCGAAAGTCAAGGCGTGCGCGTTAAGGGCGTGTGCGAACCGGCTTATCGTCTCATCACGAACAAAGGAGAAACACAACAATGAGCATGAATGATCCTATTGCAGATATGCTTACGCGTGTGCGTAACGCAAACTCTGCAGGCCGGCCGGCGGTTTCCATGCCGTCAAGCAAAAAGCTTGTTGAGATTGCGCGCATCATGCAGGAAGAGGGTTATATCGCAGGATACGACGTTGAGTCGGCAGAGCCTTGCGATATCCTGACCATCACTCTTAAGTATGGTGAAAAGAAAGCCCGTACGATCCGTGGCCTGAAGCGTATTTCTAAGCCCGGTCTTCGTATTTATGCTGGTAAAGATGAATTGCCTCGCGTTCTTGGTGGTCTTGGTACCGCTGTTATTTCTACAAGTAAGGGCGTTATGGCAGACCGCGATGCTCGCAAGGCGGGCGTTGGCGGCGAAGTAATCGCTTATATTTGGTAGGAAGGAGCAGATATGTCTCGTATTGGTAAGATGCCTATCGCCATTCCTTCCGGTGTAGAAGTAACTATCGACGGTCAGACCGTCACCGTTAAGGGTGGCAAAGGTGAATTGACCCGCACGTTCCAAGACATCATTTCCATCAAGATGGAAGATAGTCAGATTCTTGTTGAACGTCCTAATGATAGCCGTGAAGCAAAGAGCCTCCATGGCTTAACCCGTACTCTCATCAACAACATGATTGTTGGTGTTTCTGAGGGTTATTCAAAGAAGCTTGAGCTGGTAGGCGTTGGCTATCGTGCTGCACTCAAGGGCTCTGATTTGGAATTGCAGCTTGGCTACTCTCATCCTGTTGTAGTTTCGGCTCCTGAGAACATCACCTTTGAAGTTCCCAGCCAGACTGAAATCATTGTTAAGGGCATTAGCAAAGAACAGGTTGGTCAGGTTGCTGCTAATATTCGCGCATGGCGCAAGCCTGAGCCTTATAAGGGCAAAGGTATTCGTTACGAAGGCGAATATGTACGTCGTAAGCTTGGCAAGGCTGCTAAGTCTGACTAGTCCAGAAGTGTTGTAACGAAGGGATTTAACTCATGAAGAAACTTCAAAAGAAACAAGCTGGGCTTCGTCGTCGTCATACCCGTGTTCGTGGCAAGATTTCAGGAACGCCCGCTCGTCCGCGTTTGTGTGTAACTCGCTCTAACGCAAATATGTATGCTCAGCTCGTTGATGATGTTGCTGGCAAGACGCTGTGCGCGGTGTCAACGCTTGGTTCTGAGTTTAAGGCTACCGAAAAGAACGGCTCCACCGTTGAAGGAGCTGAAGCGCTCGGTCAGCTTATTGGTAAAAAAGCACAAGAAAACGGTATCACCGAGGTTGTATTTGATCGCGGTGGCAATCTGTATCACGGTCGCATCAAGGCTGTTGCTGAAGGTGCTCGTGAAGCAGGCCTGAAGTTCTAAGGGAGGGTTAGTGTCTAATGGCTAAAAAGGTTGACAACCAGGCAAACGTTCCCGAACTTCAGGAACGTGTTGTCTTCATCAATCGTGTTTCTAAGGTTGTAAAAGGTGGTCGTCGCTTTGCTCTTACGGCTTTGGTCGTTGTGGGTGATGGCAATGGTCGCGTGGGCATTGGCATGGGTAAGTCTCAGGAAGTGCCTATTGCAATTCGCAAAGGCGTTGAAGACGCAAAGAAGAATATGTTTACCGTGCCTTTGACTGAAGCTGGCACGCTTCCTTACGACATTATCGGTGAGTATGGCGCTGGTCGTGTTTTGATCAAGCCTGCTGCTCCTGGTACTGGTGTTATTGCTGGTGGTGCAGCTCGTGCTGTTATGGAGCTTGCTGGAGTCAAGGACGTATTTTGCAAGTCATTGGGAACCGACAATGTTATGAACATTGTTAAAGCTACTGCTGCGGGTCTTCGCAACATGCAGAGTGCTGAAGAAGTTGCTCAGCGTCGTGGCCTCTCCGTTTCTCAGATTTATGGCTGGAAGGAGAATTAATAATGGCTGACGCAAAGAAAACTCTTCGTATTACCCAGGTTAAGAGTTCCATTGGCTATAAGTACGATCAAGGCCGTACGCTCAAGGCTCTGGGGCTGGGAAAGATTGGTCGCACTGTTGAGCAGGTGGACAATCCCGCGATCCGTGGCATGATTTTTAAAGTAAAGCATCTTGTCGAGGTTGAAGAAATTTAGAACTGATTGTTGTCTCACTTTCGGGTGGGACAACATAGTTTATTAATGCATTATTGCAACGAATTTCAACAATGAGTTATGCGATAATGTCACAAGTTTTATCTGGAAGTAAGTTTGTCGGCGGCGAGCTGCCGACCCCTTCGTTTCGAGAAGGGATAGCGTAAAAGGAGAAACAAGTAACATGGAACTGAAGGATTTACGTCCTGCTGAAGGCTCAAAAAAGGCACGCAAGCGTGTAGGTCGAGGCCCTGCTTCTGGTACCGGCAAGACTGCTGGTCGTGGTATGAATGGTCAAAAGTCTCGTGCAGGTGGCGGTAAGGGTGTCGGCTTTGAAGGTGGGCAGACACCATTGGCACGTCGTTTGCCTAAGTTGCCAGGTTTTCGCAACATTAATCGTATTGAGTATGTTCCAGTAAACGTTAACCGTATCGAAAAGTATTTCGACAACGGTGATGTAGTAGATAGCGAATCTTTGGCTGCTAAAGGAATCATCAAGCACTCCAACGACCTTGTTAAGGTTTTGGGCGACGGTGAAATCACCAAGGCAGTAACCGTAAAGGTAGACAAGGTTTCGTCATCTGCAAAAGCAAAGATTGAAGCAGCTGGAGGAAAGGTCGAAGAGCCTTGTTAAGTTCTCTTGTACAAGCATTTAAGGTCCCAGAGCTCAGGAATAAAATCCTGTTCACTCTGGGTATTTTGGCGCTGTATCGCTTTGGCGCCTATTTGCCTGTACCCGGTATTCCCTTTAGAGCATTTGCTGATTCATTTGCTGAACAAGGTGTTGGCATGGTTATGCTGGATCTGTTCACTGGTGGAGCGCTTTCCAACTTCTCTGTGTTTGCGCTTGGCATTATGCCCTACATTACTGCATCGATCATCATGCAGTTGATGCAGGTAGTTATTCCTACGGTAGGACGTTGGAATAGGGAAGGTGAAGCAGGTAAGCGTAAGGTTACTCAAATTACTCGTTACCTCACGTTGGGTCTCGGTCTTCTCAATGCTGTTGGCTATCTGCTCTTGTTTAAATCAGATGCATATGGCGTTGCATTTAGCTCTGAAGTTCCCGAAATTCTAACTGATGTGCTGGTGGTATTCACCTTAGTGGTTGGCACTGCCTTAATCATGTGGATGGGCGAGCTTATTACGCAACGTGGTGTTGGCAATGGTATGTCGTTGATCATCTTCGTATCCATTGTTGCGTCAGTTCCATCGGCTATCTTCTCTTCAGTCAATCTGACCTCAGATTTGGGTATGGGTATTGCGGTAACGATTCTGATCCTAGTTGTAGTTTTGCTCTGCATCCCCGCAATTATCTATGTCGAGCGTGCTCAACGTCGTATCCCAGTGAGTTACGCTAAGCGTGTTCAGGGTCGCCGCATGATGGGCGGACAGAGTTCTTACCTTCCCATCAAGATCAATGCTGCGGGCGTTATTCCTATTATCTTCGCCAGTTGCTTGATTTATTTCCCAGCTCAGCTTGCTGCATTATTTAATGTGGGTTGGTTGACTACGGTTTCAAATGCGATTTCTGCTGGCTGGGTTAACTGGATTCTTACGGCGGTTCTTATCGTTTTCTTTGCCTACTTCTACACATCTATTGTGTTCAATCCAGCGGAAACGGCTGAAAATTTGCAGCGTCAAGGTGGATTTATCCCGGGTATTCGTCCAGGGGCTAACACAGTGGCCTACATTAAAAATGTCTTGCGCCACGTTATTCTTCCTGGCGCTATATTTATTGCGTTGATCGCTGTCATTCCATCTATCTTGTTCTACTTTACTAACAACACGTTGATTCAAGCATTTGGTGGTACGTCCATTCTGATTATGATCGGCGTTGCTTTGGATACCATGAATAAGATTGAATCGCAATTGAAGATGTACAACTACGATGGGTTCTTTAAATAGGATGTATGCGTAGGGTATACAGAATATTTAACATACGTGATGATGTAAAAAGGGCGGACACTGTTCGCCCTTTGTGTTCTTGTGGAGCAGAGTAGGTAGTAAGAAATATATCCTTACGGACAAAAGAAGCTTTGACATGTTATGTGTCGTGCGTGGGCATGTTTCGAATTCTTGCGCGTATAGCAGATTGAGATAACGCACAAGCATCATTGCGTTTGCTACAATAGTCAAGGCGAAAAACAATCCGCAAGAAAGGATTACCTATGAATATTGTTTTACTGGGCGCGCCGGGCGCTGGTAAGGGTACTCAAGCTGCAAAGCTTGTCGAAAAGTACGGCTATGCCCATATTTCTACCGGTGATATGCTTCGTGCTGCAGTGAAGAATCAAACTCCTCTTGGACTTGAAGCAAAAAAGTATATGGATGCTGGAGATTTAGTTCCTGATGAGGTAGTTATTGGTTTAGTAAAAGAACGCTTGCAAGATGATGATACGCAAGCAGGTTTCATTCTTGACGGTTTTCCTCGCACCTCTACCCAAGCAGTTGCTCTTGATTCAGAGCTTGCTTCATTGGATCGACCTCTCGATGCAGCACTTTTGGTTGACGTTGACAAAGAGGTTATTATTAAGCGCTTGACTTCTCGTCGTATGTGTCGTGAGTGCGGATATATTGGATCCGAGTCTGACGCTCATTGTCCCAAGTGTGAAGGTGAAATGTACCAGCGTGATGATGATAACGAGTCTACAGTCAGAAACCGTCTTGATGTGTATGAAAGCTCCACTGCGCCTCTCATTGACTATTACCGCGGCTGCGATTTGCTTATTGGGATTGATGGCGATCGTAATCCTGAGGTTGTGTTTAAGGCGATTCAGGAGGCTTTGGATTTGCAATAGGCAAACATGTTTGTTTGGCATATTCATCTTCTGCGATACAAGCTGGTCTGGTTCTACTATCAGGTCAGCTTTTTTATTTGGTCTAGAAGGAGCGAAACCTAGCATTGTGTAAGAGGTTTAGTCTCTCTTTTCTCTAGAGTCATAGGTAAGGACACCCCTTATTATGACGGCAATTGTGCGTATCAAGACATCATTGGGCTGAATTCTGGACATAGGAGCAGGAAAATGACGCGAAGAAGCTCTGTTTTTAGAGGTTCGCTGTAACTCGAAGCGACAAGAAAAACACGACGTAGAACCGTTCACCCTGTTAAGGATGCCGATGAGGCTTTCATGCTTCCGTCTACCGATTTAGATAGAACAAGCTAGAAAAAATCTGGCAGCGCAATTTGCGTCAAAATAGAATAAGAAGTGCTTTACTTTTTAAGCATTCATTTGGCGAGAGGAGAGGTATGTCACAGTTGACCGAAATCCGCTGGCATGCTCGTGCCGGACAAGGTGCGGTTACGGCGGCTAAGCTTGTGGCGGACACGGCACTGCTACAGGGAAACTACATCCAGGCAATGCCCGAATACGGCCCGGAACGTACCGGTGCACCCCTGAAAGCGTATACACGTCTTTCAAGTGAGCCCATTGAGGTTCATAACAACATTCAAAATCCGGATATCGTCATTATTTTGGATGATACATTGCTATCCTCCACTGATGTTATGGAAGGTATCCATGAGAATGGTATTCTTATCTTTAATACGACTATGACTCCTGATGAGGCTCGTGCTGCAGTGCAGGCACCAGCTTCTATCCGTGTTGCAGTTGTCGATGCATCAGGAATTGCGCTCGATACAATTAAAAAAGACATGCCAAACACTCCTATTGTCGGCGCTTTGGCAAAGGTTACAGGTTTGTTCCCGCTTGATCTGGTTAAAGAGCGTCTTGTGATTACATTCGGCAAGAAGTTCGCCCAGGAAATGATCGACGCAAATCTTGCTTCGGTAGAGCGTGCTTATCAGGAGGTGCAAGAATAATGTCCAAGTACGAATTCGACGGATCGAATTACGAGAATTGGAAACCTTCTGATTTTCCTAAGGGATATGTCTGCCCTGAAGGTGGTACGTCTCGTAATTGTTATACCGGTGGCTGGCGTTCCAATCGTCCCATTTGGGATTCTGAGAAGTGCACAAATTGCATGTTGTGCTGGATGTATTGCCCCGATTCATCTATTGAAATTGAAGATGGCGCAATGACTGGCATTGACTTGCTCCATTGCAAGGGATGCGGTGTGTGTGTGCATGAGTGCAAGTTCGGCGCTTTAGAACTCATCCCCGAAGCTGAAGCTCAGGCTCAGGAAGCGGAAGGAGAGTAGCCATGGCTGAAAAGAAAATGTTCTCTGCAACAGGCAACCAGATGGTGGCTGATGCGTTTCGTCAGGTTAACCCTGATGTTATGGCCGCCTATCCTATCACTCCTCAGACCACTATCGTTGAGGGTTATGCAAAGTTTGTAGCGGATGGAAAAGTAACCACTGAGTATGTGCCAGTAGAATCAGAACATTCCGCTCTGTCTGCCTGTATTGGTGCTTCAGCTGCTGGAGCTCGTGTTGCTACAGCAACCAGTTCTCAGGGTCTGGGCTACATGTGGGAAGAACTCCACATTGCTGCTGGTATGCGTTGCCCGATCGTCATGGCAAATGCAAACCGTGCTCTCTCTGCTCCTATTAATATTCACGGTGACCACTCCGATATCATGAGCGCTCGTGATACGGGCTGGGGCATAATGTTTGCTGAAACGGCTCAAGAGGCCTATGACAATACCATCATTGCATTCAAGGTTGCGGAAGATCCCAATGTTCTTCTTCCTGTATTGACCACCCTCGATGGTTTTGTGACCACTCATGCAATGGACAATTGCGTGATAGAAGAAGATCAGGTGGTTAAGGATTATGTGGGTGACTACCACCCTCTGTATCCACTGCTTGATACTGAAAACCCTGTTGGTCAGGGTATGTTTGCCACACTGGGCAATGGATACATGAAATATAAATTGACTGAGCGCCATGCTCTTAATAATGCAATGGAAGCATTTGAGCGTCATGGTAAAGAGTGGGCCGAAATCACAGGTCGTCCCTTTGATCTGGTTGATACGTGGGGTACTGAAGATGCTGACTACCTGATTGTTGTTTTGGGCTCTTGCGCAGGTAATGCTCGTCATCAGGCTCGTGTGCTTCGTGCTGAAGGCAAAAAGGTTGGCGTTGTTCGTCCCCGTATTTTCCGTCCATTCCCTGCAAAGCAAATTGTTGAGGCATGCAAGGGGGCTAAGGCAATTGCGGTTATTGATCGCTCTGATTCGTTTGGTTCTCCACATGCACCACTTGCTCTTGAGGTTCGTTCTGCATTCCAGGATGCAGGTCTACAGATGCTTGTAAACGATTATGTAGTTGGTTTGGGCGGCGCAGACATTACGCTCGACCAGATGAATCAAATATTTACAGAGCTTGAGCTTCGTGATCAAGGTAAGTATGACGGTTCTATTAAGTATCTTGGTATCGAAGAGTAAGGGGCACTACTATGGCTAATATTAAGCAACTTTCTGCCCGCCCCGACGATTTGGCCCCAGGTCATCGCCTGTGCGGCGGCTGCGGCGCTTCTATGGCAGTACGTCAGGTTCTTATGGGACGCAACGATTATGAAGTTGTGTGCTGTTCTGCAACTGGCTGCTTAGAGGTATCCACAACGATTTATCCTGACAACGCGTGGGAAGTACCATTTATCCATAATGCTTTTGCTAATGCTGGCGCTACGATCTCTGGTGTAGAGGCAGCATACAAAGGCTTGCAGCGTGCAGGTAAGATTCCTGCTGACAAGAAAATTAAGTTCGTAGCATTCGGCGGCGATGGTGGCACGTACGATATCGGTTTGCAGTCTTTGTCCGGAGCTATGGAGCGCGGTCACGACGTTGTGTACGTATGCTACGACAACGGCGCTTACATGAACACCGGTATTCAGCGTTCCTCTGCAACACCTAAAGGTGCATGGGCTACTACTGCTGAGGTTGGTAAGGTTCAGCAAGGTAAGATTCAGTCACGTAAAGACTTGGCATCCATTATGGCCTCACACGGCGTTCCTTATGTTGCTCAGGCAGCGGTTGGTAACTGGCGTGACTTGGTCAGCAAGGCTGAGAAAGCTATCGCGGTTGATGGTCCAGCATTCTTGAACGTTATGGCTCCTTGCCCTCGTGGTTGGCGTATTGATTCCAGCTTGACTACTGAGATTTGTCGTTTGGCTGTTAACTCTAAATTCTGGCCTCTCTTTGAGGTAGAAAATGGCAAGTGGAAACTCACTCCTGTTCGTGACAAGAACCTTGTTCCTGTTACTGAATTCCTGAAGCCACAGGGTCGATTTAAGCATCTGTTCAAGCCAGGCAATGAAGCTTTGCTTGAAGAGATTCAGCAGGATGTTGACAACTACTGGGCATATCTAGAAGGCCGCGTGGAAGGCAGCAAGAATCTGTAGGGTTCAAGAGCTTATGAAAAAAGTTCGTACTGTATTTGAAGAGGTCGCATTATTTGGTGCGGCCTCTTTTGTTGCAAGAGATGACGCTATTTCAAACAAAAAGCATCTCATGTTCCTTATTGCATGAAAGTGCCTAGGACAGCAATAAGGGGTATGATTGTGCTATGAGGACTATAAGAAGCGCTCAATCTCAACTGACAGATGGGCGCGTACGTAACCTTCTATAGTTTCTCGTGTTGATGTATATCTCGTCGAAGGAGTTAGCATGTTACTTACTCAGCCCTTAGCCGTAGGATCCTTTGTGCTACATAATCGTCTTGTCATGCCTCCCATGGCAACCGAGAAATCTGAGGGTGAGGGGAAGGTAAGTCCAGCGCTTTGCAGCTACTATGACGAAAAAACACAAGGAGGCTATTTTGGCCTCGTAATAACCGAACACAGCTATATCAACAAGATAGGGCAAGCAAGTGTGGGACAGGTTTCCTTTGCGTGCGACGAAGATGTTGAAGGGCTTGCCAAGGTTGTTGATGTTATTCATGCCAATGGTTCAAAAGTAATCGCTCAGGTAAACCATGCTGGCGGCAAATCAATATCTGCTCTCGATGGTAAGACAACCACTCCTGCTCCTTCAGCGATGCATTACGTTACGATTCGCGGAGAAGAGATCGATGCTCATGCTGTGTCGCAGGCAGAAATTGACCAGCTTATCGCAGATTTTGTTGCTGCTAGTCGTCGTGCGAAAGCAGCAGGCTTTGATGGGGTAGAAATTCATTCGGCGCATGGCTATTTGCTCAACCAGTTCTTTTCACCCTTGTTTAATAAGCGCACTGATGCCTATACGGGTGAGACTATTGAGGGCCGTACCCGTCTTCATCGCCAGGTTATTGAAGCGGTACGCAAAGAGGTAGGACCAGAATTTGTAGTAGCGATTCGTTTGGGGGCATGCGACTATCTGGATGGTGGCTCTACGATTGAAGATGCTGTGGAAGCCTGCAAGATCTTCGAAGAAGCGGGCGTTGATTTGCTTGATATCACAGGCGGTATGTGCGGATATCGGGGTAATAATTCAAATTTTATTGCAGAGTCTCAGGCGGTGCACAATGCGGTATCTGTTCCAGTGATCGTGACGGGTGGTGTACGAAGCGGTTCAGCAGCGGAGCAGCTTCTTGAAGCAGGGGTTGCAGATCTCATTGGAGTTGGTAGACCTGTGTTGAAAGATTCTTCGTGGGCTCGCAAGGCCTTCGAGGAATTGGGTGTTACTCAAGACTTGAGCTAAGGAATGCCTGCGCCTAGCGGTGACTGCTGCTGATGCGCGTCATAGTTTCTTGGGGTCTAGAGAGGAAAGCCGTAGGGGATGGTGTACCACACGACTTCTCCCAGTATAGCAAGGGTGTGCTTTCCTCGATCAGCGTAATCGAAGACTGTTGATCTAAACGTGGGATCGTTTGAATCTGGTTGAAGTTCAATACCGTTATTCAACCGGCGAACGCGCTTTATCGTAGCTTCGGCGCCATCAACGCATATGGCGTAAATCCTGCCATCGCGTATTTCAGTCAGCGTTGGATCAATAAGTGCATAACTTCCATTGGGGATCGTGCGGTTCATGGATTCGCCGCTTACTTTGAGCATGAATGCTTGAGGGTGTTTTGCGTGGATGTGTGCAGGTATGGTACACGTTTCTTCGATAGCAAGCATTTCTAAGGGTTTCCCCGCCGCGATAGAACCAAACAAAGCTACATCAACACTAGATTCAGGTGTGCGTGCAATTCTTGTTTTAGTTAGAACCTTATTTGCGTATCCATGGACACTGCTCAAAATATCATCCGAATCAAGTTCGGGTAGTGAGGTCAGGATATTTTGAATGTTGGAGGTATGGGGCGATGTAGTGCCGCACTCCCAGGCAGATACAGCGCTTTGGCTGACGTCAGCAATCTCAGCAAATTGCTTTTGAGAAAGTCCTTTATCTATGCGAAGCGCTTTTATGTTTTTACCAATGTGATTCTCCATGATTCCTCCTCGCCAATTTTACCAAGGAGAGCAGTTAAACAAATTGACACGCTAGAAATACCAGTTAAACTGGTAAAACAGTGAGGGAGGTACTGCATGGAAAGTTGGCTGGAGCAAGCACGTATGGCTTCTGGGTTAACCGTAAAAGAGTGTGCATATGCCCTTAGCCAAACAGAAGATGAGTTTCTTATGAGGCAAGATAGCCCTGGTCTCCTGTCGCTTAATGAACTCAATACGCTTGTGGGTATATTCAACAACGATGCAAGGTTTCTTGTGTGGGATGCTTTGCAGGATTTCAAGCCCTGAAGTAATGTGAAATACCAGAAAAACAGGTACCTCATGAAGTCAAATATCATTCATATCTCATCTTTGTCGCAATCTCGAAGTGCTGCGGGCACCTCTCTTGAGGACGTGGTGGCCTCAATGAAAGATGCACGCAGCTCATATGACCTTACTCAAACGCTTCATGGCATTAAGACGCTGAGTGCAAGGCTGCATCGGGAATCAACTCAGAATATGGCAGCACTGAAAGAATTAGGGATATGGTGTTATTTTGCGTATCAACAGGGCTCTGATATTCAGTTTTTACACCAGGCAAACAACTATCTTCGTGTGGTTACATCCACTGAGCCTTACGATTTGGAGTGTGATATGTATCATGCTTTTGCACTTTGGGGAATGATCCAGCAGGGTGTAGCTAACGAAACAGAAGAAAACAGGTGTTTTCGTTTACTGAAGCGATGTTCGCAGGGTAGTGTATGCCAAGTACCCCAGCTTGCAGCGGTTTGGTTTCGATTGGGACTTTTGTATCAATCAGGAGTGGGCTGCATACAAAACAGGTTTCAAGCAGAAGCGTGCTTTCAAAAAGCGCGCCAGTACGGACTCGATTGTTAGTGCTGTTGTTAACTGATACCTGCTGTATCTTTGAGTATTCAGGCGCTCTTTTATCTTTACATGTAGCACGCTAGTTTTACCAGGGAGAGATCCTGTGGTGTTAGTGCTGGTTTTGATGTTGCTCTGCGCTCTTTTGTTTGGTTGATCGGAATGTATAGTTCATGTATTGCAGCGGAAGGCTAACACTACGTTCTGCTAAAAGAGTTGTTCTGAATCTTGTTGTATGTGCTGAATCAAGCCTTACAGGGGTGCGAATCGTTTCTTCACAAGGAATTCTCCAGTCGTAATACTTTGCAAAAAGGCCGCTATCGACCCGGATGGATCGCTGGCGGCCTTATAGAAAGCGAAAAAGAAAAGGAGCCTATGCGCTAAGAAGATTTTCAATTGTTGCTAGCTTAACGCAGCATACGAATACTTTCATGGCAGTTTCAAGTTCTTCAAGCGGTGGCAAGGTGGGAGCAATACGGATATTGGAATCATGAGGATCATTTTTCAAAGGATAGGTCGCACCAGCGCCCGTCATCGTTACGCCAGCTTCTTTAGCGAGGGCAACGATACGCTTTGCTGTACCTTCAGGGGCATCGAAGGATACAAAATAGCCACCACGTGGATTGCTCCATGAGCCACAGCCAGTATCTGCAAGACCCTCTTCAAGCGCCTTATTAACCAGCGCAAATTTAGGGCGCAGAATAGCGGCATGTTTTGCCATGTGATCAGCAATGCCTTGGGCGTCTTGTAAAAACAGCACGTGGCGTTTCTGATTGATTTTGTCGTGTCCGATGGTTTGAGATTCCATGTGTTTTTTGATTTCAGCAATATTTTCAGGGCTTGCGGACATGGCAGAAACGCCTGCGCCGGGGAAAGTAACCTTTGAGGTTGATGCAAACTTGTAGTAACGGTTGGGGTTGCCTGCTTCGTTGCATGCTTTTGCAATATCAAGTAGATGGTCTTGATTTTCGGGCTCATCATAGAGGTGATGTACCGCATAGGCGTTATCCCAGAAAATACGGAAATCTTCTGCAGCGCATGGCATAGAGGCAAGACGACGTACTACCTCATCTGAATAGGTCACGCCGCCAGGATTAGAATATTTTGGGACGCACCACATGCCTTTGATTGATGCATCATTTGCTACGAGCTGCTCAACGGCATCCATGTCGGGTCCTTCATTCGTCATAGGGACCGTAATCATTTCGATACCGAATGCTTCAGTAACACCGAAGTGGCGATCATATCCTGGAACTGGGCAAACGAACTTTACGGAATCTAAGCTGCTCCAAGGAGCTGAACCACAGGTGCCAAATACCCAGCAGCGTATTACAGAGTCATACATAACGCTGAGGCTGGAATTTCCAAAAACCAAAACGTTTTCTGGATCATCATCCAGCATAGATGCCATAAGTCTCTTGGCTTCTGGCAAGCCGTCGATAATACCATAGTTACGCAGGTCAGTGTTGTCTTCTGCTTTGCAGCTATCTGTGGAAGGGAGGATGTCGAGCATCGGCATACTGAGATCAAGCTGAGCAGAGCTTGGTTTGCCTCGTGCCATGTTGAGGGACAGCCCCTGTTCGCAATAGGCTTCATATTCTTCGGTAAGTGCGGCTTTAAGCGATGTAAGCTCTTCTGTTCCCATTTCCGAGAATGTGGGCATAATTCTTTCCTTCCACGCATTGCTTAAACAAAGACGCGCATACGATGCGCATCAAATTACGTATACGTTTAGTATAGATGCTGGAGTGTTGTGGCAAAAGAGCATAACCATAAAAGAGCACGCCACATAGCTAGAGAGAGGATGTGCGTGGCGTGCTCCTTAGGGAGTGCGGTCGAAACCGATATTGACCGCTTGGGGAGAGTGATACATGTGGCTATCAAGGAGAGCTTTTTACGGCACCTCGCTCGATCATGGCACTTATCTGATTGTTGTTTGAGCCAAGCCATTCAAGGATGGCTTTTGTGGATTCCCCCAAGAGAGGGGGTTCTGTTGCTTCTTGTAAGTCTGAATGCATCGCGCCAATTTGATGGGGCGTATTGTTTTGAAGAGCTGTTCCAAACCGTGGGAAATTTACATAATTAAGCGTTTGCGGATTAGTTTGAGTTGCTAATTCAATTGCTTCAGTTTTATTGAGGCAGGGTGCTAAAGCGTAAGGTTTATCCTTGAGCCACTCTGTCCATTCGTTAAACGTCATTGAGGCAGCAAAATCAACCATTGCTTGGTAAGCTTTGGGGTTTTGATCCGGGGTATCTTTGAGCATATCGTATAAATCTGGACGATTAATATCATCGCAAAAATCATTCCAGAAATTGTTTTCATAGAGACCAAAGGAAATCATGCGGCCATCCTTTGTGTGGTAAATATTGTATCCAACAGAAGGGTATTCGCGCATGTTAGAGGTGAGTTCCTCCCCGTAGAAAAACCACCTACTGTCGAGCATCGCGTTCCACCACAGGAGGGAATCATACATGGAAACATCTATGTGAGTTCCACCTTCTTCGTTGCGGACTAGTAATCCTGTTAAGGCACCTTGTATAGCAACCATTGCAGATGAAAGATCTGCTGGTTGTAAAAGTGCTACAGCTCCTTCTGCAAGATCATAATATCCAGTCTTTGCAACGATATTGATATCGTGAAGAGCGTCGAGGCTGCGGGGGTCGTTTTGTCCAAATGCTGAGAACGAAACATACACCAAGTTTGGATTAATGGCATGGAGTGTTTCGTAGTCTATCTTCAAACGAGTGGTAACACCTGGGCGATAATTTTCTACAAGAATATCTGCTTTCTTAATTAGCTCGTAGAAGTATGAAAGCACTTCTTCGTCTTTTAAATTAAAGGAAACACTTTCTTTATTGCGATTGAGTGCATAATGGTAATAGCTTTCTCCTCGCAATTGAGGCTGTTCGGTACGAACGAGGTCGCCAGTTTTGGTGTCCTCTACTTTTATGACCCTAGCCCCAAGATCAGCAAAATATAGACTGACGTAGGCACCGAGAAGATAACGAGAAAGATCTACAACAACAAGGTTTTCAAACGGTCTCTGCATGAGGCACTCCTTTACTCGCATGGGCGAAAGGGCGCATGAACCCAAGACGCAGCTTAATTGCGTCTCAATCATGCAAAAGATGTAAAACTAAAGTTGCTTAGGCTTAAGCTAAATTGTCGTTTAGCGCTTTTTAGAGGATTTGCTGTGTGCTCGGCTTGTGTTTTGATTTCTTCCAATGCGTCTGAATAGAAATACCATGGTGTAGCCTACGACGCCTAGAATAATCAATTGAGTGGTGTCGTAGCCAAGCAAAAGTCCTCCAGCCAAGATGACAAAAATTCCTGCACTGAGTATTGTTGCCAAAAGTGAAAAATCAATTTTCTCGCCCATGATATCTTCCTTTTCTCGCACCCTCTCCGTATCTTCGCGAACAGAGAGGGTGCATTTTTATCAGAGATGAGTAACTCTAACTAAGATGGGGGATTCTCTGTATTGTAAGACTATGAGTGAGCAGTAGCGGCTTCTTGTGCTAATTCCTCATCGCTCTTATACCAAGTTGCTTTACGAGCTTTGTCGCCAGCAAGCCAGGTGTAGATAAGAAGACCAAACGTAATGGTAAGAACAATCAAACCACCAATAAAGAATCCACTCCAACCGAATTGCTCAGACACAACTGCCCAGCCGGTTGCACCAATAGCGCCAATACCGTTAAATACTGTGATCATCCAAGAATAAATCTTGTCGAATTCCCTACCACCGGCAATTTGGCGACAGAGGAATGGAAGCATGGCTGTTGAACAGGCGTAGGTTAATCCGAAGAACAGACCTCCAAACATCATTGGCCAGATGCCCGCTTCGCCAAAGAGTTGTGGAATCCACCACATCATCAGCAGACCTACGACACCGCCGCAATAACCCAGTAGCTGTGCTCCAATAAGGGTGCGGGATTCAATAAATCCAATGATGACCTTGCCACCAGCTTGTCCGCCGCTAGTGAACGCTTCAAGTGTACCGGATAAAAGTACCAAACCAACGATTGCTTGACCGCCCCAACCATCAAGGGCGAGGAACTGAACGTAGGTTGCAAACAATTGAGTCATGGTCGTTAAGGTGTTCAATAGACCAGCACCCAACAGTAATGTCCAGAAGAAAGGTTTACGCAAAATTTCTTTACCGAGCCAACCGGGTTCGGCGATATCTTTTTGTTCTTCTTGGGCAGCCAGTTCTTCTTTCATTGCTGTGGTGTCAAGAGGCATACCAAAGGGAAGTGTTCCGCATTCTTGTGGAGTGCGCTTAACAAAAACGGCAATAAAGGGAATGGTGCCGATGCAGATAGCAATGCCAAATACCATGTATAACGTTCTCCATCCCTCAAGATCGGGACCAAGAACAAACTGACCAACAATGTTCCAAACCATGCCACCAATACCGGTAAAGGCAAAACAAATACCCGTTACGGTACCGTAGTTGGTGTGGAACCAGCGACTTAAGATACCTGCAGTCATGGTGAATTCGATACAAACCAGTCCGACACCAATGATGAAACCGGCTATCCAGTAGCACCAAATGGCTGGATAAATACAGAATCCCATGTAAGGAAGGGCAACCAGGATAGCCGCAAAAACACACACGGATTTTGCATTAAACCTGTCAAAGAGCCTTGCCATTGGTGCAGCACCGATACATTGTCCAAGATAGACGAAGGTTACATAGAGCGATACCTGGGAGGTTTGCACTCCAAAATACTCCGATACAGGACGGTAGCAAAGGCCCGCAGCGACAAAGATAATGCCAACGGCAGTAAACAAAGTTAGTGACATAGTGACTACGACGCCAACATGTCTCCAAGTGAGACCTTGTCGTGTAATTTTTGTTGCTGACATTTTCCTCCTCCTTGCAAAATACTTTAATTACCGATTAGTTGATACCGATTAGTTAACGCAACAACGCAATGATTTGTTGTTTCCCCCTAGCGATCGCCAATCGGAATAGCGGCTTTACAAAGCCTTAGTCTCGCTTTGAACGAGGGCCGAAACTTGGTTCGAATACAGATTCGGGCAAATCAGGCCCGTGATAGCAGGTTACGGATCTCCCATCCATTCGTTTGATATCTTCATCGCTGTATCCGTACTCACGCATGACCGCAGCCGTGTCGTATCCGATAGGGCGGCTTTTACGAAGAACCGGATCGCCCATGCTTTCAAGTCGAATAGGGGATGTGGGGAGAACTTTTTCACCAAACGCGTCATAATGGACTCTGCGCAAGATGTCGTTTGCATACACTTCTTCATCAGACAAAATGTCGTCAGGCATATAGAGCTTTTCGTAAGGGATTTCGTTTGCTTTGAAAATTGATTCCCATTCAGCCCAAGTTTTAGTAAGGAACTGCTTTTCTATGATGCGGACTACTTCTTCGTTCTTGCCTGATCCGTCATTGATGCTTGCAGCAGTGTTGTAGCGAGGATTGCCGATCATATCATCCAGACCAATGGTTCGCATCGTGTGGTCATAGAAGATGTCGTAGCTGCCATAGCAGATGATAAACCAAACACCGTCTTTTGACTGATAGGTGTTATTGGTCGGACACGTGACGTTGTAGCGAGATTTTGGCCAGGTGTCGCCAAATTGTGTGCTTCCAAGCATCATTTGCATCGGCCACAAAGAGCAGTGGTGCAAAGTGACCGTTACTCTATCTCCTTCTCCGGTGCGATCCTTGCGAGCAAGGGCAGCAAGCAATCCTGCGGTAAGCGCGAGGGAGGCGTTCCAGTCGCCTATTGCCGCAGGCCAATTGATTGGCTGGTAGCCTTCTCCCGACTGAGGTAAGCAGGTAAACCATCCTCCACGAGCGGCATAGGCTGTTGCGTCAAAACCTTTCGAGTTTTTATCAGGACCGTATTCTCCGTAGCCACGCATCTGACCCCAGACCAGATGAGGATGACGCTCGTGTACCGATTCCCAGTCCAATCCAAGTTTGGTCAACGCTTTGTCGCGAAAGCTAGTTACCATGATGTCTGCATCAGCCAACATCGTTTCGATAAGTTCGCGACCTTCTTCGCTTTTGAGGTTGATGCTCACAAATACTTTGTTCATTGAAGCGTAGTCGAATGCCGGATCATCGATATCTGTTTTTTTCATGCCGAACCCCGGTCCGTTTGTACGGTATTCGTCCCCTGTTTCCGGTTCGATTTTGTACACAGTTGCACCCATTTCGCCGAGAATGCGTGGGCATGCTGGTGCCGCAACATAGCCGGTCAAATCAACTACTTTTATTCCCTCAAGACCTTTCATTAATTACTCCTCCTTCCATATCCGTACTTTTCTTGGTCAAGAAGTGCGTAACTAATAAGCAGATATTGATGTCTCGATAGAAAAGCACAAGAAAAAAAGTCGTTTATACTTCGGTAAGCGTTTATTAAGTGTTAAGCGCTGGTTTGGCTAGGTGGCTTTTCGTCTTTGGTGGGGCGGAAGCTCGCTGAGGTTGGTCATGTTGCCTGCCATCAGTGTTGTTTGCGGTGCTATTTGAACAAACGAAATGAGTATAGATAGGCATCCATTATTAGGAGGGATCCAAAGTGAACCTTGATCACCTCTATTACTTTAAGACCTTAGTAGAAACTAAGAGTCGAGTACGGACATCTGAGAATTTGGCTATCACTCCTTCAGCTCTTTCGCTTGCGATCGCTAAGCTAGAGCGCGAACTCAATACTAAGTTGTTTAATCGAAAGCGTGGTTCGGTGTGTTTGACTACCGATGGTCAAGCTTTTTATGAATATGTTGCTACCGCATTGCGTTTTATTGACGGTGGTGTGAAGATTCTTGAAGAACGAAATGAGGGATGTGTTCGTAGTGAAATCACCGTCGGCACTGTTTTCTCCGTTCAAGATAAAGACTGGTCAGAGATCATTGGCCGATATAGAGCGAGAACTCGTGGTGAAGTTCGTTTGCATGTTAGACAGTCAACGACTCCTGCGTTGTTAAAGGATCTGAAAAACAGAGTTGTTGATGTAGCCTTTTGCGGCACAATGGGCAAAGATCTCGATGTCATTTTTAAGCCAATTTGGAGCCAGCCTGCTACATTAGTAGTAAATCGCCGTCATCCTTTTGCTCAATATGACGCTCTTTCTCTTAACGATCTGCAAGGACACTACATTGTTTCTTATAGTCTTAGTGGTCCTCTAGCGCATGAGCTTACTGATTTGGTCAAGGATTACGATCTCTTGATTGACTACCTCTATTCGGATGAGATTACTCTCGCATCTATTGTTTCGGGTAGCCCTGACATTCTTGCTATAGCGTGTCGTTCGTGGCTTCTTAATTCATACCATGACGATGTAAAGCTTATTGCGATAAAAGAAGCACCTGAGAAATTCCATCAGCTTTTCCTTTGCTCAAAAGCAAATATTAGTCAACCTCAAAATGTTGCATTGTTTATCGACGTCGTTGATCATTACTGTCGTGACAAAGCGGAGTAGAACGTGTCTTCATAGAATCAGCTGTACCTTTCTATTGAGATGTCAAGCTGCGTGCTTCCCGCTCGCTATGTTGAGGGTGGAAAGCTTAGTATTATAAGTACCTCAATTTTGGGAAAGATAAAAGCGACGTGTTTTTATATAAATTCTGTATGTTTAATATTCGTTAAGTAAATGATAAAAGCGCTAAAGCATTTACACAAATTATGAAATCCGATGGTGAGTTCCAGAGGTAATTTTACCGAGAAGAAAGTGCTATATACCCTTTAGTGCTTGCATAATAAGTCGTTTTCTGGATGACTTTTTGCTTGGGTGCAACGTAATGGTTTCATGCGTTGCTGTTATGGGATTGCTAGAGAGATAAACTGCACTGCTGCGTGCGTGCATCCAAATTGTCGCCGTTTGTTTCTGATGTGTGTCAAATTGAGCGTGTTGTTTCCGCTTACTTCTGGTATTGGAACTCTCTTGAATCTTTGCTCAGCACGAAGTTCAACTTTGCCGTATAATTCCTGCACTCCAGCATAATACAGCGTTTCGCATATCTTGTTTTAGCGTGCTCTTGCTGTGGGCAATGTTCCGGTCTGGAATAAGGGTATGTCAAAGCTGTCTTGTGCTTGTCTCGTGACAGGAAAAGTATCTAGAAAGCGAACAGTATGGTTTCTCATGATTTTTGGGTATTGCTTGCAATGCTCTTGTATTTTGTGGTTGTAGTAATCATTGGTTTTATCTACGCCAAGAAGTCTAACCAGTCCACAGAAAATTATTTTCTTGGAGGCCGTAGGCTTGGGCCTTGGTTGACGGCATTATCCGCAGAAGCATCTGACATGTCGGGTTGGTTGCTGATGGGATTGCCAGGCGTTGCATACTTTACCGGTGCGTCTGATGCAATGTGGACCGCTATCGGTCTTGCAATTGGTACTTACTTAAACTGGTTATTTATTGCTAAGCGTCTTCGTAAGTATTCGCAGGTAGCGAATAATTCAATTACGATTCCGGATTTCTTTTCAAATCGCTTTCATGATACTAAGAATATTTTGATGACCATTGCCGCTCTTATTATCCTAGTGTTCTTTAGTGTTTACGTGGGTAGCTGTTTTGTAACCTGCGGCAAGTTGTTCTCAACCCTGTTTGGTCTTGATTACGCAACGATGATGGTTCTGGGTGCTCTCATCGTGTTTCTCTACACCTTTGTGGGAGGGTATTTGTCGGTATGTACGACTGATCTTTTGCAAGGGTCGTTGATGGTCTGCGCGTTAGTGATTGTGTTTGTTGGATCTGTTGCGGCAGCGGGGGGTATCGATAATACCGTTGCCTTTTTGCAAAACATTCCTGGGTTCCTATCGGGAACAGAAATAGCAACACCCATTCTTGGTGCTGATGGTAATCAGCTAGTTGAAAACGGCGAGCCGCTCTTTGGTTCGGCTGCTGAATATGGTGCTATTGCTATTGTTTCTGGTCTTGCATGGGGCCTTGGATACTGTGGCGTTCCTCAGGTGCTTGTCCGTTTCATGAGTGCAACTCATTCGCATGAATTGACGAAGTCTCGTCGTATTGCAACGGTATGGGTTGTTGTTTCTCTGGGCTCAGCAGTATGCATCGGTCTTATTGGTAGAGCAGTGTTGCCAGCGGAATTCCTCACCCAGGCTTCTTCGGAAAATATCTTTATCGTGCTTTCCGAATTGCTGCTTCCTTCATTTATGTGTGGCTTGGTGGTATCAGGTATTTTCGCGGCCTCGATGTCGTCTTCTTCTTCGTATTTGCTCATATCAGGTTCTGCGGTCGCTGAAAACATTTACCGGGGACTTATCAAAAAAGACGCAACCGATGCCCAGGTTATGATTGTGGCGCGTCTCACTCTTGTGACAATTCTTATCTTTGGCATTGTGATTGCCCTCGATGAAAATTCGTCGATCTTTCAGGTTGTGTCGTATGCGTGGGCAGGCTTCGGGGCGTCGTTTGGCCCGCTGATCATTATGAGTCTCTACTGGCGTCGTACTAACCTCAAGGGCGCTTTGGCGGGCATGATTGTTGGCGCAGTAACCGTATTAGTATGGGAAGCGTTTTTAACGCCTCTTGGCGGTATCTTTGAGGTATATGAATTGCTACCCGCGTTCATTTTGAGCTTGATTGCTATTGTGGTTGTTTCTTTGGTAACAGAGGAGCCTTCGGAAGAAATCAAGAAAGAATTTGATAGTTATATGGACGCAGATTGCTAAGAAAGAGACGAAGCAGCCGTATACGAAAAGAGGGACGTGGACATGTTCTTAGACATGCCTGGACTGAAGTTGAAACTCTGAAGACTTGTGATAGATCACAGAAAGGCGCTGAATATCACGTTTGTGTTCTAGTACAGTCTATTTTGCTTTTGTCTGCATTAAGGTGCTCGTCCGACAGTAATTCTGGTCAGCTTTTGTTAATCTGAAGTGGTGTTTTGTCTTTCTTTTATCTTTCATGTCCTTTCTTTCGTCTATCCTTTTTGGGGGCAGTCTCGAGAAAGGATTCTTATGCCTGTCCGCACGTGTGTGGATGGGTGCAAGGGAAGCCTTTTTGTACTTGGTTTGGCTTGCAAATCAACAAGTGGGGGAAATGTGAAATGGATATGCCCGGGGGCGTGTAAGGCGTTGACAGGGCGGAATTACTAGCGTATCATTCCCTTGCTCGCTTGAAGTACTTGGGTGCTTCAAGGCAGGCAGCAGCTTGAAAATTGCACATGATCACAAGCGAATTCGGGAGTGTTCCAGAGCGGTCAAATGGGACGGACTGTAAATCCGTTGGCTCAGCCTTCCAAGGTTCGAATCCTTGCACTCCCACCATCTCGCCCACATAGCTCAGCAGGTAGAGCACTTCGTTGGTAACGAAGAGGTCAGCAGTTCAAGTCTGCTTGTGGGCACCAGTTTTATGGCGGTGTAGCTCAGTTGGTTAGAGCACACGGTTCATACCCGTGGCGTCACTGGTTCGAGTCCAGTCACCGCTACCACATTTTCTCGCTTACGCACGGTAAGCTTTTACTTTTATCGTTTCGTGTTCGAAATAGCGAACACACCTTCCAACAAACAAGGAGGAACAATGGCTAAGGAAAAGTTCGAGCGTACTAAGCCCCATGTCAACATTGGTACTATTGGCCACGTTGACCACGGCAAAACCACGCTGACCGCTGCGATCTCCAAGACCTTATCTTCAAATGATGGTTCTCATGGCACTGCCAATGCAGACTTCACCGCATTCGAAGACATTGATAAGGCTCCTGAAGAGCGTGAACGCGGTATTACCATCTCCATTGCTCATATTGAGTATGAAACCGATTCGCGCCATTATGCACATGTTGACTGCCCCGGTCATGCCGACTATGTAAAGAACATGATCACCGGTGCTGCTCAGATGGACGGCGCTATCCTCGTAATCGCTGCAACTGACGGTCCTATGGCTCAGACTCGTGAGCACATTCTGCTTGCACGTCAGGTAGGCGTACCTTATATCGTCGTATTCTTGAACAAGTGCGACATGGTTGATGACGAAGAGCTTCTTGAGCTCGTTGAGATGGAAGTTCGCGAACTTCTTTCTAGCTACGAGTTCCCTGGAGATGACACCCCAATCATCTATGGTTCTGCACTGAAGGCTCTTGAGGGCGACGCAAAGTGGCAAGAAAAAATCTGGGAGCTCATGGATGCCGTTGACTCCTACATTCCTACTCCGGAGCGCGATGTCGATAAGCCTTTCTTGATGGCTGTAGAAGATACCATGACCATTACCGGTCGCGGTACTGTTGCTACTGGCCGTGTAGAGCGTGGCGTTCTCCATGTCAACGATGAACTCGAAATTGTTGGCATCAAGGAAACCGAGAAGACGGTTTGCACTGGTATTGAGATGTTCCGCAAGCTTCTCGACGAGGCTCGCGCTGGTGACAACATCGGCTGCTTGCTCCGCGGTGTTAAGCGTGAGGACATTGTTCGCGGTCAGTGTCTCGCGAAGCCTGGTTCTGTAACTCCACATTCTGAGTTTGTTGGTCAGGTTTACATCCTTACCAAGGAAGAGGGTGGCCGTCATACCCCATTCTTCGATGGCTATCGTCCTCAGTTCTACTTCCGCACTACCGACGTTACTGGTGTTGCGCACTTGCCAGAGGGTACCGAAATGGTTATGCCTGGTGACAATGTTGAACTTCGTGGCGAGCTCATCCATCCAATCGCCATGGAAGAAGGCCTCAAGTTTGCTATCCGTGAAGGTGGTCGCACCGTTGGTTCCGGTCGTGTAACCAAGATCATCAAATAACAAATATTTTTTGTGTTGAATTCGAGAGGGGAGTCCGTATAGGCGGGCTCCCTCTTGATTGATCATGCTGCAATGGCAAGAATGCTTTAGGTAAGTTAAGGAGTATTGATGCGTACGTTGGTTACTCTTGCATGTACTGAATGCAAGCGTCGAAACTATACGACCAAGAAGAACAAGCAGAATAACCCCGATCGTATTGAGTTCAAAAAATACTGCAAATGGTGTGGACATCACACTATGCATAAAGAAACTCGCTAAGATTAGGAAAAACATAGGCCAGTAGCTCCAATTGGTAGAGCGGCGGTCTCCAAAACCGCATGTTGGGGGTTCGAGTCCCTCCTGGCCTGCCAGCTTGTTGATGAGCAGCTTATGGGCTGCTTATTTGGCGTATAGAGTAGGAATTTCCAGAGCAGGAAAGTTGTATGGCAAAGAAGTCTAAAACACAGAGAGCAAAGGCGTCTGCTAATCGTGCAGCTAAAAAGAAGCTTGCTAAGCAGGCAGAAGCTACTCCGGTAGTTGAGGAACAACCTAAGAAAAAGCTTTTTGGCTTTAAGAAATCTTCTAAAAAGCCTACGAACACTTCTTCTCAGCTCACTCAGAGCTCTAAAGCTCGCAAGAAAACGAAAGCAGTGGAGAAACCCAAGAAGAAGCGTTTTGCTTTCCTTTCTGAAGTTCGTTCTGAGATGCGTCGTGTGACATGGCCTTCCAAGCAAGAAGTGTTGCAGTGGACAGGTGTTGTTATTGTGGCGCTCTTATTCTTCGGTATTTTTGTTCTCATTCTTGATGATTGGATCGTCACCCCGATACTTTTCGCTATTTCTGGGTTGGGAGCATAAGCCATGACTAAGAAATGGTATGTACTTCACACGTATTCAGGCTATGAAAACAAGGTGAAGAAAAACCTGGAGACCCGTATCGAAACGATGGGTCTGGAAAACAATGTGTTTGCTATTGAAATTCCCACCGAAACGGTGACGGAAATTAAAGAAGGCGGACGCCGTGTGGAAAGTGACAAGAAGGTATTTCCTGGGTATGTTCTTGTCCGCATGGAATTAGATGATCGCAGCTGGGCTGCGGTTCGTAACACTCCTGGTGTTACAGGGTTCGTTGGTAGCCAGGGTAACCCGGCTCCACTTACTCGTGAAGAGTACAACAAAATTATGAAACGCACCTCCCACGAGGCTCCTAAGAAGACTTCCACGAGTCTTGAGGTGGGTCAATCAGTCAAGGTTGTTTCAGGGCCTTTGGCTGAATTTGACGGTGTGGTATCTGAAGTTTCTCCTGAGGCTGGTAAAGTTAAGGTTCTTGTTTCTATTTTCGGCCGCGAAACACCTGTAGAACTTTCCTTTGATCAGGTAGCAAACATTTAAATGTGAGAACAATGCGACTTCATGCCCGTATGTGGACGGGGCTTCTCGTGAAGATCGCTTGTCATAGATGGTTAAACAAATTATTTCAGTCGAAAGGAAGCAACTGAAATGGCTGATAAAAATGTAAGCGGTTTTGTCAAGCTTCAGATTCCTGCTGGCGCTGCAAATCCTGCTCCTCCTGTTGGTCCTGCATTGGGTGCTCAAGGCGTTAACATTATGCAATTCTGCCAGGCATTTAACGCAGCAACTCAGGATAAAGCTGGCACGATTATCCCTGTTGAAATCACGGTTTACGAAGACAAAACCTTCGATTTCGTATTGAAGACTCCACCTGCTGCTTTCTTGATTAAGGAAAAGCTTGGCATCAAGAGCGGTTCTGGTATTCCTCAGCTCAAGAAGGTCGGCGAACTGACCGAAGATCAGCTTCGTGAGATTGCTGAAATCAAGATGCCTGACCTGAATGCTAACACCATCGAGGCTGCTATGGAAATAGTGGCAGGTACGGCTCGTTCTATGGGTGTTACCATCGAGGGTCGCGCTCCAAAGAAGGAGTACAAAGTTACCCGTCGTCTCGCTGCACTGCTTCAGGGCGACACCTCCGACTAACTCTATTGTGCTACTAGCCGCATGAATCGCAGTGATTGGCGTATGCGCTTAAAATGAAGAGCAGTGGAAGAGTGTTATACACTTGTTAGAACCACGAAAGGAAAGAATATATGTCGAAGAAATATGATGCAGCACTTGCTAAGGTTGATACGACTAAAAAATATACTCCCTTAGCTGGTCTTGCCCTCGTTAAGGAAATCCATCCTGCTAACTTTGATGAGACGGTCGAGGCTCATTTCCGTCTTGGACTTGACACTCGTCAGGCTGATCAGCAGCTTCGCGGCACGGTGAGCCTTCCTCATGGTTCCGGTAAATCGGTTCGTGTTGCGGTATTTGCCGAAGGCGAAGCGGCTCGTGCAGCCGAAGAGGCTGGCGCTGAAATTGTTGGCTCAGACGAGTTGATTGCAGATATCCAAGCTGGCAATATTGATTTTGATGCTACGGTTGCAACTCCTGATCAGATGGCTAAGGTTGGTCGTCTTGGTAAGATTTTGGGTCCTCGTGGTCTTATGCCTAATCCTAAGCTGGGAACGGTAACTCCTGATGTTGCTAAAGCTGTTAAAGAACTCAAGGGCGGCCGTGTTGAGTATCGTGCTGACCGCTATGGTATTGCTCATGTCGTCATTGGTAAGTGTTCCTTTAGTGCTGAGCAGCTTGCTGAGAACTACGGTGCCGTATATGACGAGATTCTTCGTATGAAGCCTGCTGCTGCGAAAGGCCGTTATGTGAAATCCATTACGGTAACTTCAACGATGGGACCGGGTGTTTCTATTGATAGCTCTGTCAATCGTGAGTACACCGCAGCAGAATAAATAATTTGTTTATTGTCTTTGCTTGAAAGACACCCGAAAGGGTGTCTTTTTTGTTG
>CAYWAO010000013.1:0-31931 GCA_964456695.1 uncultured Cryptobacterium sp. | reverse complement strand
GTAACAAGGTAGCCGTACCGGAAGGTGCGGCTGGATCACCTCCTTTCTAGGGAGAGATAGAAAATCATCTCTTATTCATCACAGTCGAGATTACTCCTGTGACTAGAAATGACTAACTAACTTTTATGTGTGGATCACTTCAAAGCTTTTAGAACATCATCTGCAGTATCCAGTTTCGAGGGTTCTTTTTAGACAAGATAGACTAAAAGATTGATACCTTCTAAAACCTGCTTTAGCACCTTGAGAGTTGTATAGCGAATAAAGAAGTTTGTAAATGTATAACTTCATTTAGAATCACTCATTTTCTTTCTTACGAATATGAGCAGATTCGCATCTAAGAAGTTAATAACAATTACACTTTCGATCAAATTAGTATGATCTTTATACCCAGCGATATTTTTCTTCTTTGTGTATAGATTTCTATAGAAGATCAAAGATATTAAGGGCATACGGTGGATGCCTTGGCATAGGAAGTCGATGAAGGACGTGACAAGCTGCGATAAGCTGCGGTGAGCTGCACATAGGCGTTATTACCCGCAGATCTCCGAATGGGGCAACCCACACAAGGTAATGCTTGTGTATCGCTTTTCTGAACACATAGGATCAGCGAGGGCAACCAGGGGAACTGAAACATCTAAGTACCCTGAGGAAAAGAAATCAACCGAGATTGCGCTAGTAGCGGCGAGCGAACGCGCAGGCTAGCCTAAACCCCTGTATGTGTAAGCACAGGTGCGTTGCTGCAGGTGGTGTTGTGGGGCAATGTTGTTATTTAGACCTGTATGAATAGGGCAGTTACAAAATTGGGTTATAGCAAAAGTGGATGGAAAGCCACACCAGAGAAGGTTAAAGTCCTGTATGCGAAATAGCTCAATCTGTCTATACATTGTTCCCGAGTAATGCCGGACACGTGAAATCCGGTATGAATCTGGGGGGACCACCCTCCAAGGCTAAATACTCTCCTATGACCGATAGCGAACCAGTACCGTGAGGGAAAGGTGAAAAGTACCCCGAGAGGGGAGTGAAATAGTACCTGAAACCGTGTGCCTACAAGCAGTTGGAGCACCCTTTTGCGGTGTGACAGCGTGCCTTTTGTAGAATGAGCCAGCGAGTTGTGGTGTGCGGCAAGGTTAAGTTTTGAAACGAGCCGTAGTGAAAGCGAGCCTTTAAGATGGCGCATTGAGTCGTATGCCACAGACGCGAAGCCGGGTGATCTATCCATGGGCAGGCTGAAGCAGAGGTAAGACTCTGTGGAGGGCCGAACCCACTTCGGTTGAAAACGGAGGGGATGACCTGTGGATAGGGGTGAAAGGCCAATCAAACCCGGAGATATCTCGTTCTCCCCGAAATAGCTTTAGGGCTAGCCTCGATACGTTTACTTGCGGTGGTAGAGCACTGGATTTGTGCGGGGGCTTCACCGCCTACCAATCAAAACCAAACTCCGAATGCCGTAAGTCTTATAGTTCGGGAGTCAGAACATGTGGGCTAAGCCGTGTGTTCGAGAGGGAAACAGCCCAGACCGCCTGCTAAGGTCCCTAAATTCGTGCTAAGTGGCAAAGGATGTGCGTTTGCCTAGACAACCAGGATGTTGGCTTAGAAGCAGCCATGCATTTAAAGAGTGCGTAACAGCTCACTGGTCGAGTGGACACGCGCCGACAATTCACGGGGCTTAAGCACGGTGCCGAAGCGGCGAATCGGTACGCAAGTACCGGTGGTAGGGGAGCGTTGCCTGTAAGATGAAGCGCAAAGGTAACTTTGCGTGGATTGCAGGGAAGTGAGAATGCTGGCATGAGTAACGAGAGAGGAGCAAGAAACTCCTCCGCCGTAAGCCTAAGGGTTCCTGGGCAAGGCTAATCCTCCCAGGGTCAGTCGGGAGCTAAGACGAGGCAGACATGCGTAGTCGATGCACAACAGGTCGATATTCCTGTACCACCACTAAATCGTTATGACGATGGGGTGACGGAGAAGGGTAGCCGGGCGGGGTTCTGGACGTCCCCGTGAAAGCGTGTAGGACAAAACGGTAGGCAAATCCGCTGTTTTATAAGTCTGAGACGTTAGACGAAGCTTAAGTGAAGTCGGTAAGCCCATGCTTCCAAGAAAAACCTCTAAGCAGATTTTTTGGTGCCCGTACCAAAACCGACACAGGTGGGCGGGTAGAGCATACCAAGGCGATCGGGAGAACCATGGTTAAGGAACTCGGCATAATGACTCCGTAACTTCGGGAGAAGGAGTGCCCCTGTGGGTGATAGGACACGCGCCTTGAGCGTATGGGGGTCGCAGTGAAGAGGCCCAAGCGACTGTTTATCAAAAACACAGGACTCTGCTAAGTCGCAAGACGACGTATAGGGTCTGACGCCTGCCCGGTGCTGGAAGGTTACGTGGATGGGTTAGCATTTTGCGAAGCTTTGAAACTAAGCCCCAGTAAACGGCGGCCGTAACTATAACGGTCCTAAGGTAGCGAAATTCCTTGTCGGGTAAGTTCCGACCTGCACGAATGGCGTAACGATTTGGGCGCTGTCTCAACCATGGACCCGGTGAAATTGTATTATTCGTGAAGATGCGAATTACCTGCGGAAGGACGGAAAGACCCCGTGAACCTTTACTGCAGCTTGGCATTGGCTGTTGGCACGTCGTGTAGAGGATAGGTGGGAGACTGTGAAGGAGAAACGCCAGTTTCTCTGGAGTCATCCTTGGAATACCACCCTCGGCGTTCTGGCAGCCTAACGTGTGAGCGTGAATCCGCCACGCGGACCGTGCCAGGTGGGTAGTTTGACTGGGGCGGTCGCCTCCTAAACGGTAACGGAGGCGTGCGTAAGGTTCGCTCAGGATGGTTGGCAATCATCCGTAGAGCACAAGAGTATAAGCGAGCTTGACTGCGAGACCTACAAGTCGAGCAGAGACGAAAGTCGGTTCTAGTGATCCGGCGGCTCAGTGTGGAATGGCCGTCGCTCAACGGATAAAAGGTACTCCGGGGATAACAGGCTGATCTTGCCCAAGAGTCCACATCGACGGCAAGGTTTGGCACCTCGATGTCGGCTCATCGCATCCTGGGGCTGTAGCAGGTCCCAAGGGTATGGCTGTTCGCCATTTAAAGCGGTACGCGAGCTGGGTTCAGAACGTCGTGAGACAGTTCGGTCCCTATCCTCCGTGGGCGTAAGAGAATTGAGAGGATCTGTCCCTAGTACGAGAGGACCGGGATGGACGGACCTCCGGTGTCGCAGTTGTTGACCAACAGCATGGCTGCCTAGCCGCGTCCGGATGTGATAACCGCTGAAAGCATCTAAGTGGGAAGCCAACCTCAAGATGAGTTCTCTTTGTGGTAAGGCCACTTCTAGACTAGGAGTTTGATAGGCCGCAGCTGTAAGGCGTGTGAGCGCTTCAGGCAAGCGGTACTAATCGGCCGAGCTCTTTATCTTCTATAGTTACTATTTGATCGACTTCATATATACTTCGCTATACAACCCTCAAGGTTGCTTGAGAGATTTGCACCTTGCACAAAAGAACGCTTATGTGCTTCTTTTATCAAAAGAGCGCCTTGTATGAGCGGAACCATGGAGGGAAGGATCACCCGATCCCATTCCGAACTCGGTAGTTAAGCTTCCCATCGCCAAAAGTACTGCGGTGTAGTCCGTGGGAGGATAGGTCGTTCTGCTCATATAGGGCGCTTTTGTGTATGTGCAGCTTTTGCATACTATGCCATTGAGCTTTACATACGTGTTGCTTGCTTCTTAAATTCTTGTTTTCTTACCTTAAGGCTTAAAGGACAAAAGGAGCCTCGGACATAATTCCGTATAAAACGGGAGGTCCAAAATGAAGGTTGCCTACACAGAAGAACAGCGCAAGCATGCTATCAAGATGTTTAAAAGATTGAATTCTTAGTCAGCCCTGATCCATGCATAGATACAAAGATGCTTAAAGTCTCAACGTTTATATGCGTTGCGCAGTTTGAGGTTCGGCGTACCCTTGCATTATTTCTTGGGCATAAGACTGAAGAAACTCAATAAAAGTTTTTGTAGCTTGTGATGTTTTAATATCATTGTTGAGGTGGGCATACAGATAACGCATGCGCTGCACATCGCGAGGCATTTTAACCGAAACATTGAAGTTTTGTTTCCCAAGCCACGTAAACGTGGTGCCTACGGTACACCCAATGCCTGATTCAACTAGGCTTAAAGCTTCGCTATAAAGTTGAGTTTCAGCAACGATATTAGGCTGAAAGCCTGCCTCTCGACACATTTCAATAACGGTTGTACGCAGCTCGCTAGGATTAGTAAGAATGAAAGGTTCATCTTTAAGCATGCGAAGTTCAAATGAGCTTTCGTGAGCAAGAGAATGATCAGATGGCAGGATGCCTACAAAATGCTCTTTGCCAAGTAGGATAGTGTGTTCGTTTTCTATCTGCAGAAGGGAACCGAACAATTTTAAGTCAATGACCTGTTGATAAAACGTGCTGGAATCAGGATATCCCATGCGGATAATAATATCGGGATGCTGTAGATGAAATGAACGAAGGAGTTCCCCAGCATGGCCAACGGGAATTTCTACGGCACAGTTTACGATCCGCTCTCGTGCATGGGCATTATCGCGTGCGGTTTGTTGTGCCTCTTCAAGTAGGTCGAATGCTTCTCTAACCCGCTTGGCAAAATAACGTCCACTTTCATTGAGACTGAGCCGCTTTCCTGTACGAGTAAATAGTGGAAAACCTAATTCATGTTCTAGGTCACGCAAGGTGGTACTTAAGGTTGGTTGGGAAACATGGATCATTTTCGCTGCTTGCGTCATGTTTTCGCACTCGGCTATCGCAAGGAAGTAATGCAGTTGTCGAAGTTCCATGGTGTCCTCGATTCCTTGGTGGTACCCACTGTGTGTATTGTCTGCAATCCTGAAGTGACATGTATAGTTTTTTTCGATGAGAAGCCCGAAAACGCCATGTCTGTAAGAGAGGCAACTCTTGCAGACATGGCGACTATAGAAGGACAGTCTTGAATGGGGGAGGAAGAAAAAGGTTCAAGACTGTCTAAAAAGGGGGAGGACGAGCGAACTATTCCTGTACGCGCGGTAATTTGTCGCGCATGCTATAAGCTGCTAGGCCAACAATCAAAACGATAACAATGCCAACCAAAGCTACTGCGAACACTGCATTGAATCCCCATGCAGTACCTTGTAGAACAGGCCAAACTAAGTTAGCAGCAGAGCCGCCGAGCTGAGTAAAGAAGCCTGCACGTCCATTAAATATTGGGAAGTTCTTGCCTTCGCCAAATACGCGGCGAATAAGCATTGGGGTAAGAACCAAAACACCAGCAATGAACAAGCCAAAGATCAAACCACCAATTGGCATGAGGATGGTTGAGGGGAATGCCCAAATAAAGACAATGCCTACAACACCTGCAATCGAAAGTACACTGATTGCCTTTCCAACGGAGAAGTCAGAGAAGATACCCAAACCAATTTTGCCGCAAGCACTACCGACCTGACAGATCGAGGTCAATACAGCACCGGAGATAAAGGCTCCAGCCATCTGACCAGCTAATGCCTGTTCACCAACCCAGTTTACATAGCGTGGGAAGTAACCATTGATCTGGCAGATAAAGCTTACCAAGAAGCCAAAAATTACAACAAGGACGAATACGATACTGCGGGTACCAACCTTGGGATCCACGCTTGGCGGATTGACAATGTTCTTTTCTTCGTTGCCAGCTTTCTTCGTTGCCCATGCGGTGCCATAAGGAAGCAAACCGCGATCGGAGGGATCATTGCGAACGCAAATTAAGACCACAGGAACTGCGATTACCAAAGCAATCAATGCCCAAACATCGTAGGTCATACGCCAACCAACAGCGTTCATAATTGCTTGGCCAATAACCAGAAATACTGCAGCGCCTAGACCAGCAAATGCAGTGCAGATACCAATCAGAAGACCTACATTGCGACGGAACCAGCGGTTGATCAAAACGGATGCCGACATGCCCATCAAAATGGTATTAGGAACACCACAAATAAACCCTACAATCCACAGCTGCCAGGGAGCAGTGGCAACAGAGAAAATTAAGAAAGCGCATACTTCGATGCAGATTGAAATCACCATGAGGATACGGATGTCATATTTTTCCATCCAGCGACCAATGATTGGTGAGAACAATGCACAAGATAGCAAGCACAAAGACATCCAGGCAGACACAGCAGCAAGATTGGCAGTACCACCGGCGATGTCATTTGCAATTGGCTCATAAAAAATACTTGCAGTATTGATGAGCATTGCAGAAGGAAAACCTAAAACGACGCATAGCGCCAAAATAATGGGGAAATAGCTACCAAAGCTTTTTTCAACAAAATTTTTTTCAGCTTGAGCCATAAAAATCACTTCCTTGCATTAGTTTTCGAAGGAGTCACCTGTACCGCTTGATGTTTCAGTTGTGCGAATTTCTTCAGGCAACGGAGTGCGTGCGTGGGGGCCATCCCAGATAACGCTGTCGATGAAGTCAAGGATTTTATTTACTGCTTCATCGGTTTTCATGACCGGATCACCATGAACTGCATCAGGGAAGAGCTCGAAATGAGCACGCTGTTCACCGCAGGTTTCATTGATCATGTTGGTCATGGCAACGGACTGGGTGTAAGGAACAATAGGATCCTGTATTCCATGCATGAAATACGCAGGGGGGAAGTCCTTGGTTACAAAGTTGATGGGGCTACCAAAGGCGGCAGCTTCACGATTGCGACTATTTTTGAAGCCCATGATTAAGTTGTGAGGGAACTTCATGCCTTCGCCTGCGTCATCTGCGGTATCAGTGCCTCCCGTTGCGTCTTTTACCGCACTTTCGGGAAGACGGTTGCACAGGTCAATTTGATACATATCGCTTGGTGCATACAGGTTTACCAAGCATTGGATGGAGTCGTCCACTTCAGGATAGCCCAGCTTGGCTCCCTTCATGATGGGACGTCCATCTAGAGCAGCAACCATGTTCAGGATATGACCGCCGGCTGAATTACCCCATGCAGCAATTTTGTCGGTTTTTAACTTGTATTCTTCTGCATGTGCACGCAAGAAACGAATAGCTGCACGAACGTCGTAGAGAGGATCAGGCCATACTGCAGCAGGTGCGATGCGATATTCCACGCATGCAAGAGCATAGCCTTGCGACATTACCTTAAATGCACCAGGCATGGTATTCTCGCGCTTATCGCCGCCGACCCAGCCGCCACCATGGACGAATACGATAAGCGGGAATGGACCATCACCTTCATCAGGGAGCCAAATATCAAGCTTTTGACGAGGATCATAGTCGGCATAAGGAATGTCAAGCCAATACCGTTTAAACTGTGATGGGTCGATTTCGTGGAAGTAACTTGCCATCTAAACCCCTTTCTCATCTGCGCAAACTACAGCTGTTTGCTTTTATAAAAAACTGTAGGTTTTAATAAACGGATAAGGAAATATCCAGTTCCAATATGATGTAAAGCGTTGTCTATAAGCGCAGGTGATAAAGATATAGATTTTGGTTAACTATTACCTATAAATGGACTTCAAACGAACGTTTGGTAAGGCGTGTCTTTTGGGAGTGTCTAAGCGTTCTGCAGGGGTCGCGGAAGCACCTAAATGCCCCAGAGTGCTTCACGAAGATGTTGCCAATAACAGTGTGCTGTGTGGTATGCGCGGTAGCAGACGGCATCCGATAACGCATGGCATGATGAATTAGCGCGTGCTGCCGTACCTTTGTTAAGAGATAAAAGGTCTAATACTCTTTTTAATAGTAGGTAGAACCGGTTATAGCCGCTATCATAAAATGGCACGTCAACAATGATTCGTTGGTAATGCTTAAAGTTGGACCTTCAGGAAGATGATAGGGGCTTGGTATGTATTGCGCATCATGTGGTGCTCAGCTGGAAGACGATGCTCAGTTTTGCGTTCATTGTGGGGTGGTTATTGAGGGCGATACGGCGCTTGATGCAGAACAGAACCATGGTGCACCTGTGCATCCGCCTGTTCCCGAACAGCCGATAGGCTCTGCTACTCAGCCAGGTGACCACGCTGTGGGACAACTACATGCGCAACTGGGCAATCAGTCGGGACAATCAGATTATCAACGTAGTAATACCGCGAATACTTCGCAGTCCTCACATTCGCTTTCGCGCAATGCCAAAATAGGGATTGGTATTGGTAGTGCGGTTGTAGTGCTTGCCATTATTGTGACTATTGTTTTGGTGTTCGCACTTCCGAATCAAGCGGAAGAAACCGCTGATGAGCCAACCGATGTTCAAGCGTTGATTGTTGATTCTACTGATTCTGATGAAACGGCAGCAGCGCAAGATTCAACTCAATCCTACGCTGAAGGCACCGAACAAACCGATACGTATGATTCGTCTTCGTCAGGGGGTGGAGGAGATTCGTATACGTCATCATCACGTAATGGCTATACTACCTATTCCAATGCACGGTTTGGATATTGCGTTGATTACCCGTCATATTTCATTGTTTCCGAAGCGTACAATGACGGGTCTGGGGCTATGTTTCTCAACAATAGTGCGGGCGATATCATCATTGATCTGTGGGGAAGCAATAATTCTACGGGCGGAACGGCAACGTCTCGGCTAACCACGTTAGTAAATGCTGTTGGCATTGAAGGATATACTGCCCATGGCGATACGTGGTTTGTGTATTCGTATGAAGAGCCTGATGATGAAAGAATTGTGTATATCAAAGAATATGTAGGTGCAGGGAGTATCAACCGCATGAGCATTTCATACCCATCATCTATGTCCAGTACGGGCGATGCTATAGTTGAGGCAATGGAGTCCACCTTAGAGGCGGGCGATATAGCATCTACGCATTAGATTTGCCGGGGCGTGGCAAGGATGCAAGGGGCGTGGATGTGTTTTTGCATTCTTGGGTTGCTGCGGCCTACTAGGATAGGGGAAACTTCTTAAGCTAACCGCAACACCTGGGGGTGTGCGCAGAGTATGGAACGTTGCGCCACTAGGATAGGTATAGGTGCGCGGCATGGATACATAAAAAGATAGCGATTCTCTCTTGACTTAACTTTTAAAGACGACACAATAGGGAATGCTTGCTCGGAGGGTGAGTTATCCATAAAGAGATAACGAGCTGGATAAGGCACAGGCTGAAATGCCTGCTTCTTATCCAGCTTTTTTTGTGCTGCCTGAGCATGATGTTGTGGAGTTATAGGCTCGTGAAAGGGGATTGGTATCTATGGGTCTTACCCGTGAACAAACAATTATGGTGATCGTATTGCTTGCAGGTGCCTTTTTGGTGGTATTGAACCAGACATTGCTTACGCCAGCGTTGCCTACCATCATGACTCATCTGAATGTTAATGCTACTACCGTGCAGTGGCTTACGAGCGGCTATGCTTTGGTTGAGGCAGTCATCATTCCCCTGAATGCATATCTCATTGGCCGTTTTTCTACTCGCAAGCTTTTCATTGGGGGCATGGCACTTTTTGCTGCGGGATCAGCCCTCTGTGCTGTTTCCCCGAGTTTTCTTTTCTTGTTGCTGGGGCGTGTTTTGCAGGCCTGTGCAACAGGCGTTGTTATGCCTATGGTGTTTGCGCTCATCCTCCTTATTTTTCCTCGTGAAAATCGTGGTGTTGGCATGGGTTTGGTTGGTTTGATTGTTAGTTTTGCGCCTGCGATGGGGCCGTCAATTTCTGGTTTATTGGTTGATGGCATTGGTTGGCGCGCTTTGTTTGTACTAGTGGTTGGTTTGACCTTTTGTGTTATTGTTGCCGCGATTGCGGCATTGAAGAAATTTGAAGGATTTGACCGTACTACCTTTGATGGTTTTTCGGTGGTCCTTATCGCTGTTGGTATGGTTTGCTTGCTGTATGGTATTTCTACGTCCACATCGAGTCCAAATCCGGTTCTACCTGTGGTACTTATTGTTGTTGGCGCTGCTATCATCGCACTCTTTTTTCGTCGGCAGCTTAAGCTCGATAATCCTATTCTTGAAGTTCGTGTGCTCAAGTACCGTGAATTTCTAATCATTACGATAACCATTCTATTTTTGGAAGGGGTACTTATCGGGGGGAGTGTGCTCTTTCCTATCTACATTCAGAATGCCTTACAAGCGTCAGCCACGATTTCGGGGCTTGTTATGTTGCCTGGTGCGTTGATTGGGGCATTCTTTGGGCTATTGTCAGGTAAGTTATTCGATAAATATGGGGTGCGTGGCATTACTCTTCTTGGCGCTGTGGTGTTGCTTGCAGGTGGTATTGGCTATGTTATGTTGCAAGACGCTACGCCGCTTTTTGTGGCGTGTATTGCCTACACGGTGGTTTGCTTGGGTATTCAAGCGCTGATTACTCCGCTCAATACATGGGGTATCAATGCACTTCCCAACATTTCACTTCCGCATGGTAACGCCATCATTGCTACTATTGAGCAAGTAGGAAGTTCTTTGGGCACTGCGTTCGTGGTAAGTCTTACGGCGCTTTCATCGCTGTATACAACTCCTGAAACCTCTGCCGCTGAACAGGCTTATGTGGGATGCCACTTTGCATTTATGGGCATGCTTCTTTTGATTGCGATTATTGCAGTGATCATTGCGGTATTTGTGCGTGATAAGAAAACTGCTAGGAACGTGGCACCCAACTCTATTCCTGGTATTGATAGAGCGTGGCTGGTGTCAGATATTATGAACGCTTCACCAGATACGTTGCCTGCTACTGCAACGATTCGTGATGCCATTGCGGTTATGCAAAAAACGGAAACCAATGGGATACCACTGATTGATGAGAAGGATACTGTGGTAGGGTTTCTTTCTGACGGCGATATTTTGAAATACTTAGCTCGCCATAACTCATCACACTTAGATGGTGCGAACTACATCATTATGCTGGAGACGGATAGTTTTCAAGAGCGTATCAAAACGGCATGCGCTTTGAACGTCATGCAGTTAGCTACCAAGGCTGTAGTTACTGTTGAGGCTTCTGATCAGGCTGATTGTGCATTCCGTATCCTTTCTGATAAAAAGATCAAAAAAGCTCCGGTGGTGCAGGATGGCAAATTGGTTGGTACGCTCAGTCGTCGCAATATCATGAAAGCGCTCGATTTGATGGAAATTCGTGCTAATTCCAAAGAGCCTTGATCTTTTCAAGAAATACTCCTGCTGCGGGTGAAAAACTTTGATAGCGTTTCCAGCCTAAAAAGATAGGAGCAGTAAGAGGTGGCTCAAGAGGGCGAAACACTACCTCACTCATAGTTTCGCGGTTGCCTGCAACGGCGGTAATGGCAGAATCGGTTTGTGCGTATGAGGTGACCAGCCCATCAAGACTTAAAGCATAGCCAATACCCTTTGCAGCCAAAATCGAAGCATTATAAAGCAAGTTATAGGTGGCAACAACATTGAGCCGTTTGGGGTTGCGTCCTAACCAGGTAGAAAGATCGCCTATGGCTTGTTGGGATAAAATAAGCGGTTGATCACGCAAGTCCTCAGGGGAAATGGTTTGTTTTTGTGCGAGGGGGCTGGCTGCCTTCATGATAACGCCCCATATATCATGTGCAGGGAGCTTGATCGTTTCGTACTTTTCATGGTCAACATCGCCGATAAACAGTCCAAAATCAATACGGCCTAAATCAAGTCTCTCGCTTACATCAAGGCCGTTGCCGCTATGGAGATTGAATCGTATGGCGGGGTATTCTTGTTGTACTTGTTCGATGGCGTCTGCTATAAGGGCAACAGCAGGCGTTTCGCCACCACCAATACGTACCTCTCCCGTCACGGTGTCGCCTGATACAAGAAAATCTGTCTCGGTTCGCTCTACAAGATCAACAATCTCTTCGGCGCGTTTACGCAGGCGCGTGCCAGCTTCAGTCAGTTCAATATGGCGGCTGCCACGGGTAAAAAGTGTGCAGCCTAATTCTTTCTCGAGGTCTTTCATTTGGCGCGAAAGAGCCGGCTGGGAAATATGCAGTACCTTTGCTGCACCTAAAATGGTTCCTTCTCGGGCAATCATAAGAAAATATCGTAGTGAACGAAATTCCATAAGTGATCTCACTTTCTTGATATGGCACAGCTAGCAGAATTGATCCTTCGGCAAAGCCAGTGAGTCTGGTAGGGCTAGTAAAGTTGGCATATTTGGCAGGAGTGGTGAGATGGGCAAGTCTGATCAAGCCGATATGCCATATCTGCAAGATTGCCAAAAAGCCTACTATGCCAAGACTGGGAAGGCCGACTCATCTTTGTATGCTGTGGTCACAGTATAACAATAATAGATATCTAGGAATTAAATATAAGTATTATACATATCTTTTTGGTCTCTTTAGAATACATAGCGATCTGGCTGTGCCTGAGTCTTGACAAAACAGTAGCTAAGCAACGACAAGCCAAAAGAGAACACAAGAAGACAAGGTAGGGCAACGTAAGGCAGTAATAACTGGGCGTAGTAGAGCGTTGGTAAAACAAGAGGAGCGGTGTGAAGGTATTAAGCAATAAAATGCTGGTGTTAATTCTTACCACTGGTGTTTTTAGTATTTTAAATACGGAAATGGGTATTGTGGGAGTTATCCCATATGTATCTGAGCGCTTTGCGGTATCAATTCCGGATGCAGGTCTGCTAGTGAGTGGCTTTGCCTTTATCGTTGCTATAGCGGGGCCGACTATGCCACTTTTGTTTTCTCGCATGAATAGAAAAAAAGTCATGCTGCTTTCTTTGGGTATGTTTTCGATCTGTAATGTGGTTTCAGTATGGGCTCCCTCTTTTGAGGTATTGCTAGCTGCTCGCGTTATTCCGGCGGCGTTTCATCCGTTGTATGTTTCTATGGCTATGGCTATTGCGCAACATTCGGGTGATACACCTGAAGAATGCGCAAAGGCATCGGCTCAGGTTTTTGTGGGAGTATCTGCTGGTATGGTTGTAGGTGCTCCTATTGCGGGCATGTTGGCTGATGCGTTTGCGTTCCCTGTGGCTATGGCCTTTTTTGCGGTGGTAACAGGTCTTGCGCTGTTGCTAACCATAGGATTTATTCCTTCTATGCCAGTAGAAAAAGCGCTGTCATATGGTAGCCAGGTTGCTATTTTGAAAAAGCCGGTGGTATGGGTATCTCTTTTGGCAGCGGGTAGTATCAATGCTGCAATGTTTGGTTTTTATAGTTACTTGGCCGAATATTTGGGCAGTGCTTTAGGGGTGAGCGCCTTGGCGGTAAGCGTCATGTTGTTTGCTTATGGTCTGACCAATATTTTGGGTAACGTTATTGCTGGCCGTGCTTTAGGACGAGCGCCATATGCAACCATGTTAGCTGGCCCGCTTCTCCTGTTAGGGTTGTATGTAGCGTTGTTCGTGACGGTAATGCAGGTTTCAGATGTTAGTTATATGCTGGTAGCTGCTGGGGCGCTTGTATTGGTCTTGGGCGTTGTGGTTGGTGTAGCCAATACAACAGATCAGTTTATGGTGTCTCGATCTGGGGCCGAGGCGCCTGATTTTGTGAATGGTCTTTTTCTTACTACCACCAATTTAGGAACGACGATTGGTACCAGTATTTGTGGTCTGTGCATTTCAGGAGTGAATATTTCGTTTTCGGTTGTAGGAACCTTTCCGTTGCTCATCTTAGGATTCCTGTTTGTTGTCCTTCGTTTGAAATGTGTTCAGGCTGGAGTGCTTAAGAAATGACTTGTCTATCCTTTTCGGACATGGATAGTTTAGTAAGGAGGCGTTTGCTCACTTGCGATTTTCGCAAGCCCAAGCGAAACGCTGATGACACTAGAAAACAATCGTGACAGAAGCCTTACGAATCTGAGCATCAGTAGTACTCAGCTGACCTTCTAATTAGTGGATGTGCCGACATTTTTTGCTTTCGTTGTATATGAAAGATATTTTTAACAGAAGAATGAGAGATGTTTGTGCCATTGATGTACACTTTGCTTCCTTGCGCGATTTTTTATCATAGAAACCCTAGGTAAAATTGTCGCTTTATTCTATTTGATTCAATAGGTTGTCTTTCTGAATAATAGTTGGAACATCAGCTGTTAAGTTGAATATCGTTTATTAGGAGGACACAAACAAATGGGAAAGCTTAGCAAGGAAGAATTTCAAGCTTACCTGAAAGAGGTCAGGGAGCTGGTAGAGGGGCCTTTCGAGGAAATGCAGCCGGAGATTGAGGTCACCAATAAATTTCCTCAGAAGTTTTACGATCTGGTAAATGAGCACAATCTGTATCGCGTTTCTTTGCCTGAAGAGTATGGTGGATGGGGCCTGAACGAGCTTGAAATTCTCAAGATTCAAGAAGAATTTTCACGTGGTCCTGGTGGTATGCGTATGCATATCCATTTTGCTCAGGACCTCAATTGGCGTCCTTTGTATGACTTCGGTTCTGAGGAACTGAAAGCAGAATTGATGCCTAAGTTTGCTGATAAGTCCATTTTTTCTGCGTGGTGCCTGACGGAGCAAACGGGTGGTACGGGCGCTGACTTGCACACCACTGCCGTACGCGACGAAAATGGCGACTACATCCTCAATGGTGAAAAGTGGTTGATTTCGTTTACCGACATGAATACCCATTCTTATATTCATGCCGTGACCGATCCAGATGCGGATCCTGATCATCGTTTATCAACCTTCTACGTTCCTGTTGACACCCCTGGTTATGAGGTCACGCCTATGCCTCACATGATGGGATGTAAGGGTGCTGGTCATACAGGTCTTAAGTTCACCAACATGCGCGTACCTGCTAAGTATCGTTTGGGTGAAGAAGGCCAGGGCATGGAAATTGCAATGCATTCGCTTGCTGTTTCGCGTGTTCATATTGCTGCTTCCAATCTTGGTATGGCTCAGCGCATGCTGGAGATCAGTATTGCCCGTGCGCGTAATCGTGTGACCTTTGGTAAGCCGATCATTAAACGACAGGCCATCAGGGTAAAGCTTGCCAATATGCAGATGATGATTCATGCGCTGCGCACGATGGTGTATGACTTCGCTAAGGATTACATGGAGAATCCGACTGGCGAATATATTGCCGAGAAGGCCTCGATTTGCAAGCTGTTCTCAATCGATACGACACGTTTGGTATCTGACGAGATGCTTGAGATCTTTGGCGGCGACGGTTATTTTGAGGATAACGAATTTGGTCCATGTGAGCGACTGTATCGTGATGCTCGTGCTATGTGGCTCGAGGAAGGATCACCTACGGTTCAGCGCATCACCATTGCTCGTGAACTTGAAAAGCACAATGGGGTAATTGGATATAGAGACTAGACCCTCTCTTTGTTCTAGGGTACGCTTGGATATTCCGCTTATTGGAGAACAGCCCTGTAATAGGGGCTGTTCTCGTGTTGGTGTGCCGCTATATGGCTTGAAGCGCATGAGGGCTATACGCGTTGCATGCGACTTGAATCATGATGCTACTTTTTGTAGCTTCGGTTGCTCTTTGTTTATCCTTATGGTTTCTCCACTGCGATGTAAGGAGCAGCTGAACCGAGAAGATGGGGTATTCGTATGACCGAACAACAGATTTCAGTAACTCGTTCTCATGCGACTATGAAGCCTCGAGTTACGCAGGCCGATCTTCCATTTTTTCTTGATACGACCAATAATAATGTTTACTTGGGTATCGGAAGTGATTCTCCCGCTTATCAATCAGATACGTGGCGATCAAGAATCAATGAGCTTCCCTATACTCTATTTTGGGATGCAGATGAGAATGCGCATGACGAAAACGCTTCTAGAACTGCATCATCTGGAATGCTGTCAGGTATGAAATACCACAATAGCCCTACTTGGTTGAATCTCGATTATGCATTTGTTGGGGGATTTAACAATAATGCTATGCGAGTAACCTGGAATCGTTCTGAATCAGGTGATGTTCTTTGGGCGGCTTTAAAAACGTTTACTGGTATTCAAATCAAGTATGTTATTCCTGATAAAGAGCCTGAGCTGATTTTTGCATTTGCTGACGAGGATGCTTATTGCTATTGCGATTACAGTCCTTGCGAAGAATGCGTATTCCGGTGCAAACATGGGTTTGTCTTATATGTTTATTGCAGTGACGGATCGCTGGTGAGACAGCCTTGCGATCGTATGAGTCAAGAATTCTACAATAGTAAATAAGGTGACACTTTGCTGCTGTATCTGCTGTACTAATTCACGTACTAATTCACGTCTTTGGACTCGGGCGTGTCTAAGTGGCCGTATTTTCAGGTGTGGCCTTGCGGCGATGTGTAACACAACTCAGTGGCGCGCTAGCACATATTTCAAGGTGCGAACATGATACGTGATTTTATTCCTAACACTGAGCCACATCTTGCTCGTACAACGTGCTCCATCCCAATTGCTGCATGATTTCTTGCACATACTCTCCTAGCTTTAGTGCTACTGGAAAGTCCTTAAGCGCTCGTGATTTAACGATGTTGGGCGGGATATTGGCTTGTAGGGTTTTCAGTTGTTTTGAAATCAGCGTAAGACATGACGGCAACAGTTACCCATTTTTGCGTCCTCTGCTTTTATTACTTCGGTACCAAAATCTGCAAAAGTTGAACGGCATAACCTTCTGGCAGACCAGGAAACAAGTATTCGAGTTATCGTCTTACTCTTCATCGTGGTTCCCTTCCTTTTTGCAAATAACGGTCTCATTCTGCTTTGTTTCAGTAAGTAAAATGACAGGGGGAAGATGGTGTTTGAGCAGATCATAATTAGTGTTTTTATGATTATCTATGTGAAATATTTATTATAAAAAGTGCTGGTTAAAATTCTCCTTTTCTTATATTTGATTTGTTTTTGCGTTGCTTTTGATAATGAATTTTAGACAAGTGAAAGACAATGAAAGTAGGAGGAGAAATGTATGCTTCAGAAATTATGAATGGCTACGGGCCCCTTGCTGGAATTAAAGTAGTTGAGCTAGCGGAATGGGTGGCAGCTCCTGCTGGTATTCGCTGTCTTGCTGAAATGGGTGCAGAAGTAATTAAGATTGAAAATCCGAAAGGGGATCCACAGCGTCCACAATGCGCAGGGTTTGGAGGAAAAAGGACAGAGATTTGTGATCCAACTTTTGAGAATGTGAATGCTAACAAAGACTGGGTAAGTCTCAATCTGAAAACAGAAGAGGGGTTTCAGATTCTTATGGACCTACTCTCGGAGGCTGATGTTTTTGTGAATGCTCTTCGAGATAAAGCGCTGGAAAGAATGGGATTAGATTATGAGACTCTTCATAAAAAATTTCCATCTTTGATTTGGGCTCAAATGCGTGGGTATGGAGAGTATGGGGAAATGAAAGACGAGCCTGGTTATGATGCAGTTTGTTGGGGCGCGCGCGGGGGCGTAAATGCTTTGTTCCGTCAACGAGGGGAATCTCCTGCAATTGCTCCACAGGCATTTGGCGATTTTAACGCTGCGGCAATATTTGCTGGTGGCATAATTGCAGCTTTGTTCAACCGTACGCGAACCGGGCAGGGCGAGAAAGTGACTACAAATCTCTATCATGTGGCACTTTGGGCTCATGGACATGGTATTCAGTCCCATCAATTTGGTGCAATGTATCCCTCTGATCGTGTGACTGCTAATAATCCCTTTAATAACACGTATCAATCAAAGGATGGAATCTGGTTTTTAATTTGTCTGCCTGACTATGATCGTTATTTTTCTTCCATGATGACCATGTTGGGTTTGGAAGAATTAATAGGCAACGATGAAGTAAGCACATTGGCAGCGATTAGAGATAATTCGAAACAAGCGTTTATGATTGAAAAAATTGGCGAAAGCTATCTCAAAAAAGACTATGACGAATGGGACGCAGTGATGCTCAAAGAAGAGGTTCCCCATCAAAAATTGTTTGATTACGACGACATTCTTAATGATGAGACAGCTTATGATGACGATGCCTTACGACGCTATGACAGCATTGATTTTGGGCCACGAGTTTTCAATACGATGCCAATTAAATTTGGAAGCTACGGTGATCCTCCCATTATTCTTGCGAAGCCGACAGGGTATCACACGGAACGTTTTCTGAAGAGCAGGGGGTACACTGATCAAGAGATCAAGAAATTGGAAGATGAGGGTGCTGTTAAATGTTGGCACGGGAGAGACTTGGATGATGTTCCCGTTTTGATTTCAAAGCGCCAGTCAAATGGTGAAGCTCCTTGTAATTGGTAAATTTGGTTTTACGTGAGTGATTGTATTGCAAGAGCGTGTACGCGTTGCCTCGTGGATCGCGTACACGCTCCGCTGTTATTTGATTGCCTTATCAGATTCGACGCCATTGGAGAATTTGATAAAAAGTGCAGCCAAAACAAATTCGATAAGCGATAGTGGTTCTGGAACGTTTAAAGTCAAGATCCAAAAAACGCACCATCCTAAGGAAATGGCATTGTTGACAATAAGCCATTTCCTTGATGTTGAAAGTGGCTGTTTATCATATAGCCAAGAAAATCCTAGGAAGCTAGTGCCAAAAAATATACTTCCAGAAATGAGAGCATAGAGCGCTTCAAATCTAAGTAAGGTTTGGAGTTCAATTCCATTTATCGTCGCGCCGCCGCTAGCGACCATAGTGGACGGATCAAAGGATCCGCCTTGAAAATAGGATAAAACAGAAACTATTGCTCCTATAACGACAAGAGCAAGTCCCCAAATGAAGTAGATATTGAGAATGCGATGCGAATTCATTCTATTAGGGGTCATTACTAGCCCATCGTCTCCTAGGCCACCTAGCCTTACACGCTCTCTCTTTGGTGTTGTGCGTTTTTGCTGGTGAAATCTGCTTTTGGCAGTATCAGTTTTGGCTTTTGAAGATGAGCCGACGCTTTTTTTCACGATTGCCTCCTAATGAATCGCTGGTGGAAAGGTCTATCAATTGGTGTTTAGGAAGCGATACTGTGGCTAACAATGTTGTGCCATTTAATCGTCTCGTGTCAAGAGCATATCAAGCTGAAAGCAGACAGCGTGAAAAGCGTTTATAGAAAAAATTTCGTTAAGGAAAATCCTTTTAAATAATAAAAAATCTCAACAAAAACAGGTCGGCTATCAATTCGCATTTATGGAGATAAATGCGAAAAAATATACCCAAATAAAATAAGTGACTAAGGGGAGTGGGATCGCAATATATATCGAGATGAGAGAGGAGTGATGAGTTGACGAAAAAATAACTCAATTGGACGGGAGTGAGAGTTTGTTGTTTAAAGGAGGTTTATTTAACGCAAGGATCGTGTAATAAAAAGAAAAGGGGACTAAAATGACAGCAGAAAAAAATCTTAATGCAAGAATAGATCGAATTGATGCAGCTCAGGATATCGAATACTCAAAGGGGTATCATGGTGTGGCTGCGCGCCTTGATCGATTGCCAGTTGGTAATTGGCATAGAAAAATGATCTTTCTCTTTTCGTGTTGTATTTTTTGCGATGGTTTAGATACATTCGTTGGGGGTAGTATTATCGCAGTTCTGCTGGATGAGGGCTGGTCTACAGTAGAACTTAATAGCGCGTTTTCATCGCTAACTATGTTCGGGTATTTGATTGGCTGTTTGATGTCAGGTTGGCTTGGTGACCATCTTGGACGTCGTAAAGGCCTCATGATTAATCTGAGTATCTTCGCGGTAGCAACTTTTGCGGGCGGATTTGCTCCTACCATGGAAGCGCTATGTGCTATGCGTTTTGTGATGGGTATTGGTTTAGGAGCGGCTCTTCCGGGTACGTATGGTATTCAGGGTGAATTTATTCCTCCTGCAAAGCGTGCACGGTATTCAAGTTTTACAGGAGCATTTGGTAATATAGCGCCACCGATTGGTTCTTTGCTTGTAATGATTATCGTTCCGCTTGTTGGTTGGCGACCTGTCTTTTGGTTTATCGGTATACTTACCGGTCTAGTGATTGTGCTGATTTGGAGATTTATGCCAGAGTCGCCTCGCTGGCTTGCTCAGCAAGGAAGAAATGATGAAGCAGATGCAATAGTAAGTGCTGTTGAAAAAACGTTCACCGATAGAGGTATAGAGTTAGAGCCTATTAAAGAAGAGCAGGTAAATGCTTTAGCTGAGGCCGACATAGGTGTTCAGTTGCCCTACAAAGTACTGTTCAAGGGTAACGCTTTGAGGCGATTGATAGCAATTTGCGCGGCTTTGTTTGGCATGAATATTATTATTCCGACAATCACAAATTGGACACCAACAATTTTTGTATTACAAGGACTAGATTCCATGTATTCCGTTTCTATCTCCTTTGTAATGTTGATAGGGGCACCTGTTGGTGTGTTTATTCTGAGCGCTCTGGCCGATAAACATCCTCGTAAGAGTGGGCTTATCGTTACGATGTTGCTTGTTGTGGTTTGTGGTTATCTTTGGTCATGTATTCCTGTTGATTATGTTTATCTCATCATGGGTGTCGGATTTGTTCTTTGCTGCATTTCTTACTACTATGCTCTCCTTGCTTGTTCAGTTTACATTGGTGAGATTTTTCCAACAGAACTTCGAGCGCGTGGATCTGGCTTCGCCAATGCTTTTGGTCGTATATCGGCTATTCTAAGTCCAATATGGATTGCTTATCTCCTCAATACCAGTGGTGCAGCATCCGTTTATCTTGTTAACGGCATTATTATGATTGTGTTGGCAATTATTATTGGTATTTTTGGAGTTGAGACTCGTGGTACGACGTTAGAAGAAGCAAATGACCAAATCGTACAAGATGCTTTGAAAGAGCTAAACAAAAAGTAATGTTGCTTAGCACAAGCTGTTTAGGTTTTGCGTTAGGGCTTGTATCGGGTAAGCTGATACAAGCCCTCTTTTGGTTTTATTCTTTGGGGCCACCAGCATTTCTTTTGATTACGTACGTTTTAGAAAACTCACGTGCTTTGTCGATGAAGTCTTGTGCGAACTGACTTTGCTGTATGCGCTTGTCGTACGCTAGGCAGATAGCATGCCAATCCTCAGGAACTTCTTCAATAGGGATTATATCGAGATCCGTAAATGGGTCGATTTCAAACGTATTGAGCATTAAGCCAATAATATTTTTGTCTATAGAGACAGCGCTTGACAGCATGAATTCATCGTCGTAATGAACAACGGGAGTAGGGTTTTGTAGAAATTGCTTGAGAAGGGAATATGTTTCGCGTCCTATGGGTGTGTCAAAGGAGTAGGTTGCAAAAGGAATTTGAGGCAAATCAGCAAGGGATAACCGCTTGAGATCCTTGTAAGGCCCATTTTTGTTTACTGTCGCTACAAGGGGAAGGTGGATCATCGGAATAAATTCCAGATCATGTTCCTCAGGTACGTTGGCGCAGAACGCTAACTCGTAGTCTTGGTTTTTTAACCCGTCAATAAGAGGACCAGAAAATTCAACCGTTATCTTGATTTTGGAGGAGTACCCATAGGTGTCCCATACTAACCGGAGAAGGTTTGGTAAAAAACTATATTGAATGGTGGGTATCGTCCCGATCGTGAGTGTTTTGGCAGGATCCTTCGTATCTTGCTTTATAGCAAGCACGGCTTCTTCTAGATCCGACAGGATATGGTCAAGTTCATCTTTGAATTGTTCTCCATATTTGGTAAGGCGGACATTACGGCGCCCTTCTCTAAAAAAGAGTGATACTCCCAATGTTTTTTCCAGCGACTTAATAGAGACGCTTAATGTTGGTTGCGTGATATACAACTGCCGAGCGGCATCAGTAAAATGTTTGGTTTCGGCAAGCTTGTGAAAGTTTTTTAGCTGTGAAAGGGTAATAGATTCAAGTGCGTCTTTCATAGTGCAACCTCCGTACGCGAAACGTGCTTAAGTCCCCGCTAATTGTGCTATAGGGAAATGATAAAGGAACGCTTTCCAGGTAGAAAGCAGCTTTCTTAGAGATAGTACGGTAATCATCGTATGATAGTTCGGGGGGGGGGCACTTATATTGTCTATTTAAAAAGCTGTTCAAAAGCAAACGTTATTTAAATAATCCGAGGTAGAACCATTTTATGTTGGTAGTACATTGAAAGAAACCAAAAGAATTTTCAGCCGCGTAGACAATTTATTGTGAAGGATAGATGAAGATCGCCCTCACTCTTGCTACGAATATTTACCTGATTAGGTATTTTCCAGAAAGAAAGACTGCATCGACAACAAAATAAAGCAGGAGTGCGCTGCTGACAAGCTGGTTTAATATCTCTTGAATGCGGAACTAAGAGTGAGCGAATGCGAAGCAGCCGTAGTGAATCATCTTGCCTTTGAGGGGGATAGCTTGGCTGATTATTAGCGCTTTTTGTGTATCCGTATTTCTCTTGCAAAAGAGGGCGTTTTACCACTACTTTGTGTGGTTTGCGGTGAAAGCCGCCCGAGATGTCATGTATAAAAGCTCCTTATGCAAGCCCGATAGAGCCTTAGCGTAAAGATGTAATGTCGAAGATTTCACAAGTTTTTTGTTGACTAAGAGACTTTAAGGGTATTAGAGTTAGCGCGTTGGACGATATCCTTGCAAAAGGCGGGGAACCGTACCGTAGGCAATACTTGTGTATCTGCGTGCTTTAAGCACAGATGGGTGCAAAGGCCCGTATCCTTGAGTGCCGCGATGTAGGTACTTTACAAGGCTTGCCTGTTACGAAAGGAACATCATGAACATTGGGTTCATTGGTGCTGGTAAGGCAGGAATCGCACTGGGGCGATATCTTGCAGATCATGGTAATACGGTGATTGGCTATGCCAGCAGAACCACACAGTCGGCGTGTGAGGCGGCGGCGATTACGCAGACTCGTTCTTTTGGTAACTGTCTAGAACTTGCTCAAGCAAGTGATCTTCTTTTTATCACTACTCCCGATGGTGCTATTTCTACTGTGTGGCAAGAGCTGTATCGCGCACATCATCAAGGGATACTTTCTCTATCGCAAAAGATTATTGCCCATATTAGTGGCGCAACGTCATCAGAGATCTTTCTTCATGCTGAAGCAGTGCAGGCACTGCCTTGTTCGGCTCATCCGCTTTTAGCTTTTGGCAATAAAGAAAACGCCCATATTCAGCTTGCTCAAGCCCATTTTGCATTGGAAGGCAACGAGCGTGCTGTTACAGACGTAGAGGCGATCTTGAATAAGGCCGGCAATACCGTCCATCGTATTAAAGCAGCTGATAAAACGCGCTATCATGCCGCAGCAGTGTTTGCAAGCAACTTAGTTTTGGCTCCGCTGGATAGAGCGGCGCGCATTTTGGAAAACTGCGGTTTTTCTTCGGATGACGCTCGCGAGGCATTAGAACCTCTTATCAGGGGCAATGTTGAGAATTTTTGCAGACAGGGCGCTGTGGCTTCTCTGACTGGTCCTGTGGAACGTGCGGATGAAGCAACCGTGCGGTCTCATCTGGATTGTCTCAATAAATCAGAACGAGCACTCTATTGTGCGCTTTCACGCAGCCTTGTAGCAATTGCACAACAAAAACATCCTGATCGTGATTATCGCGACTGGGATGTGCTGCTTTGTAATGACGAATCTATACATCACGAGCGGTAAATCTATCATCTAGAAAAGGAGATTATCCCATGACGGTAACCATTTCAACGTTCCAGAAAATGCATGATGAAGGTACACCTATCGCCATGCTAACCGCGTATGACTATTCCATAGCAAAACTTATGGATGAAGCAGGTGTTGATGGCATTCTGGTGGGCGATTCTTTAGGTATGACCATGCTTGGCTATGACAATACGCTTGCGGTCACTATGGATGACATGTTGCATCATACTAAGCCGGTTGTTCGCGGGGCAAAGAACGCGCTGGTCGTTGCCGATTTGCCCTATATGTCGTATCAGGTTTCGGTGCAGCAGGCGGTAGAGAATGCGGGTCGTTTGATTGCTGAAGGCGGCGCGCAGGCAGTCAAGCTGGAAGGTGGCGCAAAGTTTTGTCCCGAGGTTGAGGCTATGACGCGTGCCTCTATTCCCGTTATGGGTCATATCGGTCTTACACCACAGTCCATCAACGCTTTTGGCGGTTTTAAGGTTCAGGGTAAAAGCGAAGAAGCGGCACGCCAGATTATTGAAGATGCCCAAGCGCTAGAGGCTGCAGGAGCATTTTCCTTGGTGCTCGAGTGCATTCCAGCAAAGCTTGCTGCATTGGTTACTGAAGCGGTAAGCATTCCTACCATTGGTATTGGTTCAGGTGTTGAGTGCTCTGGTCAGATTTTGGTGTATCAAGACATGTTGGGTATGTATACCGACTTGGTGCCTAAGTTTGCTCGTAAGTTCGCTGAAGTAGGCGAAGCCATGACAGCTGGCTTTGCGGGATATTGCGCGGCGGTAAAAGATACGTCTTTCCCTGCTCCTGAGCATACGTTTGCTATCAGTGATGAAGTGATTGAAAAGCTGCGTTAGCAATGACCGAAGTTTGTTTATATACCGTGCCTCACAACACAACAGTACAGATGAGATAAGGAAGAGGATTTGTGGTTGAGATTGTAGAAACAATTGCAGAAGTTCGCGAACACGTTAGCCGGTGGCGACATGAGGGATTATCGGTGGGGTTGGTGCCTACCATGGGCTATCTTCATGAGGGCCACCAAAGTCTTATACAGCAGGCGGCTCAGGATAATGATCGTGTGGTGGTGAGCGTTTTTGTTAATCCGACTCAATTTGGAGCGGGAGAAGACTTGGAAAGTTATCCACGCGATATCGAACGTGATAGGGCTAAATGTGAAGAAGCGGGAGCCACCCTCATCTTCCATCCATCCGTTGATGAGGTGTACCATCCTAATCGCAGTACCACGATCCACATGGCTGATATTTCTGAAGAGCTGTGTGGGAAAAGTCGTCCCATTCACTTTGATGGTGTGTGTTTAGTAGTAGGTAAGCTTTTTAATATTGTTCAGCCCGATAGAGCTTATTTTGGGCAGAAAGATGCGCAACAGCTGTTGGTGGTGCGTCGTATGGTGCGTGATTTGAATTTCAACGTTGAGGTGGTAGGTTGTCCCATTATTCGTGAAGAAGACGGCTTGGCAAAAAGCTCACGCAACACCTATTTGAGTATCGAAGAGCGGGCTGCTGCGACAGTGCTTAATCGTGCGTTAACCCAAGGTAAGAACTTATGTGAAGCAGGGGAGCGCAATACGCGGGTGATTCGTGCGGCAATTGCTGAAACGCTAGATCAGGAACCTTTGGCTGATACGGAATATATTGAAATCGTCAGCGCCGATACAGTAAAACCAATTGATTATATTCGAGGCGAAGTGCTATGCGCACTTGCAGTTCGCATTGGCAAGACCCGCTTGATTGATAATTTCTTTTTTACAGCATAGGGAAGATACAAAGCACATATAAAGCGTCGGAGCTTATGCGCTAGGTAACGGGAATTGTTGCCGCAGATAAACAACCGTTTTAAAAGAAAGACATTCGACCAAGAAAAGGGCAGTAAGAGCGATGCCCAAAAGGTATATGTTCATTAGGAGGAACCAATAACCATGATGCTTAACATGTTAAAAGGCAAAATTCACCGTGCTACGATTCGCCAGGCTGAATTGAACTATGTGGGAAGCATTACGATTGATCAAGATTTGCTTGATGCGGCAAATATTTTGGAATACGAGACGGTACAGGTTGTTGACGTGAATAACGGAGCGCGTCTAGAAACCTATACCATTGCCGGTGAGCGTGGTAGTGGGATGATTTGCTTGAATGGTGCGGCAGCTCGTTTGGTTCAGTCTGGAGATAAATGCATCATCATGTGTTATTGCCAAATGTCCCCTGAAGAGGCAAAGGAACATCGCCCTCATGTAGTGTTTGTCAATGACGATAACACCATTGATGAGGTTATGCGCTACGAACGTCATGGGGAAATTCGTTAGTAACCTTTGCGTATGCTTGATGGCTTTCTTAAAGCAAGCGGCTCTGGCATTGGCATGACGACCTTTGTTAGTGAGACGCTTGCTTGTTCTGCTTGGTACTCGTACTTTGAGCATTGCACTACTGTTTAGAGCTGATGTAGCTTTGGTCGATCGTGATCTTGCAAATGGTGTGCGGATGCTGTTTTTGTACCAGATCAGAAATTTGAGCAATGAGCTCTTTATCGGAAAGGGCTAGATCAGCGGGCTTTACGCAGTCAAAAATGACATTGGTGTGTGTGGGGCCGGGAACGGTGCGCATGTCATGAATGGAAAGCTGAGGATTGATGCTTTTAACTAGTTCGCCGATTTGGTTGCGTAAATCCTTCACTTCTGGATCGTCAGTAACAATAGGATCATAGTGTAGGGTCACAATGAGCCCTTCTTCGTTTTTGAAATCTTGTTCAATATTGTCTATTAGATCATGGCTTTCCATGGGGTCAACTTCGGCAGCCATTTCAACGTGGGCGCTTGCAAACTGACGACCGGGACCGTAGTCGTGCACCATCAAATCGTGTGTACCTAATACGCCCGGATAGCTCATGATTTTCTTTTGGATATGATCTACGACTTCGGGTTCGGCTGCTTTGCCAAGTAAGGGGTTGATGGTTTCGCGTATGAGTTGCATGCCGCTATAGACAATGAAAAGGCCAACAGCAATACCAACCCATCCATCAAGGTTAATATCGGTAAGGCTTGAAATAAGGGCACAGATCAGTACCACCGCTGTAGAAATAACATCGTTGCGTGAATCTATTGCTGTTGCTTCTAGCGTAGTGGAGGAAATGCGTTTGCCAATTGTGCGATTGAATGCCGCCATCCAAAGTTTTACCAGGATGGAGAGAATTAAAACCAACGCAATGATGGCATTGAATTCGGTGGGAGTAGGGTTGAGTGCTTTATCGAGAGATGTTTGTATTAATTCAACACCGATGATTACGATAATCACAGCGACTGCTAGTCCGGAAAGATATTCGTAGCGGCCATGCCCATAGGGGTGTTCGGGATCTGCTGGTTTACTTGCAAGTTTGAAGCCAAGTAAGCTGATTATGTTACTTGCTGCATCTGAGAGATTGTTCAACGCGTCTGCAACAATAGAAATTGAGCCTGCGATAAGTCCAATAGTGCTCTTTGCAGCACATAAGATAACATTGCAGACAATGCCAACAATGCCAGCAAATTGACCATAGGAAGTACGTACCTGCGGATCATCGTGGTGGGCATAGTCTTTTACAAAGTGTTTAATAAGCCATTCAGTCATAGAGAGACATGCCTTTCAAGTTGCGTGGGTGCCTGTTTGTATGCATCAGCGCGTTAGTGCGCTCTTTAGTATAGGGGTATGGTCTTGTGTGTGCGTGCGAAAGAATGTTGTAACAATCAATTGTTCAGTTGAGTGATTTTGCAAACAGCTGTACCTTGCTCGGTTGAACGCTTTGTAAATAGTTGCGCCTCGCTTGATCGGGGTATCAGTACTGTTGAGCAAGCCTATGGGTCTGTTGATAAGTGGTGGCTATGTGCAAGTGTAAGGGTAGTTGGTTTTATGGTATATCGGCTGATGAGTAGGTACTTCATAGGTTCTTCACACTTGAAAAAAATACTTACATGACAAAAACGAGGTGCTTATAATCCGTTGTGTCACTAGCGCAGTGAGACGCTGTATTACCGATATGCAGAGGTGGTCGTAACGAGCAAGTTACAGCCACCTTTTTTATTGCCTTGGAATATGGGATGCGTCTTGAGGATGCGTTTTGAAAATTTGGGATATAATCCGAAAATTTCGTCGAAAAAGAAAGGAATGATTTTGTGACAAACGAAATGCCGGCAATGCCTCGTGCACGTGTTCAGGTAGCCCATCCTTATCGTGCTTTGATGGGCCTTTATCTGGGAGGTTTTACTGGTATGTACAGTGAAACTGCCCTTAATATTGCACTGCCACAGCTTTCAGCTGCATTCGGTGTTGATATTTCTCTTACACAATGGTTAGTAGTGGGATATATGCTTGCTATTGGCATTGTGCTGCCTTTTTCCAGTTTATTAATGAAGTGGTTTCCTGCTCGTGGTTTGACGGTTTTTGCACTCGGAGCCTTTTTTGTTGGCTCGATGATTAGTGGTTGTTCCTCCGATTTTGGGGTGGCACTTACAGGACGTGTTATTCAAGGTATTGGCACGGGACTCGTTTTGCCCATGATGTTTTCTATGGTTATGGAAGTTATTCCGCCTCATAAATTGGGGTCAGCTATGGGTATTACGGCGCTTGTTATTATGTTTGCGCCCGCTGTGGGCCCGACGCTTTCTGGCCTTATCATGGGGGTGATGAGCTGGCGTTTTATCTTCTTTAGCTTTGCGCTTATTCTGCTTGTAGGAATAGTGTTCGCTCTGAAATTTGAAGTGAATCCTTATGAACTTACCAAACCCCACATTGATGCATTGTCGATCGTGCTTTCCTGTTTGGGCTTTGGTGGCCTGGTGTTTGGTGTAGGCGCTTCTAGCTTGTTTGGATGGCTTTCTGTTCCGGTCCTTGGTTCGCTTATTGTGGGCATTGCTTGTCTTGCGCTGTACACGAAGCGACAGCTTGGCATGGATATTCCCGTATTGGACTTACGAGCATTTACTTATCAGGGATTTAGAGTAGGTGCGCTGTGCATTATGCTGAATTTTGGTATTACTCTTTCAGCGATGTATATCTTGCCACAGTATTACCAAAATGGCATGCTTCTTGCCGTTGCCCTTACGGGCATTGTGATGTTGCCTGGCGGTGTGGTGAATGCTTTAGTAAGTGTGGCAGCAGGTAATATCTTCGATCGTATTGGTGCTCGTATTCCAGCATTGATGGGATTTGCTCTTTCCGCCATTGGTGCTGCTATGTTGATGCTGGCAACACCTGAAAGCTCACTGGCGTATGTAATTGGGTGTCATATTGTTATGATGGTTGGTGTGCCACTGGCCATGTCTCCTTCGCAAACACATGCACTCTCTTCGCTTCCTCATCGTCTGTCAACTGATGGCAGTACTATTTTGAATACGGTGCAACAAGTAATGGGTGCTGTGTGCACCGCTGTTGCAACCAATCTCTTAGCATCCGGTCAGGCTGCTTATTATGCAAGTGGCGGCAGCGATTCATCACTTGCCTTTACGCAGGGTTCACACTGGGGATTCATGTTTGCATTGGTTTTAGCGATCGTTGGTTTTCTTTTTGCTACTCGCATTAAAAAACAATCAGGTATTGCTGGCGAGCAAACAGAGGATGCACATGTGCGGGCAAAAAGCTCAGCAGGTGATCTGGTCGTTTCCGGTTTGTCAAACGAGCCGGCCGATAAGAGCGCGGGTGGTGTTGGTGAGCCTGCATTAGGTGCTGGTATGAGCGGTATAGGTCTTTCTGCGCTTATGAAGACCGATGTGTATACCTTGCGGGAAGACCAAACAGCACTTGATGCATTGCGGCTTTTTGGTAAGTATGGCATTTCTGGCGTCCCGGTACTGAATGCGAAAGATGATGTGGTTGGCTTTGTGAGTGATGGGGATATTATTGCTACTTTGTCGCGTCAAATTCCCAGCTTTACAAGCTTTTATGCGGTTACCATCAACGCGAATGCACAGGAGTTTTCTGAAAAGATGAACGCCCTTACTGAAACCACCTTGCAAGATGTGATGACACGAAATGTGATTACCGTGCATATTGATGATGATTTGCAGGATGTCTGCAGGCTTTTGACAGAAAAACATCTTAAGAAGGCACCGGTTATGAAGGGTAATACGATGGTTGGTATTATTAATCGTTCGAACATTACCAGTTACGCGATCGATTGGTTTGATAAAAACATGCAACAGTAGTTGGCATGCGAATCAAGACGATGCGTTGTTGGGTTATAGGAAAAAAGGGGCCTAGGACAGTTTTCCTATAACCCGCGTTGTTCGACCAATTGATTTGATAAGAATATGCAACAGTAATGTGCGCATTACTGTTGAGATTGCATCCCCCTTGCTGACTCTGTTTAGTAAGGGGGATAGTTTTAAGGGCTACGTTTAGAGCTGATCGAGAATTTGGGCAATGTCGCCGTCGATGAGGATGCTTTGTTCTGCAATGGGTTCGGGGGCGGTTGCTTCACCTAAATTGATGCAGGCATACGTTGCGTTGCGGTTGTCATAGGTCATATTCCAGAATGGGTATTTGATGATAACGGGTGTGTTGTTGCCAACGCCAAGTTCTAAATACACTACGGAATCGAAGCGGTGTTTGCGCCTGAAGTTTTCGTAGCGTTGTTCTGCGGCATGCCAGCCGGCATCTTCGACAAAGGTGTCATCAACGCGAAGATTAGTGGTCATTAAAGACTTGCAGTGAGGGCAGCGGGGTATCAGCTCATGCGGAATACGCATGTCTTTTTGCTGCGTGTACATTGCTTGTATGATTTCTTGGTTGTCGTAGGTTTCGTTGGTGCAGGTGCGGCTACATTGAAACAGTCCATAGTCACCTTGGGTGTAAAAAAGACGCTGTTTGTCAAACCCTGCGCGTTGAAATTGATGATCCACGTTGGTGGTAAGCACAAAATAGTCTTTGTCTTGCACTAGTTCTAGAAGATATAGGTATGGTTTGCCAATTTCTGCATCGTAGCGATTGATCCAGATTTGCCTGCTCCACCATGCCCAGTAGGTTTCAATATCGGGAAAAGGGAAGAACCCTCCTGAATACATATCAGTAATGCCAAAACGAGAGCGAAAATCACCGAAATGTTTAGAAAAACGCTTGCCGCTATAGGTAAGACCTGCAGCCGTTGAGAGACCCGCCCCGGCTCCTACCAGAATTCCATCACAGCGGTCAAGCGCTTCGCGAAGATGTTGTATCTCGTGCTGTTTGACTTCATAGTCTTGTGAAGCGCTGATATAGCTTCCATTGGTGATAAGCCTAGTTGAAAAGAAGCTCATGATACATCTCCTCGTCACGTTCAGAAAAAACATTGAACAGTATCTGTAAAGGGTTGGCGGGGTGGCGTGCAAGCCATGTTTCTACGGTAGTGAGCGCTATACGGGCGGCTTCCTTTTGAGGAAACCCAAATACTCCGGTGCTGATACAGCAAAAGGCAATGCTTTGACAGGCGTTGTCCAATGCTGCATCAAGGCAGCTGGTATAGGAATTAGCTAGGAGCTGCCTATCGAGATCAGAAGGATGCCCGTTTGCAATGGGGCCTACAGTATGGATTACGTATGAGCTGGGTAGATTGTATGCAGGTGTTACTTTTGCCATGCCGGTTGGTTCAGGATATCCCTGCGCTTCCATGAGTCGTGCGCATTCAAGACGCAGTTGGATACCAGCAAAGGTATGAATGGCGTTATCAATGCAATAATGACCTGGCACCCAACATCCTAACATTTGCGAATTGGCAGCATTGACAATGGCATCAACGCGTAAAGCGGTAATGTCTCCGCGCCACAGATGGAGCGCGGGATGACGGGGTGCGGGAGGCAGCTCGGTGCTTTCGATAATGCCTTTACGTCGTGCAGCTTCTTGAAGCATGGCATCCTGGGCATCGAAAAAATCCTTTGAAGCGGGAAGGGGTTGGCGCGTATTTACCAGGTTGCGGTAGAGGGTAAAGAGATCCTCTTCGTTATGGTGTGCTTGCTTGACGAACGCATCACCTTGCTTTTGTCCATAGCGCTCAAGCGCAAGATATCGTGTTGCATAGGTAAGATTATCAAGATAGTTCATCGTATCTTCCTTCTCTTACTGATTCATGTAGGGAGGTAATGCTCTGTTTTGAGGGAATGTAACTAAAACAGGGCTTAGATATGGATCCCTTGTTGTGTCCACTATTTCGTACTATAAACCAATTCATTATTTTTCTGACGTGAGTGTATGCGTAGTATGATCAACAGGTGAGAGGCGAAAGCTGCTAAAGTGAAATGGTTTGTCCGAGCAGGAAGAAGTTTTGATGTTTCTTGATGTAGGCTATGTAGCGTACGATACTGATTCGCTTGCGAACCATGAAAGTTGCAAACCTCTTGCTGAAACGATGACGTATCGTTAAATCATAGGATGATAGCTTCTTAAAAAGGTTCTTTTTCGCTTTGTGGCTAACGGGTAGACGATTTACTATACAAACAGCGAGCAAGTAGTCAGCTAGTAGGAGAAGGGATACATTATGGCTGTAACTATTTATTATGAACAGGATGTTGATCCATC
>CAYWAO010000012.1:0-32600 GCA_964456695.1 uncultured Cryptobacterium sp. | reverse complement strand
GATGCAGTTCAGGAGAGAACGCTAGGATCGGTCGCCGAAACGAGCGACGGCGCTCATGTCGCGTGCCGCTTGCTCCACTCGATGAGCTCGTCCCTGAACGCGAAGCGCCCCCTCTTTCTGCCCATCATCCTCCTCAGCGGCAGGGGGTCGTCCTCGAGGAGGCTCCATTCGTAGACCGCATTCCTGCTCACGCGCAGGAGTATCGCTATCTCCGCCACCGAGTACGTGTCCTGGATCGGGACAGGGACTTTGACGTACGGGCATTTCGCTGATTCGACCGCCATGCGTCTGCTCCTTCCGGAGCGGCAGACGCTGCGCCTCGGCGTCGCAGGGCCCGGCGGCGATGGCGCGATGCTCGTTGCCATCGCCGCCGCTCGATGTCATGGGGCTGTAACAAAAGCCCTTTAGTTACAGCCCCTTGCAAGTACGTCACGCTTGTTGCGAATAGCACCCTAATTTTTGGTCAACTTGCGATGAACCCGATGCGGTTTTGCAGCCTCTTCGCCTAAGCGCTCCACCTTATTTTTGCGGTACGCCTCAAAGTTGCCTTCAAACCAGAACCAAGCACCTGGATTTTCATCTGTACCTTCCCACGCAAGAATGTGGGTAGCAATGCGATCCAAGAACATACGATCATGGCTGGTGATCACGGCACATCCCGGAAAATAAAGTAATGCCTCTTCTAGACTTTCAAGCGTTTCCACATCTAAATCATTGGTGGGCTCATCCAAAAGCAGCAGGTTGCCGCCCTGCTTTAAGGTGAGCGCTAAATTCAGGCGGTTGCGCTCTCCGCCGGACAGCACGCCTGCTGGTTTTTGCTGGTCAGATCCCTTAAAACCAAAGCTTGCCACATAGGCACGGCTGGGAATTTCAGTTTCTCCCACCTTCATATAATCAAGGCCATCCGAAACCACTTCCCAAAGGGATTTCTTCGGATCCAGCCCTTCACGATTTTGATCAACATAGGATATCTGTACTGTCTCACCCAAGGTTAGCGTGCCGCTGGTGGGCTGCTCGGTGCCTATAATCATCTTGAACAAGGTTGATTTACCCACACCATTCGGGCCAATGACGCCCACAATGCCGTTGCGCGGCAGAGTGAAGGACAAATCTTCAATCAGCACGCGATCCCCAAAGGCTTTATGCAAGTGCTCCACTTTGAGTACGTTTGATCCCAGGCGCGGACCAATGGGAATGCGAATATCGGTGAAGTCCACATTCTTGGCAGAACGTGCTGTAGCCTCCATCTGTTCATAGCGCTCTAAACGCGCTTTGTTTTTCGCCTGACGAGCCTTAGGATTCGAGCGTACCCACTCAAGCTCAGCTTTCATGCGCTTGGCAAGTTTTGCCCGTTGCTGACCCTGCGCCTCCAAACGTGCCGTCTTCGTTTCCAGATAGACTGAATAGTTACCTTTGTAGGGATAGAGATGTCCGCGATCCACTTCGCAGATCCATTCGGCAACGTTATCCAAGAAGTAACGATCATGCGTCACTGCCAGCACCGCACCGGGATAACGCTTGAGGAACTGCTCTAGCCACAGCACCGATTCAGCATCCAAGTGGTTGGTTGGCTCGTCCAATAACAGCAGATCAGGCGCCTCAAGAAGTAGCTTGCACAGCGCAACGCGGCGGCGCTCACCGCCAGAAAGGACGTTTACGGGCATGTCGGGATCAGGGCACTGCAGCGCATCCATGGCCTGGGAGAGCTGCGAATCCAAATCCCAGCCATCAGCTGCGTCAATCTCAACCTGAAGCGTGCCCATCTCTTCCATCAGGGCATCAAAATCGGCATCGGGATCAGCCATTTCAGCGCTGATGGCATTGAAGCGCTCAACTTTGCTTAACACGTCAGCAAAGGCCTGGCGGATGTTTTCAATAACAGTCGCATTTTCATCTAGAGGAGGTTCTTGCTGTAAGATTCCCACGGTATAGCCAGGGGTGAGACGCGCGTCTCCTGCGGAGACTTCTTCGAGTCCCGCCATAACTTTGAGCAGGGTTGATTTACCCATGCCATTAGGACCAACTACACCAATTTTTGCACCAGGGTAAAACGAAAGCGTGACGTCGTCCAAGATAACCTTGTCACCGTGCGCTTTGCGCGCCTGATACATCTGATAAATAAATTCCGCCATGGGTTGCAAGCCTTTCTGTTGGGTCTTCCCGCGTGCTCTGCGTGCTGTTTGTAACAAAGAGTCAGCGTTTAGTTGTGCGGGGATCTCGTGCACAGTTTGCCTTATGTTCTCGTACGAAGAGTATCCATTATCAGAGGTGTAACTGTTCGTCGTAAAGGGGTGTACTTAAAAAATCATCATCAAATGGAAGGGTATCGCTGAAGACATGGGGCGCATCGCTTGCCAGGACAAGATAATTGTCTTCTAGACCGAAGTCCTCATCTTCGCAGGGCACAATGTGTACATGTTTAAATACGCACGAAAGGGTGGTAACGACTTGCCTAAGAAAGGTGATATCGTCTCCTTCTTCTTCGCTCACGACGTTTGCGGCATACACACCGCCCGGAACAAGACAGTGTTTAATGGCTTGCAGGGCTTCTCGAGTGGTAAGCGATATGATTGGTTGCTTGCCAGAAAAGGTGTCTCCTACAATTGCGGCGTAGCGTTTTACTTCGGGGTTGTGCTGTGCGGCAAGGTTGTCGACAAAGCTTCTTCCGTCTGCACAGATGAGGTGAAGTTTTGAGTGCGCATCGGGATAGGTTGCAAGAAGCTCGTCGACAAAAAACCATCGTCGAGCTGCCGAAATAATAGCGGGATCAATTTCGACGACATCAACGGTCAGGTCTTCGAGCAGTTGTGAGGTGGCATCTGTTGGTGAAATAGGGCGATGCGTTTCGCTATGCCATACGAGGTGTATGGGCCACGCGCAACCGCCTCCACCGATCATGAGAACGTCTTGAGAGGGCAATTTTGCTTCAAACACCCGATCAAAGGCTTGTTGATAGGCAAACACCGGCATATAGCGCTGCTCGTCAGTATAGAGTGCTGATTCGAATGTCTTTTGTACTTCCAAAACGCGAATGGGGCGATCATGCTTGTCATAGACGGTGTGTATAACAGCAAGTCCCCCCATGGTTTTTATCACATGAGTGTTGGTTGCGCGCAGATAGGCGGCAAGGCCAATGCCTGCGATGCCAACACAAGCTGCCGTAGCACCAAGCATTTTGAGGTATGTCGTGATTGAGCGCTTCATATCAGGGTAACTATACCTGATTCTGTCTGGTTTCAGGGTGGAGGGTGTTTTGGTGTCGAGGGCCTTTGCATTTTTCTAGAAGCCGATCTATGCGCTTATTCAACTCGCGCCCGTATTATGCTTGCCAACAGTTTGCGTGTAGCGAACGAGGAACAATAGGGTATATTGAGCACGGTAGCGTACAACAGAAAGGAAGAGATATATGTACGTAGCTTGCCTAGATCTTGAAGGCGTGTTAGTTCCTGAAATTTGGATCGCATTTGCAGAAGCAACTAATATTCCCGAGCTGAAGCGAACAACACGAGATGAGCCTGATTACGATAAGCTCATGAACTTTCGTTTGGATACCCTGAGACAGCACAACCTTGGGCTCAAAGAAATACAGGAAACTATTGCAACGATCGATCCCATGCCAGGAGCGCGGGAATTTTTGGATGAACTACGTACAAAATGCCAAGTCGTTATCATCAGCGACACGTTTACGCAATTTGCTCAGTCGCTGATGGCAAAGCTTGATTGGCCAACGCTTTTCTGCAATGAGTTGACGCTTTCGGCAACGGGGGACATCACAGGTTATAGAATGCGCTGTGACGAATCGAAGCTCACCACCGTCAGGGCGCTTCAATCTGCAGGCCTTGAGACGGTGGCTGCAGGAGATAGCTTCAATGACCTGGGTATGATTCGTGCGAGCAAGGCGGGATTCTTATTCAAGAGTACCGATTCTATCAAGGCGGACAACCCTGATCTTCCCGCATTCGAAACCTACGATGAACTTCTCCAAGCATTTATGGATATTATTGAATAAATAAGAACGCACCGCATCAGGTGCATGTTCTTTTGTTATTGTTCGCGCCGGTACAAGCATCTTATGCCCTCAATGCGTGAGATGCTTGTACCCATTTCAGGGCAAAATCAAAAAGATGACGGGAAAGGAAAATTCGTGCGAATTCTTCGCTATCTCAAGAATTATAAACTTGCCGTTGTTCTCATCCTGCTCCTGCTCATTGTTCAAGCCTTTGCTGATTTGTCACTACCGCGGTATACCTCTGATTTGGTTGACGTAGGTATTCAGCAACAGGGTATTGAACATGCTTCTCCTGACGAAATGAGATCTGAAACCTTTGATTATGTGTGCATGATGGCCTCTGAATCGGATGAAGAACTCATTCGTGCATCATATTCTCAGACCGATTCAGGAAGTTATGCGCTCAATGAGACTGGCGAGGAATTGCGAAGCGATCTCGATTCTATCCTGGCGTTTCCTATTGTGGTTGTGTACTACGCTGATGGGGCGGATGTATCCAGTAGCTCTGAGGCATCAAGTGATTTGAGCGAAACCAGTTTTAGCCTTGCCGATGTATATGTTGCCTATGAGACGGGAACGATTACCAAAGATGACGTGAGTTCAGCTATTGACGAGGCTCTTGACGCAGCAGATGGGGTGAGCGAATCTCTTCTCGAGCAGCAGGCTATTGTGGCGGTCAGCGCTGAGTATGAGGCGCTTGGGATTGATCTAGATTCTGTTCAGATGAACTACCTTATTACGCTTGGCATGCAGATGTTGGGCATTGCTGCAGTTATGATGATCGCTTCCATTTTGGTTGGCTTTGTTGCATCCCGCACTGCAGCGAAACTTGCGCACAGTTTACGAGAGCGCCTGTTCTCTAAGGTGGTTTCCTTTTCTGAGAATGAGGTGCAATCATTTTCAGCTGCCTCGCTGATCACACGTGGAACGAACGATGTCCAACAGATTCAAATGGTGTGCGTCATGCTGCTTCGCATGGTGCTCTATTCTCCTATTTTGGCAATTGGCGGCATCATTATGGTGCTTCAGACTAATGTTGAAATGAGCTGGATCATTGTTCTTGCTGTTGTGGTAATCGGTATTGTTATAGCGCTACTGATGGGCGTTGCTCTTCCTAAATTTAAGATTATGCAAAAACTTATCGATCAGGTAAACCTGGTGGCTCGCGAAATGCTGACCGGTGTTTCGGTTATTCGTGCGTTTGATCGCCAAGAGTACGAAGAAGAGCGTTTCGATAAGGCAAGTACGGCGCTGTATCGCACGCAATTGTTTACTAATCGTGTGATGACCTTCATGATGCCTACGATGATGCTCATTATGAATGGCACGTCAGTTCTGATTGTCTGGGTTGGTGGATCATACATTGACGCGGGTATGATTCAGACAGGTGACATGATTGCGTTTATCACGTATTCGATGGTTATCGTTATGTCATTTTTAATGATCAGTATGATTTCTATCATGCTGCCGCGTGCCGATGTTGCAGCGCAGCGTGTAAATGAAGTGCTGGAAACTGAAAACAGCATTCATGATCCTGATGAACGGAGCCGCTCGGAAATTACTTCAGACGCAGCAGGGCTTGCGGTTCAGTTTGACGATGTCACCTTTGCGTATGACAAGAACAGCGATCCGGTTCTGCATAACATTTCCTTTGTTGCCAAGCCTGGACAAACGACGGCTATCATTGGACCGACTGGTTCGGGCAAGTCAACGATCATAAAACTGATCGAACGTTTCTACGATGTGGATGAAGGTGCGGTGCGGGTTGATGGCGTGGATGTGCGTGATCTGAATCAGCATGACTTACGTCGCGAGTTGGGGTATGTACCGCAAAAAGCGTTTTTGTTCTCAGGCACTATTGAGTCGACGATCTCGTATGCCAACACCGATGCAACAGAGCAAGATATTCGCCAAGCTGCCGATATTGCGCAGGCGCGTGATTTCATCGAAGAAAAAGATAAGGGCTTTGCTTCAGAGATCAGCCAAGGAGGCACGAATGTGTCGGGCGGTCAGCGTCAGCGTTTATCTATTGCGCGTGCGCTTGCAAGTGATGCTCGTGTGCTGCTGTTTGATGATAGTTTTTCTGCACTTGACTATGCGACCGATGCACGTTTGCGACAGGCATTGGTTCAGTATGTAGGAGGTAAGACCTTCATTATTGTGGCGCAGCGTATTTCGACCATTATGAACGCTGATCAGATCATCGTGCTTGAGGATGGCAAGATGGTTGGATGCGGCACCCATCGAGATCTTCTTGAGAGCTGTGCCACCTACAAAGAGATTGCTGAATCTCAGCTATCGGAAGAGGAATTGAAGGGAGGTGTTGCGTAAATGAGTCACTCAAATCACAATGAGCAGGCGAAACGATACCGCAGACCGGGACCTCCGGAACCGGCTCCAGGTCCAGGAGGACCAGGACCTAATCTTGCTGGCGAGAAAGCAAACGACTTTAAAGGCTCCATGAAGAAGTTGTTTTCCCTGATGGGAAATTTCAAGCTTGCGCTTGCTGCTGTGTTTATTTGTGCGGTTGCTTCGACGGTATTTAATATCGTGGGTCCCAAGGTTCTTTCAACGGCAACAACAGAGCTTTTTGAGGGTATTACTGCGAAAATTGCGGGTACAGGTGGAATAGACTTTGACGCTATTGGTCAGATCCTTCTAATGACGTTATTGCTCTACCTCTTCTCAGCGTTGTGCTCCTTTGGTCAGGGCTGGCTGATGACTCACGTTACGCAACGTACCTGTTATATTTTGCGTCAGCGTATTTCTCAGAAAATCAATCATCTTCCCTTTTTGTATTTTGACCGTACAAGCACTGGCGATGTCCTCTCACGTATTACCAACGACGTTGATACGCTGGGGCAGTCGCTGAATCAAGGCATCACGCAAGTTATTACGTCAACCGCGACGATTATTGGCGTTCTGGTTATGATGTTTAGCATCAATGTGCCTATTACGTTGATTGTGCTGTTGATCATTCCGATTTCATTTTTGCTGGTACGTGTGGTGGTAAGTCACAGTCAAAAATACTTCCGCATGCAGCAAAATCGCCTGGGTATTATTAATGCGCAGGTAGAAGAAACGTTTTCTGGCCAGTCTGTTGTGCGTGCATTCAATAAAGAAGAAGACGCATTGCGCAAGTTTCGTGCTACCAATGAAGAGCTGTATGAATCGGCCTGGAAATCACAGTTTTTGTCGGGCTTAATGATGCCGGTCATGACCTTTGTGAGCAACTTAGGGTATGTGACGGTAGCCGTTATTGGTGCGGTATTTGCAATCAATGGCCGTATTACGGTAGGGGATATTCAGGCTTTTATTCAGTATGTGAAAAACTTTACGCAACCTATTACTCAGTTGGCACAGGTTTCCAATATGCTGCAACAGATGGCAGCTGCTGCCGAGCGCGTGTTTGAATTCTTGAACACCGAAGATGAAGAGTCTGATCATGCGATCATAAAGTCGAGCGATGTGCGCAGCAGGGTTGAGTTTGATCATGTGCGTTTTGGATACGATCCCAAAACTCCTGTTATCAAAGACTTTTCTGCACAGGTTTCTGAAGGGCAAACCATTGCGCTTGTCGGAGAAACGGGTGCAGGTAAAACAACTATTGTTAAGTTGCTGATGCGCTTCTACGATGTTGATAACGGTGCTATTTATATAGACGGACACGATATTCGCGATTTTGCCCGTGACGATCTTCGCTCGTTGTTTGGTATGGTGCTGCAGGACACCTGGCTGTTCAGTGGATCAGTGCGAGAAAACATTCGCTATGGACGCTTGGATGCTACCGATGAAGAAGTGGAAGCGGCAGCTAAAGCAGCCTTTGCCGATTCTTTCATTCGTACGCTTCCTGGTGGCTACGATATGGAAATTAATGAAGATGCGAGTAATATCAGTCAAGGTCAGCGTCAGTTGCTTACCATTGCGCGTGCTATTTTGGCGGATCGCAAGATGCTTATTTTGGATGAGGCAACTAGCTCCGTTGATACACGCACCGAAGAGCGTATCCAGATGGCTATGGATAACCTGATGAAGGGCAGGACGTCGTTTGTGATTGCGCATCGCTTATCCACCATTCGCAATGCTGATCTGATTTTGGTAATTGAAGACGGCGATATCGTGGAGCAAGGAGCGCATGACGATTTGCTACAACGCGATGGAGTATATGCCAAGTTGTATAAGGCGCAATTTTCAAGATAATGACTACGACCACAGAGCTCTTTGAGCGTTTCTGCGGGAATCAAATGAGATCCGAACTGCAAATATGCTAGTTTCGGATCTCATTGTATTGTCTGAGAGAATTTCAGGATGGTTGTATGCGGTGTAGTTGTAGAGCAGGGGATAGCGGGTACTGTTCGGCGTCTTTTCTACAGGTCGTTGGGGTCTGGTGTTGTGCTAGGCGTGACGCGACTTGGTTTGAGCGCATTCAAGGCAAACGCTAAACACCCGCATCATAGCGGTGCATATGGTGCGGGTGTATTGGGTGCTTAGAATTACTAGGAGGACAGAGAGCTTTACTTTGCTTTGCCTTGGTTGGCAACGGCGTTGATTTTAGCTTCGATTGTGGCTTCGTCGCCAATATAGCGTTTGTCTAATACGTTAAAGTCCTGATCAAAGGTGTATACCAGAGGAACACCGGTGGGAATGTTTACTCCTACGATTTCATCGTCAGAGAGCTGATCAAATTGCTTAACCAGCGCGCGCAATGAATTGCCATGAGCAACTACCAGTACACGTTTGCCGGCACGCATTTGGGGCTCGATAGTTTCGGTGAAGTAGGGCCATGCGCGTGCGATGGTGTCTTTCAAGCATTCAGCAAGAGGCATCTCATCGGCGGGAGCTTCACGATAGGGAGCAAGGAGTGCAGGATTGCGCTCGTCATCTTCTTCAAGTGCAGGTGGACGAACATCAAAGCTGCGACGCCAGATTTTTACCTGGTCTTCACCGTATTTAGCGGCAGTTTCAGCTTTGTTGAGTCCTTGAAGAGCACCATAATGACGCTCGTTCAAACGCCATGTTTTGATGACGGGGAGCCATTCACGATCCATGGATTCCAAAACGAGATTTAAGGTGTGAATTGCACGCTTCAAATACGAGGTGTAACAAATATCGAAATCAAATCCTGCCTCGGCGAGGGCACGGCCACCATCTGCTGCTTCTTTACGTCCGGTGTCAGAAAGGTCAACATCCATCCAACCGGTAAAGAGGTTGAGCTTATTCCATTTGCTTTCTCCATGGCGAATAAGGACAAGCTGCATGGTCGTGTCGTTCATAAGGGTCACCATCTTTCTCTTGCGGTGTGCATATGTTTGACTTCAGGTCCTGTTGATATGGCAAGAAGAAACCTATGCGTTTGCTTGTGATATATATCTTGCTTCGTAATACAGGAATGTGTCACTACCTGTTTTGCAAATACTGTACCAGTATGACGCTCGCGAGCCATAAAAGCTATGGAGACTTTACTATCTCTTACGCATTGACTCATAGGACACAAAACTCAGATGCGTGCGGGTGGGGTAAGATTGTGATGGGGCAAAGCCGTCTTGTCTGTTTGAGAAGGCAAGGGCACCGCTCGCGCTACACTATCGATACGGATGATTCTGCTTACAGCTTATATGCAGTACAGGGGCAGGTACTGGATGAGTTGTGGAGCAGGTATTACGTTGATTATCGCACTGAACACGTATATCTATACACGCAATATGAGGGGTTAGGGTGTTTGATATGAATGAAATAAAATGTCCTCACTGCGGGACAGTGTTTAAAGTTGATGAGTCGGGGTTTGCTGATATTGTGCGCCAGGTGCGCGATACCGAATTTCAGCGGGAGCTCGAGAGGCGTGAGAAGGCTTTGCGCGCCGAAAAAGAACAGGCACTTGCTTTAGCGGCATCTCAGGCGCAGGGCAAGCTGCAAGAGAGTTTGGCAGCGAAGGATTCTTTGATGCAGCAACGTCTTGCAGAACGTGATGCAACAATTGTGCAGCTGAAAGCCCAGATTGAGGCATTTACCACCGAAAAGCAGCTTGCCGTCACTCAAGCAACAGCTGATCTTGAACGCGAGCGTGATGCTCTCAAAGCCCAGATGGCACATGAGCGAGAAACCTCAAAGGCTCAAATTGCGCTCAAGGAAGCAGAAAAGAACCAACGCGAAAACGAGCTTAAGGCGCAGATGGTCGAAAAGCTTCGTTCTAAAGATGAGCTTATTGCCTACAAAGACCAAGAAATTGAGCGATATCGTGATATGAAGGCGCGCCTGTCCACCAAGATGTTAGGCGAAACTTTAGAGCAACATTGCGAGACCGAATTTAATCGCCTTCGTTCCACTGCGTTTCAGAATGCGTACTTCGAAAAAGACAACGATGCTTCTGCCGGCAGCAAAGGAGACTACATCTTTCGTGAGACTGATGAGGATGGCAATGAGCTGATTTCTATCATGTTTGAAATGAAAAACGAGCAAGACGATTCGACTCATAAGCACAAAAATGAAGACTTTTTTAAAAAGCTTGATGCCGATCGTCGCGCAAAGCAGTGCGAATATGCTGTACTGGTTTCTTTATTGGAGCCCGACAGCGAACTGTATAACGCAGGTATTGTAGACGTGTCGTATCGCTACGAGAAAATGTATGTCATCCGACCCCAGTTTTTTATTCCATTGATTAGTATCTTGCGCAATGCTGCTCAAAATGCCTACGAATACAAAACCGAGTTGGCGCTTGTGCGCAAGCAGAACATTGACATTACTAACTTCGAACATGAGATGGAAGATTTTAAACAGAAATTTGGAAGGAATTATCGTTTAGCGAGTGAGAAGTTCCAAAAAGCAATTTCTGAAATTGACAAAACAATCGATCATCTTATGAAAACAAAGGAGGCTCTTTTGGGCTCAGAGAATAATTTACGGTTAGCGAACGATAAGGCAGAGGCGCTTACCATTAAAAAGCTCACGCGCAACAATCCTACCATGAAGGCTAAGTTCGATGAGCTTCATTAAGCCAACTCACTCGGGAAGGGTGAGTAATTGATAGGGCTGCACCAGTGCAGGTCAGCGGTTAGTGCGGTCTGATTCTTGTTATGGACGAGTCCGTGGCAGAACCGTACCAGTGCAGACCTGAACCAAAGTACTTTTGAATAGCGCTGTGTTGCGGGTGTTTGGCGTAGGCGTGCTCTTGTGTGAGTTGGTATCTTTAAGAGAGACTAGACGGACGAGCGATTTTATTTTGTATGAGGGGAGTATTTATGGCTAAAAAGACCAAGAAGAAGAAAAAGCAAACCAAAAAGATTGACAACGTAGTATTTGATGATGCCTTTCGTGAGCGTGTTATAGCTCTACTTAATCAACATTCTGGGGATACGGACTCCGAATCAAAGGACTCTCCCCTGGGAGTTGAGCACAGACACGGATCAGTGTTAATGCGAGGATCGATGATTCCGCAGCATACTGCTACGGGCGATTTGGTTGATTCGTCGTATGATGCGAATTGGCTCAATAACGACCCCTGGCGGGTTTTGCGCATTCAGGCAGAATTTGTGGATGGGTTCGGTGCGTTGGCTGAGCTTGGTCCTGCGGTCTGCGTGTTTGGCTCGGCGCGTACAAAGCCTACGGATCTCTATTACGAAGAAGCGGTGCTTGTGGGCGCGTTGGTTGCTGATCATGGTGTTGCGGTCATTACGGGTGGTGGACCGGGCATCATGGAAGCCGCTAACCGTGGCGCATCCCTTATGAAGGGCACCTCAGTTGGGCTTGCGATCGAGCTTCCTCAGGAAGAGCAGCTCAATGAGTGGGTTAATCTGGGTGTGACATTTCGGTATTTCTTCGTGCGCAAAACAATGTTTGTGAAGTATTCTTCGGGCGCAGTCTTCTTCCCTGGTGGGTTTGGCACGTTAGACGAGATGTACGAATTGCTTGTGTTGGCGCAGACCCATAAGGTGTCTCGCATGCCTATCGTGCTGTTTGGGAAGGAATATTGGCGCGGTCTGATGGAGTGGACACAGTCAGTGTTGGCAGAACGAGATCTGATTGATGATATCGATACCAGCCTCATTACGCTGACCGACGATCCAGAGGAAGCCGCACGGGTGGCGATGAGCTCAATAAAAATCGCCAAGCGTCATACTCCGCACGTATCAACGATCTAGCGCGGTGATCATGTGTGCTTTGTTGAACGCGCGCGTGTTGCTTTGCAGGTTGTTTGGTAGCATTCGACTAGGGCGAGTAGCGTTGCATTTGCGTTTGCTTTAAGTTTCACGCTGAGGTTTTGGTCAGGGTGTTGACGACATGTGCTGCGATAGTAAGCCCCATAGCGGCGGGAACAAATGCGTTAGATCCAGGAGTGGGGGAGCGCTTTGTGTGGGTCTCTGCGTTTGATTGAGCACGTGATAACTCGTGCGTGTTTAATGCCAGTGTTTTGATCGGGGGCTCGGTCGAATAGCACACGGTAAGCTGTTCAATGCCGCGTTTGCGCAGCTCTTTTCGCATGATGCGTGCAAGAGGGCATATCGAGGTTTGGTAAATATCGGCAATGTGTAAGGCGGTTGGGTCAGTTTTATTGCCAGCACCAAGTGCGCTGATGATGGGAACATGGAGCGTTGTGGCGCGAGACACGAGTTCAAGTTTTGCTTGTACGGTGTCGACCGCATCAACGATGTAGTCAAATTCTGAAAGGTTAAACTCATTCGCTGTTTCAGGAAGATAAAAACAGTCAACTGCATTGATGTGGCATGCGGGATTGATGCTGTTGATTCGTTGCACGAATGCGTCAGTCTTCTTCATTCCTAAGGTTTTATGCGTTGCGATGATCTGACGATTCAGGTTGGTGATATCCACGGTGTCGTGATCGACGATTGTTATGGTACCTACACCCGTCCGAACAAGAGATTCAACAACATGACCACCGACGCCGCCCAAACCAAATACTGCAACATGGGTGTGCTGTAGTGTTGTTATCCCTTCGTCTCCGTATATAAGCGTGCAGCGTGAGAACTGATCATTCATAGGTGCCTTCCTTGGTGTGTTGAGAGAGGTGTTGCGTGCGTCGGTATGTCTGTAGGTACGTATGTACAATCTCGGATGAATTGTACCGTACCGATGCTTGTTCACGCATGCGTTGCTTGCGCTGATCACGCTCCTGCTATACTGCCTTCGGAAATAGAGAGACTCGAGTACGGCAGTAAAGGTTGAGCGATACCTATGAATGACATCACTTCTACAGACGACATTACAAATGAATATGAGATCGCATCGGCAGACATTGATGAGTTTATCGAAGGTTCATGGAACGAGTTTTTAACCGATGCTCAGCGCTTGATTGCCATAGATAGTTCACGTGATTCTGAACACGCGACCGCCTCGGCGCCTTTTGGTTTAGGACCGCAAGCGGCGCTGGATGAGGTTCTGAGCATAGCTCGACGAATGGGTTTTGAGGTCAATGACGGTGATGGATATGCTGGATTTGCTGAGTATCGAAGCGTTGCGCGTTCGCAGGGGGTCGATGAGGTGCCTCAGCAACTTGGAGTCATTGGTCATGTTGATGTGGTTCCCGCTGGTGTGGGCTGGACCTTCGACCCCTTTACTCTGACGCAAAAAGAGGGCATTCTGATCGGGCGGGGCACCTCCGATGATAAGCTGCCGCTTTTGTGTGCGTTGTATGCGTGCAAGTTTTGGATGGATCGTGCGGTGTCGTTGCGCCATGATGTTCGGTTTATTTTTGGCACCAACGAAGAAACGGGCATGCAGGATGTTGCCTACTACCTACAACACCATAAAGCCCCTGATTTTTTGTTTACGCCCGATGCGAATTTTCCTCTGTGTTATGGCGAAAAGGGTTTGTTTGGGGTTACGTTGAGCTTTGACGTGCCCGAAGAGGAGAGCTGCGTTGTTTTTTGTGAGGGTGGTGTTGCCCCAAATGCTGTTCCTGCTCTAGCGCATGCGGTGTTGCGAGTTGATCCTGAGCAGATTCCCGAACAGGTGCGTGCGTCATATGAATTCGCGGACCGAATTTCTCTTGAACCCTGCGATGAAGGCACCCGCGTGAGTGCAACAGGTATCAGTGGTCACGCCTCGCTTCCTGAAGGAACCGTCAATGCGATTGGGGTGCTGACAGGTTTTTTGGCGCGGCTTGAGGTGTGCTCAGAGAGGGAGCGTGCGTGTTTTGCTGTTGTCGAACAGCTCGCACATAGCTACGACGGCTCTTCGTTTGATTTTGCCGCATCTGATGAGGATTTTGGGGCGCTCACGAGTGTTGTTGGGACACTGAGAAAGAAACAAGAAACGTATTCCGTGACGGTTGACATTCGCTTTCCTACTTCGGTAACAGGTAATGCGCTCGAAGAGGTCTTTGCAACAATTGCTCAGCACCTGCAAGCATTACATGAGGTTACGCGCAACCAAGAGCCGTTTGTTATCGATCCTCAAAGTGACTGTGTTCAAGCACTGATGCGCGCCTATACACAATCGACGGGTCGTGAGGTGCGTCCCTTTACGATGGGCGGTGCGACTTATGCTCGTGAATTTCCTCATGCAGTGAGTTTTGGTCCGCTTGATCATGAGATGATTTCTGTTCCTGATTGGGTTGGCGAGATGCATGGCGCCGATGAAGGAATTTCTGAAGAGGCAATCAAGCATGCAATACGTATTTATGTGCGTGCATTTGGCCAGCTGGCTCAAGTTGATGATCTGAGTAAGTAGGGTGTTGTGTATACGAGATATGCGCTATAGGGGTTTCGGCAGTGCATCCGTTTCAAAAGAGGGCGAGCATGTGGTACGTAGCGAGCAAGCTGTATGCGTGACGATCTGTGTTCTATAACATCTCGAACGAGATGCTTCGCCAGGCTCTGTTGCCACACGGCACATCGCATGAGGTGTAGCCACATGATTGTGCGTAGAGATAGGCTTCGAGAATATGATCGCCAATGCGTTGGGAGGTGTGAGCATCGGAGCCAACCGTGATCGGAATGCCCGCTTTCTGAAATTCGCACAGCAGGTCTTTGTTGGGGTAGTAGTCATTGAAGCCCTTGAGTAACCCTGCGGTATTGATTTCGATATGAACACCGCCTTCATAAGCAGCCTCCGCCATGATTTTCCAGAGAGGCGTACAGTCAAACGAGGGTGCATATCCGTGGGTACTAAAAAGGCGGGGTAGGTCGGGGTGAGCCATGGAGTCGAACAGTTCGCTTGTTGCGGCCTGACACCACTGTTCAACATAGAGATGCCACACCGCATCGGCGCCAAGCTGCTCCCAGATACGCATATCTTTGTCCCAGTCGATAGCCAGCTTATTGAGGTAATGGACAGAACCGAGAACAAAATCAGCGTGAGCGCAGGTTTGGAGAAGGTCTTGTTCGCATCCTTCGTACCAATCGGCTTCATAACCCAACAGGATATCGATGTCTGGATGTTGTTCTTGAAGATAGGCAATTTCTTGTTCGTAGGCAGAGAGCTTCTCGGCAGAAATAGAGCAATCAATGAACTCAGGCCGTCCCCAATGATCTGTGCATGCAAGGGTGGTAATGCCCTTTTTCCGTGCGGCGCGTACAGTTTCTTCTAAGGTGTTATTTCCATCAGAGAAAACGGTGTGGGTATGACAATCTATGAGTTCGATCGAGTTATAAGAAGTCATTGCCTATCACGCCTTAGAAAACCAAAGAGACATACAACACTCTCATTGTAATGAAAAGAGTGCGACAAGAAAAATACAGGAAGCCGCATTCGTGTTGGGGAGGGACGATGCGGCTTCCTGTCTATCCGGACGTACACAACCATGGGTACGTGTAAGGTGGGCACTTAAAAGGGGAAATACTAGAGGAGATATGGGAGAGAGTTTTGGTTACGTGAGCTGCATTGCATGATAGATATCACTGCAATGCAGCTCGGTGAAATTTATCCCAATGCTTCGTCAGCGAGCTTGCGTGCTACGCCGTTGTATTTGGGCACATTAATCATTTCACAAGGTTGCTCTCGGTCAAATCTTATGGCTTGAGGAGCCTCTTTGGTATAGGGATTCCACTGAGGCAGACCAACGCCGTTGGGATCACCCGTTTTCACAAAGTTGGTCCACATGTCACACATGATATTGGACAAGTCGTAATCGATGCCGGTATAGGGGCGCCACGAGCGCATCAGTGTCTGGAAGATGTACGTGTGCTCGCTGGAGTGGTGGGCACCATGGCAAGGCTCTCCGGGAGGAATGTTGGTGATGTGGTACAGGTAGGCTGGGGTGCGCTCACCGTCGGCTTGTTTATCGCAGAATGCCAACGCGCCGCTCAAAAAGCCATCGCGCATTCCGGTTGGTCCGTCCGGGCTACCGTCGCCGTACGCGCGATCTTCTTCTGCAGTGCTTCCAATTATGCAGGGAACATCAATATATGATCCCTCACGGAAAATGTCGGTGAGATCTTTGGGAAGTGAATCGTTGCCATATACCGGATGAAGTGCAAGGGGGGCAGGAGGGTTGTCTGCCATGAAGGAAAGCCATGCGTTGAACAGTTCTTTTCCTGGGATGGCGCGCATCTGTTCTACGGAGTCACATCCAAGCGACTGGAGGAATCGTTCGCTGTAGTCGCGTATACTTTCGACATCAAGCATGCTGGGGATGGGGCCACCACCGCTTTCCATAATGGCTCCAGCGATCTTGTCTTTGGTTTGTGGCGTACACAACAGATCGAATACACTCATGGCGCCAGCAGACTGACCGAAAATAGTGATGCGATTTGGATCGCCGCCAAAGGCGGCAATGTTTTCATAGACCCACTCAATAGCAGCGATTTGATCCACCAGCCCGTAATTTCCAGAAGTTTTGCCGGGGGTTTCGGCATCAAGTGTTGGGCAGGAAAGATAACCAAACGGTCCAACGCGGTAGTTAAACGAGGCATAGATAACGCCACGCTGTGCGAATGCTTCACCGTCGGTTTCGAGCTTGTTGCTGTACCCCTGGGTAAAGCCGCCACCATAAATCCAAAGCGCAACAGGAAGTTTCTCCTCAGGTGTTTCTGCGGGAGTGATGACGTTCATATAGAGACAGTCTTCACTGCTTGGCCACTCGATGGGATAGAACTCCTTACGGAAGAAGTCCCCTTCTGGCGGGCGGCGCTGAATGGGAACATTGCCATAGGTGTAGGCCTTTAGCTCACCTTCCCATGGTTCAGGTTTTTTGGGCGCCTTCCAGCGCAGATCGCCTACTGGTGGTTTTGCGTAGGGGATTCCTTTAAAAATCGTACTTGCTTGATACCCCGTCGGCATGCCAACGACGGTTCCGTATTTGGTTTCAGCCTTTAAAAGAGCCATGTAATTCCTCCTTGTGTTGTATGTCAAATGCGTTTGCGCATACACTTCGCTCATAGCTGATCTCTTGTCCGCATGCCTTGAGTGTATGGCGGGTCTCCCGGTGTCGTCCAATGCGATTGTTGCTGAAATACGATACGGCAAACGTATTAAATATGTGTATTACAATGAGCAATATCTTCGATTCATTCAAGCAATCTCGTAGCTGACCTGCATAAATATGGATAATAATGACAAAATTCGGAAACTTTAAGGAAAAACCAATACATTTAACGTATCAAAATACTGAACCACTATTATTGGACGCTCGTCGATTGTCTTTCCTACACTACGCTCGAAGGGAATGGTCTGTTTTGAGCAGTATCCGCGGACTGCTTAAAAGAGATTCGGGAGATTTCTTGAAGGAGGTAATGATGGCTATAAGTAAGACCCATATTCACTTCTTTATTGCTGTTATTGCTGGTTTGCTCATCTATTTTTTTGTGCCAGCCGCTAATGGTCTTACCCAAACGGGTGTAAGTATGCTAGCAGTATTCCTTCCTACGGTATATCTTTGGTTAACGGTGGGAACCTCGTGGACATCTTTGTTATCGGTTACGGTAGCGGTTTTATTGATGGTTGCAGAAGGCACGGATGCCTTTGGTACCTTGTGGGGCAACATCATTGTTTGTGCAATTATTCCTTTCATGATGGTTGCAAGCGTTCTTGAAGAAAGTGGCGCTTTCCAGTGGATCGTGAAATGGATGATTTCGCGTAAATTTGTCCATGGCCGTCCGACGCTATTCATGGTCATGTTTACGCTGGCAATGATTATTATTTCGATCTTCGCTGCACCTCAGGTTGTTGCGGTTTTGTTCTTAACCGTTTTGCGCAATGTAAGCAAAACAATTGGCTGTGACCGAGATTCTTCGTTCTATCGGGCGCATGGCTTGTTGGTTGGCTGGATTGCTCAGACCTGCGACGGTATTTTGATTTGGGGTCGTCCTTATGTTTTAGCGTGCGTGGGCGTTGTTGCTGGTCTCGGTTTTGGTAACTTTACTGCAATGGATTACTTCTACATTGCAGGTATCTATTTGGTCTTTGTTGCTATTCTAGCCATTTTGATGGTTAAGTTTGTTATTCGTCCTGATGTTTCGAACTTCGAGCATTATGATGATGCAGCTATTCGCGAAGAGCTGAAGAGCACTCCTATCACCAAAAAGGGCAAGATTGCTATTTTTGGTATGCTTATTATTTTGGTAAGCTACGCTCTTGCATACATGACCTTCCTCGGCGATGTAGCTACCTACTTCTCAGCTATTACGATCGCTGCTCCTGTTACGTTTGTGTGCGCGATGATGTGTGTCGTTACCGTCGACGGCAAGCCCATGATGGATGTTGGCAAAGCTTTGGCGAACGTTCCCTGGACCATGATCGTGTTCCTCGGTGCAATTATGTTCTATGCAAATAACCTGAATGGTGATGCTTACGGTATTACGCTGTGCTTGACGAACCTGCTTGGTCCGGTGGTTCAGAATATTCCGCTGGAGCTTACCATATTCTTGGGTCTGGTTGTCGCATCTATCGTAACGAATTTCTGCTCCAACACCGTATCTGCAGTAGCTGTCACGTCCAGCTTCATTCCTGCTATGCTCGGTATTGATGGCGTTGATCCGACGACGATTCTCGCATTTGCTTGCTGCGTAATCGCTATCTGCGGTACTGCATTCTGCACGCCAGCAGCTGCACCGACCATGAGTATTATCTACTCGGAGACTGGTATCGAATACAAAGGAACAGCAAAATACAGCGTCATTGTATGTGCGGTAATGGTTTTGTTCAGTATGTTTATCCTGATGCCATTCTGCTCAGGTCTGGTTTCTGGAGTTGCAGTGCTTACGTAAGTGTCTCTAAATGATTTGTGTGGTTTTATACGGATCAGTTCTGTATCAGGGCTGATCCGTTACCGTTTTTAAGGTAACCGTGATACCCGCACAGAATCGGTGCGCATGTTCGGCAGATATAACAAAGCCGTGAGCCTTATCTGATAGGCTCGTGTTTCAGGGCGGAGGAATGCTGCGTATGGAATTGTATCAACTAGAGTATTTTCGGGTGATTGCTGATACTCAAAATCTGCAGGAAGCGGCAAAGCGATTGCATGTTAGTCAGCCCTCACTCAGTCGTTGTATCAAATCGCTCGAAGAAGAATTAGGCACCTCTCTTTTTGATCGTGTTGGACGGGCAATAGTGCTCAACGAAGCTGGTCAAATCATGCTTCAACGCGCGAATGTAACCCTTGATTCGGCGGAGTCAATTAAACGTGAAGTTCTTGCGTTTGTTCGCAGTAAGCAACAAACCATTAATCTGTTTGCGCCAGTGCCCTTTGGCAACGATGAATCGCTGCTGTTCAACTTTAAACGCGACCACCCTTCTATCAGAATCCGTATTGGTGTTGCGCCCGCAGAGCGCCTTATGAACGAAGTTCCCGATTTAACGTTTTTTGCTTCGTCTATTGTTCATGAGGAGCCAAACTATCTCCTGCTTGGTGAGGAACAGTTTGTTTTGGCGGCTTCTAGGTACTCGCCGCTTGCTTCAATGGAATCGGTAAATCTTGCTGATTTGGGGGATCTCGACTTTATTTTTCCAATGCCCTGTGGGTGTCGAGATCTTATAGAAAGTATGTTTTATGAGGTAGGTATCAAGCCGAGGATCATGATGGAAAACCAGTCATATCACCAAACGGTTGGCGCCGTCATTATGGGTTATGGCTACGCAGTTACCCCGTCAATAACCTGGTTTTCTTCGCGTGATACCAATGTGCTAAAGATACCGTTTAACGATGTTCGACGTAAGCGTTTCTTGTACCTCAAGTGGCCAGAGGATGCTGTGTTGTCCAGTTCAGTGAGTGCTTTTAAAGACTATCTGGTAGAGCACTTCAAAAAAACGGCTCCTTTAAGTGATGAGAAGTAACGGTTTGCGTATCGTTTGTATCAACGCAGGTATACCTACGCGCTGAACTCATACTGCGTTATAAGAGCGTGGTTCTTTGAAATGGGTTACTGCATCTTCTTAAAAGCAGTCTTGTTCAGCCACGCACTATGCTTATGTGACGTGCGTACTGTGTGAAGTGTATATTGGTCAGGTTGTTACTACCCGATGGTTTGTTGGTAAGGTATCAGCGTGTTTGAGGGTCATGTTCTTCATGTGGCGTATCGGTGAGCTGAGTCGATTGTTCCTCGGCGGTATTTTCGGAATCTGGGTGCGCTTCATCAGAGGAAGGTGGTACCTGTCCTTCACGCTCGGTTCGCCTAGCAGCTGCTCGTGCTTTGCGCTTCGCGGTGTATTCCTCTTCAATTTCTTTGGCAAACTGATCCATTTTTTCTTCAGCGTCACTTTTTATTCCAAAAAGCGTGCGACCACTTGAAACCATCGGTCGTTCATCGCCGCTGATTTCGATCTGGAGAAGTTCAGAGATTCGTTGCCATCTTTTTTCGAAATCATTCATGCAAATATCCTAGCATGGACAGAGAATGCTTTCATGCCGAAGGGCACAGAGTTTGTTTCGGGCTTGTTACGTCTGCGGTTGTGTTACAGACTCTATACAAAAAGGGATTAATCTGTACTGTGATGGATAGTCTATATGGAGAGGTTGAGTATGGAAGTACGAGAGGCTCCCGCGCAACGCGGTCTGTACCGTCCGGAATTCGAACACGATGCATGCGGTATTGGCGCAATCGCGCACTTGAAGGGTGAGCGCTCCCACAGAATGATTGATGATGCTCTATCTGTCTTAGTTAACTTGGAGCATCGTGGCGGTAAAGGCTTGGAGCATAATACGGGTGACGGTGCAGGTATTTTGTTTCAGGTGCCTCATCGTTTTTTTCGTAAAGAAGCTCAAAGGCATGGGCACCTCTTGCCTGAAGAAGGCGATTACGGTGTTGCCATGTTGTTTTTCCCGCAGGATTCTGATGGCATAGAGGTTGCAAAGCGCATTTTTGAGGAAGGGTGCGCGCAATCAGGCTTGAGACTGCTCTTTTGGCGTGAGGTGCCCACTGACCCTCGCGATCTTGGTTCAACTTCACGTGCTTGCATGCCTTCTATTTTTCAGGCATTCGTTGCTCGTCCAGAGGGCGTTGAGCGAGGTACTGAATTTGAGCGCTGTTTATATGTGTGTCGCCGTCGCGTTGAGAAGGCTTCTAATGAAGAGTATGCTCTCAATGGCAAGATCTTTTATGTATGTTCGTTTTCATCGCTAACCATCGTGTATAAGGGCATGCTTGTTGCAACACAGATGCGTCGTTTTTATACGGACCTTTCTGATGCAGCGGTTAAGACTGCTATCGCGTTGGTTCACTCTCGCTATTCAACGAACACGACCCCTTCTTGGGAGCGTGCTCATCCGAATCGCTTTATTATCCACAACGGCGAAATCAACACGCTGAAAGGAAACGTCAACTGGATTCGTGCCCGCGAACCCAACCTGTATTCGCCCGTGTTGGGTAAAGATCTTGAAACGGTTTTGCCTATCATTAATAAAGAAGGTTCTGACTCCGCAATTTTAGATAACGTACTGGAATTTTTGGTCATGAACGGTCGCGACATGACGCGTGTTGCTTCTATGCTCTTGCCTGAGCCATGGGACAACAACGATGCACTTCTCGAACGTCGTCGTGCGTATGATGAGTATCAGTCCATGCTCATGGAGCCTTGGGATGGTCCTGCTGCTATTGCGTACACCGACGGCATCAAACTCGGTGCTGCTCTCGATCGCAATGGTTTGCGTCCCGCTCGCTATTATGTAACGCGTGATGATCGCTTTATTTTGTCTTCTGAAGCAGGTCCTCTGGAAGTTGAGTCCTCCAATATTTTGACTGCTGGCTGCTTAGGTCCCGGAGAGATGCTTGAGGTTGATACCACGTCCGATCGTGTGTATTGGAACGAAGAGATTCGCACGCGCTATGCAAAAGAAAAGCCTTATCGTGATTGGGTTCGCGAAGAAAAGATCGAGCTCAATGATCTTGAGGCTCCCGAAGAAGCCGATTCAAATGTTGATGATGGCTTACCTCTGGCGTTGCGCATGGCAAAGCTGGGATACCACTGGGATGACGTTGATGAGGTTATTCGCGCCATGGCTGAAAAGGGTGGCGTTCCTCTGGCATCTATGGGTATCGATGCTCCTCTGGCATGTCTGTCGAAGAAAAACCGCTCCTTCTTCGATTATTTCTTCCAGCTCTTTGCGCAGGTTACCAATCCTCCGATTGACGCACTGCGCGAAACGCTTGTTACTTCAAAGATTCTCTACATCGGCAATCATGCTAACCTGCTCGAGGATTCTCGATCGGCATGTCAGCTTATTCGCTTAGAACAGCCGATTTTAACTAAGGATCAATTCGATCGCATTTTGCATGTGAATCGCACGGGCTTTAAATCCGAGCGCTTCTCTGCGGTCTATGAGCGCGGTGCTGGTGAAGGTGCTCTTGAAGAGGCTCTCACGCAGCTCAATGAAGCGGTGGAAAAGGCGGTCAGCAATGGTACGAACATCGTAGTGCTGTCTGATCGTGCTGGCGATGGTCAAGTTCCTATTCCTTCATTGCTTGCGGTTTCGTCGGTTCACAATCACCTGATCCGTGCTGGAAAACGCACGTTTGCGGACATTATTGTTGAAACAGGCGACGCACTGGCAGCGCATGATTTTGCGGCATTGGTAGGGTATTCTGCATCAGGCATCTATCCTTACATGGCGCACGAATGTATTACGCATCTGGCAGAGACGAATCAGATTGCGCTTACCGCTGAAGAGGGAATCGCCAATTATAACAAGGCTGTTATGTCGGGCATCATTTCCATCATGTCGAAGATGGGAATTTCTGCGGTACAGAGCTATCACTCTGCGCAGATTTTTGAAGCAGTTGGTTTCACTGAAGAATTTGTCGATCAGTACTTTACCGACACCGTTTCTCGTGTTGGTGGTTTGGGTATCAATGAAGTTCAGCGTGAAGAAAACCAGCGATACGATGACGCGATGGCGCTTCTTTCCTCGCCTGAACCAGATGAGCTGCCTTCCTTGGGTCTTACTAAGTGGCGTCCGGTTGATGGCGAAGAGCACTTAATTGATCCTGAAACAATTTATCTGCTGCAGCATGCCTGTCAGGAAGGCGACTACGAAACCTTTAAGGAATACAGCGCGCACCTTCATCAGGAAGGTCGTGCGGTTCGTCTGTCTGACTTACTTGATTTTGTAACCGATCGCACGCCGGTGCCGCTTGAAGAAGTTGAGTCGGCGCGCTCGATTGCGTCGCGTTTCAACACGGGCGCTATGAGTTACGGTTCTATTTCTGAGGAAGCTCACAAGTGCATGGCGATTGCGATGAATCGCCTGAAAGGCCGCTCGAACTCTGGTGAGGGTGGCGAAGATCCCCGTCGTGAGATCCCTCTACCCAATGGTGATTCGGTTCGCTCTGCTATCAAACAGGTTGCTTCGGGTCGTTTTGGTGTTACGAGCCGCTACTTGGTGTCTGCAGACGAGATTCAGATCAAGATGGCTCAGGGCGCAAAGCCTGGTGAGGGTGGACATTTGCCTGGCAAGAAGGTATATCCGTGGGTTGCTCAGGCGCGTCGTTCAACGCCGGGTATTGGTCTGATTTCACCTCCACCTCATCATGATATTTACTCGATTGAGGACTTGGCAGAGCTTATCTTCGATCTCAAAAATGCTAATCAGGGCGCACGTGTTTCAGTCAAGCTGGTGTCTGAGGCAGGCGTTGGTACCATCGCAACGGGTGTTGCAAAGGGCGCTGCCGATAAAATCCTGATTTCAGGTCACAACGGCGGATCTGGTGCTGCACCTCGTGATTCTATTTGGCATGCTGGTTTGCCACTTGAGCTTGGTTTGGCAGAGACGCAGCAGACGCTGTTGCAAAACGGCTTGCGCTCTCGCGTCGTGCTTGAGGCGGACGGCAAGCTCATGGATGGTCGTGACGTTGCTATTGCGTGCTTGTTGGGCGCGGAAGAATTTGGCTTTGCTACCATGCCGCTCATTGCAATGGGCTGCTTGATGCAGCGCGATTGTCAGCAGGATACGTGCCCGGCTGGTATCGCAACTCAGAATTGCCGCTTGCGTAGTCACTTCCACGGTAAGCCTGAGCATGTCGAAAACTTCATGCTTTTCGTTGCAGAGCAGCTGCGTGAGATCATGGCATCGCTTGGCTTTAGGACAGTTGATGAAATGGTCGGTCATCCCGAGTGTATGTATCAGATTGAGGTTCCTGGTCACTGGAAGGCAAACCTCATTGACTTGTCGCCGGTGCTCACTCCGGCTGTGTGCGAGTTTGGTGCACACATTCCTGGTGCAGCAGGTAGACATTTCTTGCCGGAAATGAAGTATGACCTGGAATTAGAGAAGTCTCTCGACTCCACCTTATTCATTCCGAAGTCAGAAAAGGCGCGTACGCATACCGAGCAGGTTCATTTCCATGCTGACATTGCAAACGTCGATCGTTGCGTGGGCACGATCTTGGGTGCAAGTGTAACTCAGGCGTATCCGGAAGGATTGCCTGATGGTTCGATTATTGTTGACTGCAAAGGCTCCGGAGGCCAGAGCTTTGGTGCCTTCTTGCCTTCAGGTGTCACGCTGAACGTGATTGGTGATGCAAACGACTATTTCGGCAAGGGCTTATCGGGCGGTATTCTCTCCGTCCATCCTTCTGAGGATGCCACCTTTGCCTATGACGAAAACATCATTATTGGTAATGTTGCCTTCTACGGCGCAACGAGTGGTAAAGGCTTTATTAATGGTCTTGCAGGTCAGCGTTTTGGCGTGCGTAATTCCGGTGCCACGATCGTTGTTGAAGGTGTTGGGAATCATGGTTGTGAATACATGACCGGTGGTACGGCACTCATTCTTGGTGAAGTGGGACTTAACTTCGCTGCAGGTATGAGTGGTGGCGTGGCATACGTCTACGACGAATACAACACGCTGGATGATCGTTGCAATAAAGATATGGTTAAGATCACCGAGCTCGACGAAGAAGATATGAAGACCATTCGCTTGCTTCTTGAAGAGCATGTACGGTATACCGCAAGCCCGCGTGGTATCAAGATGCTGTATCGTTTCGATGCGATAAGCAAGCATTTCAAGAAGGTTATTCCAGTGGAATATGAGCGAGTTTTGAAGATTGTTGCTGAAGCAACGGCGAATGGAAAGACGCGAGATGAGGCGCTCGAGGAAGCCTTTGAGGCTGTAGGAAAGGGGAACTAGTCATGGGTAAGGCAGGAGCGTACTTAGATTATGGGCGTGTTGCTCATCGCGAACGTCCCGCATCAGAGGCAATTCTCGATTTCGATGAATATGCTCAACCCCTTTCTGATGAAGAGCAGAAAATCCAGGCAAGCCGTTGCATGATGTGCGGCGTGGCGTTTTGCCAATTTGGCGCAAGCTTTGGTAAGGCACGTGCGTCGGGTTGCCCGCTCCACAATCTCATTCCCGAATGGAACGATTTGATGTATCGCGGTCTGTGGGATGAGGCGGCTCGTCGTATGACGTTGACCAATCCATTCCCGGAGTTTACCGGTCGCATCTGTCCAGCCTTGTGCGAAGCAGCGTGTAACTTGGCCTATGTTGACGAGGCTACAACGATTCGTGATAACGAACGTGCGATTTCTGATCATCAGTGGGCTGCTGGTGGTCCCAGGCCCCTTGCAAAGCCAGCCGCTGATGCTCCGCGTGTTGCCGTTATTGGCTCTGGTCCATGTGGTTTGGGTGTTGCATGGAGCTTGGTACAGCAGGGTTTGCGTGCTACGGTAATTGAACGTCACGATCGTGCTGGCGGGTTGCTCATGTATGGTATTCCAAACATGAAGCTTCCTAAAGACATTGTTGATCGTCGTGTTGAATACCTAAAAGAAAGCGGCGTTGAGTTCGAGTTGAATACCGATGCATCTGATGTAGATGTTGCAGCGCGATTGGTTGAAGAGTTCGATGCGGTTGTTGTTGCTGCTGGTGCAGGTGATGCACGAGGAGTTGCTGCTCCGGGTGCCGATAGCGAAGGCGTGGTGTTTGCGGTTGACTATTTAACACAGTCAACCCTTGCTTTGCTTGAAGGTCATGAGCCCAACGTTACGGCAAAAGATTTGGATGTTATTGTTATCGGCGGTGGCGATACCGGAACAGACTGTGTTGCAACTGCGACACGCCAAGGCGCAAAGAGCGTTCGCCAGTTGGAGTACAATCCGGCTCCGCCAGAGGTTCGTCTTGATTCGAATAAATGGCCCGAGTGGCCTAACGTGAAGAAAACCGATTATGGTATTCGTGAAGCCATTGATACCTATGGCAGCGATCCACGTTCGTGGGCAGCCGATACGGTTGAGGTTTTGCAGGAAGATGGTAAGGTAACGGGTCTGCGCATTGTATCGCTTGATTGGAGCAACGGAGCTCCCGAGCGCTTGATGGACACCGAGTATACGCTCCCTGCACAGTTGGTGCTACTTGCTTGTGGCTTCAATGGTCCTGAGCGCAGTATCTATGACGCATTCGGCGCTCAGACCTGCGAAGGCTCTCGTGTTCGTCCCATTATGGTGGGCGATACGCATCGTGTTGTTTTGGAAGACGATTCCCATGCCCAGTCAGTGCCTGTGTATGCTGCAGGAGATGCTCGTATTGGCTCTTCGCTGGTGGTTACCTCGCTTGCTGATGGTTTGGTGTGTGCGAAGGAAGTTGCGCGTGATTTGCGCGATAAGGCAGCTTACTAACCCACCTGCGAATTCGCATACCGAGCAAGCCTGAGTGTGACGAAACCGATGGCTCAGATGGTGTTTTGCTTGAGTGAAAAAATATGAACTAAGGGATTCTGGCAAGAGTCAGGATCCCTTTCCTGTATCTGCTGATTTCTTTGTGAGCCTCAATAGAGACCGATGATTTGGTATTTTTGTCCTCCTTGCTAGAAACTTCCTTTCATGTAGAGTATCGTCACTGCTGAGGAAAAACGATGTGTGAGCAAAGCGCCAATATGATTAATTCCAGTGCGCAGGTAAGCATGTAAGGGGAAACAGTATGAAGGCAGAAAAACGGCATGCGAGCGATGTGGTGCTTATGTTTGAAGGCGGCGGTATGCGCGCAAGCTACACGTCCGCTATAACATCTCTGCTGATGGAGCAGGGCATTACGTTTGATTATGTTTGTGGCCTTTCAGCAGGCGCGAGTCTCACCGTGAATTTCTTGTCAGAAGACATTCACCGTACTCGTGTCAGCTTTGTGGATCTTGCTCAAGAGCCAGAATTTGGTGGGATCAAAACATTTCTTGAGGGAAAAGGAATGTTTTCAGCTCATTGGATTTACGAAGAGGCGGGTTTGCCAAGTGGTCCCATTCCGTTTGATATGGAAACGTATAGCAAAAATCTCACGCCCTGTGCTATTCAGGCCTTTGATCGTGATACGGGAGAGACGGTTGTATGGCATCGCGAAGACATGGCAACGTTGCAAGATTTAATGGTGCGCGTTCGTGCGAGTAGTTCTCTTCCCATTGCTATGCCTCCAGTGATCATAGATGATCATGTCTACTATGATGGCGGCCTGGGTGTTGGTGGCGGTATTCCGCTCCAGCTTGCTCTTGATTCGGGGTGTTCGCGTATTTTTGCCGTTCTGACAAGACCAAAAGGGTTTCGCAAACCGCATCCCGATATTGGACGAAGTGCACGTCTGATGGCGGATAGATTCTTTAATCATCCTCATGTAAAAGAGGCGCTGCTGACGCGCAACGAGCGGTATAACGCCGAGCTCGATAAGCTTGAGGCACTTGCAGAAGAAGGCAAGGCCTATATTGTGTATGCGGATAAGATGGCAGTCAGCAACAGCACGACCGATTTGAAAAAGTTGCGCGCAAGCTATTTTGATGGGTATGCGCAGGCTCAAGCTGAATTCCCACAATGGGAAGAGTGGCTTGGAATATAGGCCACATCAAGGAAGCTGCAGCTACATAAACTGAACACCTAGGGCATCAAAGAGAAGACCCCAGGCAATACCAATGACAAGAAGACCCAGAAGGATCAGAGCGTTTTGTTTAAGGTTACGTTTTTCGCCAAACAGAACCAAGATGCCTACTCCTGCTGAGACCAACAGTCCTGAAAGCATCGCTCCTGTTTTGAGCATGCCATCAAGGTAGAGTTGCGTAATGACAATGCTTGCACCGCAATTTGGGATAAGCCCTACTAAAGCGGAAGCAAAGGTGGTAAATTCGGGATTTGCCGTTAAGAAAGCGCGTAGCGCATCTTCGCCTGCAATATCAAGAACGGCAACAAGTACGAGCGAAATGAGATACACAATGATGCTCACTTGAAGGGTGTGCTTTACGGCGCTGATAACGACATCCCTCCAACCGTGGGAATTCTCATCCACGCTGCAGCTAGGATTGTGGCAATGCTGGTGAGAAAACGGTCTTTCAATTTCAGAAGCAAGACGATGATCATGGGTATTGTGGGTATCGTGAGCGTCATGGTGGTCGTGCTTATCGTTGTGGCAGCCTGTATCGTACAAGGTGTGTGAATCAGGGCTGGCTTGGCGGATTTTTCTGCGTATACGCAAGCGGATTGTGCCATCGATAGTAAATCCCATAATCATTCCGATGAGAACTTTCGTCCCCAATATGGCAAACATGATGCGTGGGTCAACTTGTTGTGCGATAAATAGGGGCAGCATTTCATCTGAGGTGGAAAGAAATACCGCAAACAGTGTACCGAGCGTGATCGCACGGCTTGCGTAGAGAGCCGCGCCTGCAGCTGAGAATCCGCATTGGGGTATTGCACCCAACACTGCTCCTACTAAAGGACCTGCGAATCCAGCTTTTTGTACAAGATGCGCTGCCTTATCTCCCGCTTTGTGTTCGAGCGTTTCAAGGAGTAGATACGTGATCAGTAAAAAGGGGACAAGGTAGATCGTGTCTTCAAATGCATGCTCAAGCAAGTGGGGTAGTAGCTCTGCTAGTGATTCCATAGATGTATAAACTCCTCGTTAGCAGCAAGGCATAGTTCGTGTAAGTGGTACAACGAGCATGATTTGTGTAAGTCTTATAAGGTGGTTGAGGCGGGAAGATCGTGGGAGCCTTCCTAGTCTCGAGAGTGATACACATTGTATGAAAAGGGTTGGGGATGTCAACGATCAAAAGGGCTTTATAAAGCGAGTTGTAGTGAATTTGAGCTGTTTGATACTGGGATGTGCGTTTCTTGCTTTCCAATTTGTGAACATAAGCTGAATACCGAATGCGAACGTGCTCAAGGTTTATATAATGTGAGACTCTAGGCGGAAACAAGGTATTTTGTCTGTGTAAGAGCGTGTATAGAACCGAACGTATCTTAATGCCTCGGTACTCAGAGAGGACTAGATTCCAGCGTATATGCAAGGAAGACATCAATATCAATCAAACGAAACCGATACTAGACGCAATACTGAACACAAGGGGCGTCCTCGCAAGCAGAATGCGGTCAAGCGCGCAATCAATCGTTGGTGCAACCGCTTATTGGGTGTCGTGACCGAGGGCTCTTTCGATCAAGAAGAAGAGTTCGAATCTCATAGGACTACCCGAGATTATATTTGCAATACGATTGGTACCGGTGCGTGGGGCGTTGTATTTCCTTTTCTTACGATTGTCGTAACGCAGCTCAGCGGTGTTGATCAGGCGGGCATGTTTTCTATGGCTTTTATCGTAGGCTCGCTTTTGATGATTGTAGGGAATTACGGTGTTCGCACTTACCAGGTGTCTGACATTGGAGAGACCCATTCGTTTTTCGATTATCAGATTAATCGCTGGATTACTTGCGCGATTATGATGTTCGTTGCGTATCTGTACTGCTCGTTTCGTGGGTATGATGCCGAAATGTTCAGCATTTGTATGGCGGTTTGTGCCTACAAGATGATTGATGGGTTGGCCGACGTATACGAAGGCCGACTTCAGCAGATGGACAAGCTGTATCTAGCGGGTATTTCTCAGGCATTTCGCTCTGTGGTAGTGCTTATTGTATTTTCATTGGTGCTTCTGATCTGTAGAAATTTGGTTGTCGCAAGCGTTGCAATGGCGATTGCTGCGGCACTGACCTTTATCGTGTTGACGTTTCCTCTGGCGCAGCTTGAAACTCCTCGATCGCGGGGTCATAGTACGGCGAGTGTTATTGCGCTGTTTAAACAATGTTTTCCAGTCTTTTTGGCGTTGTTCATGTATTCGCTCATCGACAACATGCCCAAGTTTGTCATGGAAGGCGTGCTGAGCTACGATAATCAGCTGTATTTCAACGCGCTCTATTTCCCTGCCCAAGCCATCTTGTTAACGGTCGGATCAATTTATAAGCCACTTTTGGTGCGCATGGCTCAAATGTGGGCTGATGCTGAAAAGCGTCGTCGTTTTGACCTGGTTATTCTAGCTATTGTTGGTGTTGTTATCGGACTGACTCTTGCCGTCATTTTTGTGATGAGTTGGATTGGTATTCCTGTCATGAGCGTCATGTATGGAGTTGATTTCGAGCAATTCCGTGGGTTGAGTTATATCATGATTGCTGCAGGTGGTGTCACGGCGATTATCGACTTTTTGTATCAGGTTATTACGGTGCTGCGTCGCCAAAAGTCAGTCATGAAGCTCTACGCTATCACCTTTGGCTTTTCGATTTTTGTTCCGATTTTGCTGATCGACTTCACGGGGTTGCCCGGGGCGGTCATTGGTTATCTGATTGTTATGACAATCTTGCTGGTTCTCCTAGTGTGGGAATACGCAAGTATTCGTATTGAATTGCATTACCACCCTGAGCTGGTTGATGAAACAATCGCTGGCGAAGAAGCTGCAGCTCGAGCATACGAAGAAAGCGCAGCGGGTGCACGAGCTCGCCGCAATAGTAGCTTACAGAGACAAAGCCGAAGGATGCAGACGCAAGCTCGCACTACGCGCGGTGGGTTCTCAGAAGAACCGCGATCGTTGCGATCGGCTCGCTCCAGAAGAAGCTATGGTGCCCATGCAGCTTCAGGGTCGTATGACGATGATGGTGATTTTGGCGGCAAACATACAAGTACTGTTCAGAGAAGACGTACAAGACGTACAACCCAGGCGCAACCGCCTACGAGTGCTTCGCAGACACGTACTGCTCGTATAGGGGCTCGATCTCGTACCGATCGCACGTCGCCTTCGTCAACGTCGACTTCGCGTGGCACCCAGACAGCTCGCTCTCCGCGTGCTAGCTTATCTCAGTTGCCGGGCTTTGATGATGACGAGGTAACCGAAATTGTTGCTTCGATTGATGACGAGGACTCAAAGCGATAAATGTCCACAGTACCACTTCGACATCGTGTTCTGTGAGATATATAGACATCCATCTAAGGGACAACGCTTTTGATTAACGTTGTCCCTTAGCGTTTTGATCTGCTTTGTAGGTATTGTTTGTGTTGGACGGATTGGTAGAGATAGCACACCTTATGATCGCTTGCCAAAGGGCAGTTTGCGCTTGGTGGTTTGCGCGGAGGCGTCTGCCATACCAGCTTCATAGACCTTTTTAGTAGGGCCGAGTAACAAAGGCGCAGCAATACTGGTATAGATAGCTAACCAAGCAAGAGAGATGCAGAACCCAGCAAGTACGTCTGAGGCGTAGTGTACACCCAAATACACGCGACTCAGTCCAATCGCTAAAATCACGATCGAAAATCCCGTGCAACACAGCAGGCGCTGGGTGCGATTTTTTTCGTAGTGCCACACAAGCCACACAAGCAAGCCGAAAAATGCCATTGCCGCCATAGAATGTCCTGAGGGAAAGCTGAATCCCGTTTCGACCACAAGATTGATATTTTCGGGGCGGGGTCGTTGAACAATAAGTTTTATCGTGAGATTAAGGATAACGACAAGCACCAGATTAATGGCGCAGAAAATACCTGGCCGTTCTCCTGGTGCAAAGGCGACAATAATAAGCAAAAACACCACGAGCGATATAGGGCTTGCGAGTGTTGAAATGCTTTCCATGATCGGTGTGAGTTCATCGCTGCGAAGCGTGTCCACGAGAAGTTTCCAAGCATATATATCGAGTGACATAATGTCTCCGCGCAACACATCGCGAAGCAGCTCGATAAAAATAATAGCGCATACAGCAATGATGATCGTTCGTCTTTGGTTGATGGCGAGATGTAGAATGCGATGGAAGATAGTCGGAATTTTCATGCTGGCGCCTTTTATATTCGTGTAAAGGTATACAGGCAGATCATGAAGATTGTTTCACTCTGTATAGCCACATCGGTATGGTATAGGTTTGCATATACAAAACACAAAAACTGTCCATGGGTGACAATAACAGAAAAGCTGATCAGAAAACGAGGGTTCTT
>CAYWAO010000011.1:0-33420 GCA_964456695.1 uncultured Cryptobacterium sp. | reverse complement strand
TGCATCACTCGACGCCATGGAGAATGGATTGGGATTAGCCATCAACACGTTTTGGCCTATAGCCCCATATTGTCGTTCCAATTCACGTATTCGTCATGCAGGAGGCTTCTCTTGCCTCCGTCCTCATATCGTCTAAGGAATTTATATTCTGAGTTTAATGGGTTGCGCTACGTGTTATGCATCTTGGCGTCTTGAGGCTATAGGTCAAAGAAAAAGCCCCCTTAAGGGGGCAGCTCTCTTGCGAGAGTGAGAAATCGCAGAGGCAAACTTGGCGCAACTGCTTATTGAGAATTAGTACCATCATTTTATCTTCGTTGTAGAAAAAATCAAGCAGGGCTTATGTCTAAGTTGTCTCTCTGAATTATTTTCGGCTAATGGTGCATTTTCCTAACTTTCCATACTCTTCGTTTCCCTGGATTCGTTCAGCTGGAAATACAAAGATGAGATGGACAAGCGCAGCTCAGAACTCGTTTTTTGAGTCCATAGCAGAGACTGTAAAATCAGTGCAAGATCATCTTGGAAATAGTATCGTCTACATTAACGTGATGAACAATACGTCGGTTGCTTGTGGCTGCAACTTAGACCCTTGAGATCCATCGATCCTGTGGCTCTCGATCAGGTGTGCGTCGATTTAGTGTATGCTGCTGATGATGGGCAGCGCTTGTGGAGCGCATAGAATCACGCAATGGAACTTACGTGATTGCTTACGCAGAAGAACTGGGGCTCGGTAGTTAAAACTATCAGATTGAAGATCTGTAGCTTTTGGCAGCACGTGTGAGGCCTGTTCTTTGAAGCCTTTCTCGGACATACTTTCTTTTGTAGGCGCACTACCAGAAAGAATCGAGGCTTGTCGTGTCAAATACTCAGTCTGATATTGAACAATTACACGAATGGATACGAACGTGTCCTCAAGGCGGGATGGTATTTTTTGGCGGTGCAGGTGTTTCTACAGAAAGTGGTATACCTGATTTTCGCAGCTCTCAGGGGTTGTTCATGCAAGATCATCAGTATCCACCTGAGATGATTGTGTCACACACCTTTTTCGAAGAACATCCCCAAGAATTTTTCGATTTCTACTTTAACCATATGGTGTTTCCTGATGTGCAGCCCAACCAAGCCCACAAAAAGCTTGCTGAATTAGAGCAGCGGGGTATTGTTAGTGCTGTTATTACACAAAACGTTGATGGGCTTCACCAAAAGGCGGGCTCGCACACGGTGTTTGAGCTACATGGAAGTGCCCTTATCAATTACTGCCTTGATTGTTCGCAAAGGTATTCTTTAGAGGAATATATTTCGCTTCACGATAGTTCTGTTGATGGTGTGCCACGCTGCTCGAGTTGCGCAGGCGTGGTTAGGCCTGATGTTGTCTTGTATGAAGAAGGGCTTGATCAGAGTGTGCTTCAGGGTGCTGTCGAGGCAATTTCTCAGGCCGATTTGCTTGTAGTTGCGGGAACATCTTTGGTGGTATATCCAGCAGCTGGTTTGTTGCAATTCTTCAAAGGATCGCATCTCGCAATTGTGAATTTGCAGCCAACGTCTGCGGATCGCAAGGCTGATGTGTGTATTGCCGCCAAGGTGGGCGAGGTGTTTACTTTTTCCTAGCGCAAGATAATCCAAGAAGGTGCGGGTGAGAGCAGAAAGAAAGGCGAGCATATCACTCGCCTTAGTTGCTGTTCTGGTGGAGATGATGGGGATCGAACCCACGACCTCAGCATTGCGAACGCTGCGCTCTCCCAACTGAGCTACATCCCCAGCAAGGATTGATTTAAACGTAGATAGGAATCCTTGTCAAGACTCCAAGCTATAAGCTGCAGTGTACTGTCGAGTGCCTGGGTATGCCTTTAGTCTGAAGTTTGCTACTATGACTAGCGGTGTACGCAAATCAGGAGGTTGCATGAAAGCTCTTATTCCCGCTGCTGGTTTAGGCAGCCGTTTCCTTCCCGCTACGAAAGCTCAGCCTAAAGAAATGCTGCTGGTGGTTGATCGCCCCGTCATTCAGTATGTTGTTGAAGAAGGCCTTGCTTCTGCTGCTGATGAGGTCATCATCATTAATAGTCACGAAAAACGCAGCATCGAAGAGCATTTCATGCCTAATCCCGCCCTTGAAGCAGAGCTTCGCAGCCGCGGAAAAGATGCATATGCCGACAAGGTGGCTCATGCGGGCAATCTTAACGTGAGATACGTCTATCAGGAAGAGCCACTGGGGCTTGGTCATGCTGTGCATTGTGCGGCGGATGTCATCGAAGACGAGCCATTTTTTGTCCTCTTAGGAGATGTACTCGTTCCCGAGAATCAAATGCTTATTCGCATGAAAGAAGTTTCTGATAAGCACAACGGGGCAAGTGTGATTGCGGTCTTGCCCGTTGCTCCAGATGAGGTAGATCGGTTTGGCATTATTGCGGGCAGTGAAGTAGAGGATGGCGTGTGGAAGGTTGATTCCTTGGTTGAAAAGCCTTCTGTTGGACAGGCACCTTCCAATTTAGCGGTTTTTGGACGTTACCTTTTAACGCCACGGGTGATGGAGCTCTTGGCTGAAGTGGAGCCCGGAGCAGGTGGCGAAATTCAGCTGACAGATGCTCTTGATGCGCTTCTCAAGGAAGAAGATATGTATGCGCTCGTTATTGATCCTGAAGAGGGTTATGACACCGGCACCATCGAAAGCTGGCTTGATACCAATAATCGTTTATATAAGAAGATGTATGGGTAAAGAAATTACGTGCCGCTAACGTATCCATCAACTGCTGCTTGACCTTGTTCGTTTGTATGGAAATTGCGGGTTATAGGCCTATAGCTCGCAATTGTTCATACCAAACCTTTCTTTTGATTTGGTCTAACTTTTGGCCTATAGTCCTAACTTTTGGGTTTACATTACCCGTGAAGTCAGCATATGCAAAGAGAAACGATCCTAAAGAGGAGGAAATTCTAAAGAGGAGGGGCCCGAGAGAGGGGATATCTCAGCAGGCCCACAAGGAGGGGAGTTATGGTGCCTTTTAATTTGGGGATCTGGCACCTACTGCTTTTAGGAAAAGCAGTCGCAAACTTGGGAGGGGACCACATTTGCTGTAACGTAATATACGAGGATATTCTCCCACTTACAAGGGATAATTGCTGATAACACGTTCAAATGGATAAATATTGTGGGTTGAACGGGTTCATGCTCAACATCTTAACATTTCCTCCATTTTTTATACATTTTGCTGGCGGATGTACTTTTGGCTTTTGCGCGGGGGAATCTTGTGGTGTTGCACTTATGGGCAAAGCGAAGCGGTACAATATCGTCACATTGTGACTCTCCATTCTTTGTCAAAGGAGATGCAACAACTTAAAGATAGGAGCATCTATGCCTGATATTTCTCTGCGTTTCAACAAAGATATGCTGGTGCTTTCTACGCCGATTGATTATCAACTCAAAGCGCAAGGATTTAATACTTCTACTGATCGTGAATATGTCTGCCTTTGTGAATCCGAGCTTATTGAAGAGACGTATAAACTTGAGCAGGTTTTAGAAACTCCCTGTTTTGTGAGTGCGACCGAAGGTATAACGCGTGCGCGATTGGCGTATTCTCGGTTTGAAAACCAGGCCGACGATATGGCGCGCATTGCGTATGAAACTGCTGCAAAGTTTTCTCCTCAGCACGTATTTGCTGTGATCGGCCCTGCCGGTTTACCGCTTGATTCAACCATGAGTTCATCCGTTAAACAATCTGTGCAGCAGTACAAGCAAGCAACTGAAGTGCTTATGCAATATCCCTTTGATGCAATTTTTTTCTCTGGGTTTTCAAATGTTGCTGATGTGCGCTGTGCGCTTCAAGGGGCAAAAGAAGTTTTCGACGGGCCAATCATGATAACGATCGCGCCTGATGATGAAGGGCTGTTGTACGACGAGGTGACGCTCGCTGAAGGGTTTTTTGCGTGCAAAGAAGAGGGCGCTGATGTTATAGGATTTGTTTCTTATGCGTCTCCCACCGTGATGAAGGAGTACGCAGGAATCCTCGCTGAGGTAACTGATCGTCCCAAGATCTGCGAAATTGGAATCAAAGAAAACACTTCACGTTTGGCTGATCCGACTGATGACAATCCGTATCCAAATCCTGATACGGTTTTTGATGTCGCCCAAGTGCTTCGTCAGGAGGGCATCCAGTTTTTGCGCTGCATAGGAGCAGCTCGTCCTTCGTATACGGGATCTTTGTTAGCTGCGGTCATGGGAGCGGATGTTGTTACTCGCTAAATATTTAGCTGTGTTAAGGAGTGCGTGCTCAAGCGTGTGTGTCGGACAAGCGTTCAAGTATGTTTCAGGCGCGTGTCAAAGCGTGCTTTCAGTGTTGATTAACCATACGAGATAGGGAGTACATGGCTGCTTCAAAGAAAAGTGCTGACTACGGAGTCCTGCAGGAATTTGTTGATATGCTGTATGCGGCACAGGATGAGTATTCACGTCTTGAAGTGTTGTTAGAGGCTGAAGCGTTTGGTCTTAACGAAGATCTGCTTGAAATAATTAATTTGTTGCCTCCACGCCGCTATGGACGAGAAAAGCTTTGTTCTCAAATCAACTCGGCGCTTTCTTCGCACGGATGGGGCTACGTATATGGTGCGGTGCATTAGACAACCATCATGTCACTAGAACGCCACCTCCGCTAAATTGGATGAACCCACCTAATAGAAGGTGGGTGTCCGCAACGACCTTCCTGGCTTTCGTATCAACGGACACGAATCTCCATTTCGCCCGTAATCTAGGACTCCCAATTTATAGTCATCGGTCCATCACGAACACGGAAGTGGCTTACTCTTAGTATATGACTCGCTGAAAAGATTTAAAGACTTGACAGAACATTTATTGTAGAGGAGCGTAGAGAGAATAGGAATTATACGCAAGCCCGTTGAAGGTGCTGGTTGCGTGATCGCGGTATGGGAATTATTCGGATGGGGAAGTAAAGTGTATGTCCAAGAAAGTAATTCTTTTTCCCACATATGAACAGGCACTACGGCATCGAAAGCAGTACGCTTCATCTGAGAGTCGGGGATCCTTTGGTGTTTCGTATCAAACCCCCACAGCGTGGCTCGAGGAAGCGTGGGATCGGTTCGGCACCTCTCAGAAACTCGTCTCGAAACTTGATCGAGCGTTTGCGGCACGAAAGGTGCTATCTTGCACAAATGGTGCTGACAATTATCTTGAGATTTCGAAAGGAAACCTTTCCCTTCTGTGTCAATTTTTCTCTGAGGCCATAGGGACCGATGCGTTAGAAGCGGCACTTGTGCCTGAATCTTCAGTACAAGCAGCGCTTTCTTCTCAGGAGCGCTTTGTTTTGTCTTTGATTGAACCATATCGAGCGGTTCTCAAAGAGCAAGGGCTTATCGAACAGGGCGATGCTCTCAACTACCTTAAATCCCAGGATCTTCCCTATATATTTGAAGTGCATCAATCCTTATCACTGAATCCTGTGCTGAGGGAGTTTTTTCATGCGATGAATGCCTGCTTTGTTGACCAGCCAGCTGCCATAACGCCTCTGCCTGAGGGCGTTTCGTTTCAGCAGCTGCTTTCTGCAGGACCTAGTTCTCATCATGCGTTGATCACGAAATCGCTGTGTTCCACTTTAGATCGTGCACAAAGCGAGCAGCGTGGTTATTGTGCTTTGGTTGTAACGTCAAGTGCAAAAGAGCTGTATTTCAATTTGCAAAAACTCTTTCCTGCAAGAGGGATTGCGTGCGAGTTGCATACGCGTATCCCGTTTGAAGAAACTGATTTTGGTCGGGCCTATCAATCCTTAAAAACGTTTCTTCTCGATAATGATCATGATGTTCAGGCGCTTTTGGATTATGCGCAATCGTCCTTTTCAGGGATGGATTTCATTCGCTTTTCCCAAATAAGTTCTGCCATACGTGCTGATCGGTTGCTGAGTTTTGAAGAAGCAGTGGCGATCATTCGTGTCATGTCACCGCATTTTGACATGTTTGAAGAGCTTATGTACGACAGCGATGCGTCGTTGGTGCTCGATTACTTTGAAGATGCCACCTTTGAACTTGCTGATCGTGACGAGACCTATCGGTTTGTGCAGTGTAGTGCTATTGCAGCGCTGCGCAACGTGTATGAGGCGGCACGTCGCTGGAAGGTTGCACCATCCGATATCGATTTTATTCTAGAACAGATCTCCATTGGTCTTTCCTGCACAACCGATGCACGTGCGCTCGCTTCTTCATCAGGTGAACAGCGCGTCATTCTCGCTATTCCGAACTGTAGCGACGTAGAGCCGTATGTGTGTGATGAAGTTATGGTATGCGATCTTGATTCTCGTCGCTATGCGGCGGGGGATCGCCATGATTCCCTTACCACGCTTGAAACCAAGATCGGTATTGATGTGCCTCAGTATCAGCTCCAAAAAGATCGACAGTGGTTTGAGAATCTGAAAATGCGGGCAAAATCTCACTTTTGTATTGAGCGCACGTTAAGTTCTGGTGGGGATGAAGAGTTGTATCCCTCCTTTTTGTGGGATGAATTCATGGCGTACTATTCATCTACGGACGAATTTGGTATGGAACTTGTTCTATCGCCTCAGCTTGACGTGATAACACAGGGTGAAGAATCCTTTGCAGCTAATACGTCGGTTGATGCAGCAGATCCTTGCAGTTTGGCACTGCCGCTGCCTGACTCACTTCTTTCTGACCACGTAGAAAACACCTTGTTTCCGTACCTTTTTCTTACACAACCTGGAGCGTATTCGGGTAGGTTGGTACTTTCTCCTTCGGCTATTGAGGCCTATATTAATTGTCCGTATTACTGGTTTGTTGCACAGCGTGTGCGCCCACAAGCACCAGATGAGCAGTTTGGCTCCCTTGAGCAAGGAAGCTTTGTTCATGGTGTGTTTGATGCGTTTTACACGCAGCTGATCAATACTGCGGGAAGCAATCGCGTTACGCCAGAAAACCTGAAGCAGTCTCAATCCTTGCTTGCCGAGGTGTTTGACGAAGAGCTGAAAAAGCAGCCCTCTTTGGAGTCGACCCGCTACCTTCCTCTTTCTCCAAGCGAGCAAGCCCAAACGGAAAAGCTCAAACAAACCCTGCTTGACAATCTTTCATTGCAAGCATCGATGATGCCTTCGTTTGTTCCGACCTATCACGAATTTGAGATACGTCGTGAACATACCATAACGTATGCGGGCGTGACTATTCGCGGGCGCATAGATCGCATCGATGTGTGTTCGGATCTCAATCAGTTCGTCGTGCTTGATTACAAAGGAAGTATTTCAGGGCATGAGGCAGGGTATGATCCGGATACGTGTGACCAGCCTGATACGGGAAGTGCTGGCAGCAGCGTATCTATGGTGCTGCCTGAATTGCCCCACAAGATTCAAGCGCTCATTTACGCTCAAGTGTTGCGATCGCTTATTCCGCAACGCCCTGTGGGAGCGCTGTATCTCAACTATAGGGCACAAAACTCACCAGATTTACTTGCTGGTTCATATGATAAAGCCATGCTTTCCGTCGATAGATTTACCAAGCGCTCATCAGCGGTAACATGCAATTTTGAATCGTATCTCGATCTTGTTGAAGAACATATTGCAAAAAGGCTTGCTGACCTGCAGGCGGGAAATATCGAGAAAAAACCCTTGTCTCAAAAAAGCTGCGTATATTGCCCTGTTGATGGTTGTTCAAGGAGGCTTTCGTGAATTTAGAATCCTGTACATCAGTCCAGCGGCAAATTATTACTACGCTTGATAAGCCCTTGATGGTGTCAGCAGGAGCGGGGAGCGGGAAAACGTTTACGCTCACTCAGCGTGTTATCTACGCTCTTTCTGAGGGTGGCACGACCACTGACAAAGCGTTTCTGAGCGGTATTGATGAAGTGCTTGCTATCACGTTTACGAAAAAAGCAGCAGCCGAACTAAAGTCTCGTATTAAGCTTAACTTGCTCAACCAATTCATGGACGAGCAAGCTCTTCAGGTTGACAATGCCTGGATTTCTACCATCCATGGAATGTGTTCATGTATGTTGCGCGAACATGCCCTCGAGCTTGGGATTGATCCGTCATTTGAACTTGTGTCCGAAACTGAGGAACTGCGCTATCGAGAAAAAGCCTTTGATCGTGTGATTGAGCGCATTAAAGAAGGCAACGATACGGCGCTGCAATCATACCTGACTCAGGTGCGAATATATTCCACGCTCCAAGGTGGATCGAGCCTTGATGCCTATATTCAGGCTGTTACTAATCGCGCTCTTGCCCTTCCTGCGGGCTTTGATGCGTTGGTTGTGCCAGACATCGAAGGAAGTCCACGACTCTTATTGAGAAGCATGGTTGAGTTGGGTTATGAGTTTATTGATGTCTTCAATTCACTCAAAAAGCCCCTCAAGACCGATGCTCAACATGCAGAAACGTGTGAAAAAGCGCTTGCTCAAGCAGAAAAGCTGTTGGATAAAGGCTTGCCCGATACGTTTGATGCGCCTGATTTTGATCACAAACTTTTTATCGATACGCTGTTTGCGTTTCCGAAAACAAGCCCTAAGTATCGCACAAAAGACAGCGATCCTGCCTTCTTTAGTGAGTACAGAGCACGCTTTGCTGACGTGGCGTTTGCAGTGGAAGCAGCATGTAGCGCTTACGAAATTCGAGTAATTATTACTATTGCTCGTCTTGTGTATGAGCAGTATCAAGAGATCAAAGGACCAGGTTTTCTGGATAATAACGACCTTTTGCGTCTTACTTACGAGGCACTTAGGGACCATGATGATCTTGCTCAAACCTATCGTGAGCAATTTGGGCTGGTGATGGTTGATGAATTCCAAGATACCGATGAATTGCAAGTTGCTTTGCTCTCGTTGCTCTCACAACCTCATTTCAACAACGTGTGTTCGGTGGGGGATGCCCAGCAAAGTATTTATCGCTTCCGTGGTGCTGACGTAGAAGTGTTTTATGATTTTCGCGAAAGGCTCAAACTTGAAGCTCCCGATGCGTGTTTTGTCAACTTGCCCGATAATTTCCGCAGTCATGGCGATGTGCTTGCTTTTGTGGATACGATCTTTTCGCAAAAAGAGGTATTTGGCTCTGATTTTCTGTCGCTGACTGCAAAAGGTCCGGTTGCCACAGAGGATGATCCGCTTTTTAATCAGCGCTCCCGCATTTCGATGGCACTCTATGACACTCGTAGGGGCAGTTCTGGTATGGCGCAAGCGCGAGTAGAATGTGCACAACGTATTGCACAACACTTTTCCGAATTGCGCGCAGGCGGTGCGTCTGCAGGAGACATGGCTATTCTGCTTGGTTCAATGAGTAATGTGGATATATATTCGAACGCACTGCGCGAAGCTGGCTTTGAGTGTTTAGTCTCTGGTGGTTCGACGTTTTCTGAAACGCAAGAAGTAGGAATTCTCAAAGCCTTGCTCGGGTTTTTTGCCAATGCGTTTGATGACGCGTGTTTATATGCGGTTTTATCCTCGCCGCTCTTTGCAATTAGTGATGCCGCATTGCTTCATGTGACAACGCGCTTTGATGCGCAGGGTAAGCCTCATCGCCGCACACTTTCTGAAGGGTTGTTTGCGTGGGAGCGTGAGCAAGGTCTTACAGAGCTTTCTGATGAGGATAGAGACCTGTTTGATTTTGCGTATATCTGTTTGATGGGCGCGCTTGACGTGCTAGAACGCCACGGTCTCTATGAGGCAACATTTCATGTGGTTCGTGCAAGTGGCTGGCTTCTTCGTTTGCAAGATCAGGGTGCATATGGTCAGTCGGTTGCGGGCAACGTATTCCAAGCATTACGCATGATCCAAGATATTGAAGCGTTGGGTTTTGGAATCACGCGAAGTGTGAATCGCTTTATTGATGATTGCCAAACACGCAAAATGCCTCCGGGTGTGCTGTCTACTACCTCATCTAACTTTGTGAAGATCATGACCGTGCACGCAAGTAAAGGGCTCGAGTTTGGGCATGTCGCTCTTGCTGAGGTGCGACTTACCTCAAAATCTGATCCAATTGTGGCAGAAAATATCGAAGGTAACACGTATTGTTTTGTCGCGCCGCGCGCGATGTCAGATAAAAAGGTTCAAACCACTCTCAAAGAATTAAGCCTTGCTGAAGAGCCGTGTACCGGCGACAAGGCAGCTGTAGTGAAGGCGTCAACTCCCGCACAGCGAAATCGTGCCCTGAAAGCATACGTTAACTATCAAGGGCTATCAGAAGCTAGGCGCCTGTTCTATGTTGCGTGTACTCGTGCGAGTAAATCTCTTTTTGTTGGATTGTGTTTTTCAGGAAAAAAAGATGTGAGCTATGAGGGTAAGGGTGTCTTGGAAGATCTCTCAAGCGCTTTGAGGTGGGATCCTTCGCTGACCGATGAATTTCAGCGTATTGAGTACGGTGGCTCGGAGCCGCTTTCGCTGGAGTATCACATCCTTGACCAAAAGGTTAATACTAAACTGCAAACTGATGACACCATAACAGGGTTAAAGATCCCCGCTGCTCTTCAACCATCAGAAGCTCCGTCATTGCTTTTGAGTCGTACATACGATGAGGTCTGCTCCTATACCTCATTGCAAAAACACCAAGATATTCCTTGCGGTAATGAATCAGGGATGCGCCCTGATGCTGTACCGGGCGATGAGGCTTTTTCTGATGAAGATGCTACGGCGTTGGGTTTGGCGTTTCACCAAATTGTGCAGAACGTCCTTGATCTTGGTCTGGTACAAGAAGAGCTTGCTGCTTATTCGTGGCAACAGGAGGTTGAGCGGCAAGCAGCCAAACGTGATTTAACCCGTGATCAAGCAGCGCGCCTTGATCGAGCACTTGCACGCTGGTTTTCCAGTAGCTATGCTCGGGATTTTTATCAAAGGCCGTATGTACACGCAGAAGTTCCCTTCATGATTGAGCTGCAAGCGCCTGACGGGTCATTTTTCCTCGAAGGCGAAATCGATGCGATTTCGTATGATCAGCCTCCGCAAGCCAGTGGTGCCAGTCAACCATGCCCCCACGGTGAACCAGACATTACATCTGATGTCAAGCCCTTACATACACATACCGATTCTTCTGCGGTGTGGCTGGTTGATTTTAAAACAGGCGGTCGAGCACATGAAACAGAACAAGCTCTGACAAAGAAACATCTCTTGCAGGCGCAATGCTACGCCTGTGCGCTTTTGCGGCAAGGGTTTAGTGATGTAGAATGCCTGTTTGTTCGCGTTGAACACGAGGACTGCGTCGCGGTGTCTGAGCCTCAAGGCATCCGTTATCACTTTACGCAGGATGATTTATCTTTTTTAGAGATGACGATTTCGCAAAGTTATTTCAAAGGAGCATAATAGAGTAAGTACCATGGATACGCTCTTTACAGAAATAGACAACGAAACACGCAACGCCTATGCGCCTCTTGCGGTTCGTATGCGCCCTCAAACGCTGGATGAATTTATAGGACAGGAAGAAGCGGTTGGCAAAGGAACATGGCTAAGAAGTGCTATTGAGCATGATACGCTTTCGTCAGTTATTCTGTATGGACCAGCGGGTATTGGCAAAACGTCACTTGCTCACATCATTGCTAAGACAACCCATGCTCATTTTGTCGAGGTCTCGGCTGTTGGTGGTACGGTTTCAGACTTGCGTCGGGAAATTCAAGATGCAGACAAGCGCCTTATTTCTCTGGGGGCGCGAACCATTCTGTTTGTCGACGAAATTCATCGCTTTAATCGTGCTCAACAAGATGCGCTTCTTCATGCGGTAGAAGATGGCATCGTGGTGCTGGTGGGTGCAACCACAGAAAACCCATTTTTCGAAGTAAACTCAGCGCTTATTTCGCGCTCGCGTATCGTGGAGCTTCATAGCTTAACCGATGAAGCTCTTTCAATGATTCTCGATAATGCCCTCCAAAGCGATCGTGGTCTTAAGGGCGAATTTAGCTTGGATGGGCAAGCGCGAGATGCTCTCCTGCTCCTTGCGGGGGGAGATGCGCGCAGTATTCTCAATACTCTGTCGTTAAGTGCAGATTTGGCTCGTGCGCAAGATGCCACTGAGATAACCGCAGATATGATCCATGCTGCTCTTCCTCAGCGCGCACTGCCCTACGATAAAGATCGCGATATGCACTATGACATTATTTCGGCATTCATAAAGTCGATGCGTGGATCAGATCCGGATGCTGCGCTCTATTGGCTTGCTCGCATGATTGATGGGGGAGAAGATCCTAAATTCATAGCGCGTCGTATTTTTATCTTTGCGGCAGAAGACATTGGAAATGCTGATCCGCAGGCAGTGCTGATGGGAGAAGCTACGTTTCGTGCTGCAGAGGTCATTGGGTATCCCGAATGCCGCATCAATCTTGCGCAGGCGACGGTATATATGGCTCTTGCTCCAAAATCCAATGCATCGTATGTCGGTCTCACGAATGCTCTCGAAGAAGTGCGTAAAGGTCCGCTGCGCGCAGTTCCTAATCATTTGAGGGATCGCCATCGTCCGGGGGCAGAAAAATACGGTACATACGAGTATCCGCATAACTATCCGAGTGGGTATGTGAATCAGCAATATTTGCCTGACGGTCTCGAAAAAGGTGTATTTTTTACGCCTGGCGAACGAGGTTGGGAGCGGTATCGCATGGATGTCACAATGCGTGATAGGATGGAGGAAGATTCCTGATTGTGAGCTTGTTGTTTTTTAGGGGGACGCATGGAGTTTTTTGAATCATTAATTCCTGTCGGAATAGTATTGCTGTGCATAGCTGGCATCGTTGCGTTGTGCTCATCGACATACTTTTTAATCTCAATGAAGAAGACTGTTACTCAAACTATGGCTAAAGTGGATTCTCTTATCGATGAGACCCAAGAGTGTCTTGATAAGGTCAAGCCTGCACTTGATCGAGTCGATCTCTTGATGGAACGAGTAACGCTTACAGTTGATGCGGCAAATTTGGAAATCATGCGCGTTGATCAGATTCTTGAAGACGTTAATACCATAACGGGCAATGTCTCAAAAGCAACGGAATCTCTCGACAATGTTGCTTCACTGCCTTTAGAGGCACTTTCAAATGTTACCAGTCGTATCAGGCAGGCAATTACTCCGCTTGGGGGGGCTGCCTGTACTGCCGTGAGCTTTGCAGTGAACGCTGTAGATGAAAAGCTTGATGTGCTTCAATCGAAGGTTGCTGATGCACAAGTACGCGCAGACGAAAAGCGTGCGGTGCGTGATGCTGCAGTAGCGCAGCGCGATATGGCACAAGATCACACCAACCAAATGTCGTCTAATTTGAAGGATGCTTTCTCGACTCATATCGCATCTGATACTGATGCGGTAATCAATCAATAGGAGCAGCTGACATATGGGATCTAACACTGCGAAATCAGAAGATGAGCAACTGAGAGAAGAAGAGATTAAGACGCTTAAGACGCGCCGAATGTTGTATAAGGGTGTGTTTTTGATTGTCTTAGCAGTGCTTCTCTATCTGCTAGGGCAAGTATTTAATATTCTTGCGAATCCTATTGCCATAGTTGTATGGACAACCATCTTGGTGTTTTGCCTTAAAGGTCCGGTTAACTATTTGGATGAACGTGGCGTGCCTCGCATATGGGGCACGTGCGTTGCGTTTGTGCTTCTCATTGTGGTGCTGGTGGTTTTGGGATGGGTTGCCTTTTCGCCGGTGCTTGGCTTAGGCGATCAGTTTGCCGCACTTATAGAGCACGTGCCTGAGCAGATTGCTAACTTGCGTGTTTGGCTCAATGATGTGTATTCGCAATATTCGTACATTTTCAATGATGATCAAGTCAACTCGTGGATCAACGATCTTCTTGCAGCTATTGGCAGTTGGTTTTCTTCTATTGCTTCGATAAGTGCTGAAGGTGTAATGAATGCTGGTTCTGGTGTTGCGAATGCCGCAATTGTGATTGGCTTTGCACTGGTTGTTGCATTTTGGGTACTCATTGAGCTTCCTGCACTGGGCAGAGAGGTGAAGCGCGTTGCGGGAGATCGCTATCAAGAAGATCTCAACATTATCTATCTTACCGGTACGCGAGTTATTGGGGGCTACATCAAAGGTACCTTGTTGCAATGCTTTCTTATTGGTGTTGGCTGCGGTGTAGGATATGCCATCATGGGAATTCCCAGTGCTGCAGCACTTGGTGTGATTACGGGACTTTTAAACATTATCCCTGTTGTAGGCCCCTGGCTTGGTGGTGGTGTTGCTGCCATAGTGGGGTTGTTCGTTAGCCCGTTAATTGCCCTTGTTTCTTTGGGTTACACAATCGTTATTCAGCAAGCAGTCTATACATTTGTATCTCCTAAAATTATGGGCAACTCAGTTGATATCCACCCTGCGTTGGTCATCCTTGCGTTAATGGTTGGTTCTGCACTCGGATTTGCTGTCAGTGGACTGATTGGCAGTATCGTTGGCATGCTTGTGTCGATTCCTGCTGTTGCTGCGGCAAAATCGCTTTTCGTGTACTACTTCGAAAAAGCAACAGGACGCGTTATTGTTTCACCTGATGGAGTGGTGTTTAAAGGAGAACCTTTAGGAGCTGAAGTTAATCCTGTTGTTGACGCTACGGGAGAATATTACGCTCCCGATATGACTTCCGAAAAAGACAACCAGGGTACATGATATTATTTACTTTTGCTGATCAACATGGCAGTTACGCAAGCCATTGAGACAAAACGATAATGCAGACAAGAAAGGTGTAGGAGCCTGCGCATGGAGTATATGACTACTGCTGAAATTCGTGAGAAGTATCTTTCGTTTTTTGAAGAAAAGGGTATGAAACGCATGCCATCGTCATCGCTTATTCCCGATGATCCCTCACTGCTTTTGACCAGTGCCGGAATGGTGCAGTTTAAACCCTATTTTCTTCATCAAAAAGAGCTCGATCCTGCCTACATAGGCACTACGACCGTCCAAAAATGCGTTCGTACCAACGATATTGACATCATTGGCACCACTGGGCGTCATTTGAGTTTCTTTGAGATGCTGGGTAATTTCAGCTTTGGAAAATATTTCAAAAAGGAAATGTGCGCGTGGGCTTACGAGTTTTCGACCGAGGTGCTAGGCCTTCCTGCTGAAAAGCTTTATTTTACGGTCTATGAAGACGACGATGAGTCCATCGAGGTATGGAAAAGCGTCGGAGTTCCAGAAGAGCGCATTTCTCGTCTTGGCGAAGAAGACAACTTCTGGCGTGCAGGTTCTACGGGCCCGTGCGGTCCTTGTTCAGAACTCTACTACGATCAGGGTCCTGAAGTGGGCTGCGGAAGCCCTGACTGTAAACCGGGCTGCGATTGCGATCGATTCCTTGAATATTGGAACTTGGTATTTACTCAGTTCGATGCTCAAGAAGACGGATCGCTCGTACCCCTGCAGACAAAAAACATCGATACCGGTATGGGTCTTGAGCGGATCGCGGCAATCATGCAGGGTGTCACAAACAACTATGATACCGATGTGTTGCGTGGTCTTATTGCGGTGGGCGAAGAGCTGAGTGGTAAAGAATATAAAACTAATGCCGCTGACGATTTAGCATTGCGCATCCTTGCCGATCATATGCGTGCAGTGACGTTTATGATTGCCGATGGCATCTTGCCCTCAAATGAGGGACGTGGATATGTTTTGCGTCGCCTGCTTCGTCGTGCGGTTATGAAGGGTCATGCGCTTGGTGTAGAAGGTGCGTTCTTGTCGGCATTTGTTGATGAGATTATTTCGCTGATGGGTAGTGTGTATCCAGAAATTGTCGAAAACGAAGACCTGATCAAGCGCGTTGTTCTTTCGGAAGAGCAGCGCTTTGGTTCTACTCTCAAACATGGTCAAATGTATCTCGATGATGCTCTCTCACAGCTTGAGGGAACGGTGCTCGCTGGGTCAACTGCATTTGTGCTGCATGACACCTACGGATTTCCTGTCGAGGTCACCAAAGAAATATGTGAAGAGCGTGGCGTGAGCGTTGATGAAGACGAATTTGCGCAGTGCATGGAAGAACAGCGCGATCGTGCACGCAATGCCAATGTCAAGGATACGGAAGCAGCATGGAGCACCTACGGGGGCGTTCATGCAGATGTCTTTAAAGAGGTTGGACCAAGTACATTTGTTGGTTATAGCCAGCTAACCGAGCAGGCTTCGGTTGTCGCTTTGATTAAAGATGGTCAGCGCGTAGATGTTTTGGAGGCTGGTCAAAGTGGCGAAATCATTTTGGGTATCACGCCATTCTACGCTGAGATGGGCGGCGAAGTAGGGGATACGGGAACTATCACCAAAGAGGGCTGCACCTTTGTGGTTAATGATACTCAGGCACCTGAAAAGGATTTAGTTGCTCATGTTGGCGAGATGCAGTGCGGCACACTTCGTGTGGGTGATACGGTATGCGCTTCAGTTGATGAGCCGCGCCGCAAACTCATTATGAGAAATCATACTTGCACGCATCTTCTGCATGCAGCGCTTCGTCAGGTTTTGGGCGCACATGTGAAACAGGCGGGCAGTTATGTTGGCCCTGATCGCTTGCGTTTTGACTTTACGCACTTCCAATCCATGACACCTGAACAGATTGCTGAAGTCGAGCGGGTCACTAACGATGCCATTATGCAGGCAACTTCTACGCATATTTACGAAACATCCCTTGATACGGCACGTGCATCAGGTGTTACAGCTCTGTTCGGCGAAAAGTACGACGACACCGTGCGTGTTGTTGAAATAAGTGATTTTTCCAAAGAACTCTGTGGTGGCTGCCATGTGCACAACACGGCAGAAATTGGCCTTGTGAAGATTGTCTCCGAAAGCAGTGTTGGTGCTAACTTGCGTCGTATTGAGGCTCTAACTAGTCGTGGTGCACTGGAATACCTTGATCGCGTTGAGTCAGAGCTCAAGGCTGCCTCTGAAACGTTGCGTGTTTCGATGTTTGATGTAGCAGAGCGCACCAAAGCAAACGTACAGACGATTAAAGAGCTGCAAAAAAGCGCCAAGCAAGCAAAATCACATGCTGCTGATAACTACATTGAGGCGTTGGTAAAATCGGCCAAAGAAACTCCTGCAGGTTACTACGCTGTGATCGGTCGGACACCCGTATCCGATGCTGGTGAGATGCGCAACGTATGGGATATGATTCGTTCGCGCTTCGATGAACCATGTGTGTGTGTTCTTCTTGCGGAAAAAGAAGGCAAAGCGGTTCTTCTTTCTGCGGGAACCGAAGAAGCGGTGAGTGTTGGCTTTAATGCTGGTGCGGTTATTAAGGCGATTGCGCCCTGCGTTAAAGGTGGTGGCGGCGGAAAGCCTACTATGGCGCAAGCTGGTGGCAAGGACGCCTCCGGTATTAATGATGCTATACAAGTCGCACAAGATCTTTTGTTTTCTGAATGAGGGCTTTGTGACAGAAAAGGGCTTGTGTTGTGAGGATAATGGCACTAGACATCGGGCAGGTTCGTTGTGGGATTGCGATCAGTGATCCTACCGAGCGTGTTGCTACGCCTGTGTGTGTTTTGCCTACGGCCGAAGTAAAAGGTATGGCCCGATCGTTTCTTCGCGTATGCGAGGACTGGGAGCCAGAGTTGCTTGTTTCAGGACTTCCCTTATCGTTGGACGGCACATCGGGAAAGCAAGCTGAAGAGTGCAAGCGCATAGTAACAGACATTGCCAAAAAGCTTGATTTACCCCTTGAATTTTGCGATGAGCGATTAAGCTCGCGTGAAGCGAAACGAGTTTTGCGTGAACGAGGTTATTCTGAGAAGGAAATGAGAGGAAAACTCGATATGATTGCAGCCACAATATTTTTACAGTCGTGGCTGGACGCACGAATGTCTCAGACTCAAGAAAGGAATCTCTGACATGTCCCATCGAAAGGTAACGTATTCTCGTCGTCCGACCCATGCGGCTCGCGTTGCGCATGCCAAAGGTAAAAAGGCATTCAGAACATACGATACGTCAGCAATTCGTCCTAAAAAACGCAAAAAGCCGGTGATCATTGCTCTTTTTTTGGTGCTGATCGCTATAGGTATCGCTGTTGCGCTCTTTATTAATGTGAGTTGCGCAGAAGCTAATGACAATATGCTGGCTGATGGCGAACAAGTAACCGTTGAAATTGAAGACGGGGCAACCCTTTCAAGCATTTCGCAAACGCTCTATGATGCTGGTCTTATTGCCTATATCAGCGATTTTGAAACTGCCGTCAACGATTTAGATGCTGCCTCATCACTGCAGGCGGGGGTCTATGATCTTACCGGCGGCATGACCAACCAAGAGCTGGTGGAAGCTCTGATTGCAGGACCTTCTTCCTATCATAGCAGCCTGACGATTCCTGAGGGGGCAACCTTAGAAACTATTGCAACCTTGGTAGAGGATGCCTACGATGGGTCCATTACGGCAGAGCAGTTCTTGAGCGCGGCAAGCTCAACTGAGGCTTACGTAGACCAATTTGAATTTTTGAGCGAGTCTACGACAGGCTCCCTCGAAGGTTTTCTGTTTCCTAAGACCTATGATTTGATCGTTGATGCAACACCGGGCGATGTTATTCGTCAAATGCTTTCTCAGTATGAATCTGAAGTTGCTTCACTGGACTATTCCTATGTGGAAAGTCAGGGATTGAGTGAATATGAAGCTTTGATTCTTGCCTCGATCGTCGAAAAAGAAGCGACTGATGACACCAGAACGCGAGTAGCAGCTGTATTTTATAACCGCCTTTCCAATACGGGTGATCCTTCTTATGGCACGTTAGGCAGCGATGCGACAACGGCCTATGAAGTTGGCGACAATCTTGATTCGTATGATTGGAGTACGGATAGCCCGTACAACACTCGCGTTAACGCCGGCCTTCCTCCCACACCCATTTGTTCTCCGAGTGTCGATTCTCTTCAAGCGGTCTGTTCGCCAGAAGAGGATTTTTCTGACTACTACTTCTTCTCATTCTGGTCAGATGAAAATGGCGAAATGCAGTATTACTTCGATAAAACTTATGAAGAGCATCAAGAAACAATTGCAGAGCATTCATAAGGTAGAGAGATAGTAGAGAAAGAATTATGTCGCTGTTCGAGCCAGATAGATACTTTTCGCGTATTAGCGCTATTGATATACGTGTGGACCTTGTGGCTCAAGGAGTAGCTGCAGTTCTGCTCGATGTGGATAACACCATACGCTCACGTGCCGATAACAGTGTGCCAAAAGATGTCAGGCTGTGGCTTGAAAAGCTGCGCGCTGAAAACATCAAGGCCTGCCTTTTGACGAACAACTTTCACGCGAATGTCTTTGACTTGGCAAAGGAATTAGACCTTCCCATTGTTGCTAAGGCGCTCAAACCTCTCCCGAAGGGGTATGTGCGTGCAGCGAAACTGTTGGGCGTCAATCGACGTGACACTGTGATGATCGGGGATCAGATTTCGACCGATATTGTGGGAGCCCATCTGGTGGGGATGCGGGCATTTTTGGTATGTCCCCTAGTGGAAGAGGATCTTAGGCACACCGTTGTGCTGAGGGGGATTGAACGCATCTTTATAGCTCGCAGAAAACCAGAAGGAGCAAATGTATGCGAAACCTTACGTTCCTAGCATCTGACGATATCCACAATCAAGCCACCTGTTTTCGTCGTGCCTTCATGGAGAAAACCGCCGTGTGGAGTGTGCGGATTCAGAGTTGTCATTCATCTCGCCAAGCAACAGAACTTCTCCAGGGCAAGGATCATGCGTTTGTTTCAGGTCCGAGGTTTCGTAATCTGTTGTATGAAACAGGGGGAATCAAGGGCGCGTCTGCCCGTTTATCGCAGGGTGCTGATGTGATGTATCGCACTGCGTCTAACACAATGTCTATAGCGCAGCTCGCCCGCAGTGTTTTTGACTGTATCGAGGAAACTTTTATTCCGGTCTATGGTGCGCGTGTTGCGGTGCTCGGTTCAGGCAGTGCTGCACTTGATTTAGCATATGAGGCTTCACGAGCAGGTGTGGCATCGGTGGCACTTCTTGATGAAGATCGCTCCCGGGCAGAGCATAATCTCGCTGCGTTTTTGGATGCTTTCGACAGAAATAAGGCCAGTATCTTAGACACCGAGCAGTCACGGCTTGGTCACTTGAGCGCCACCCGTGCCTACGAGCAGACATCATTTTCGTACGGTTCGTTTAACGCGCGCGGGGCTATCGAGAAGGCGGACATCATTCTTTCCACCCTAAGTGTAGACATGAGCGTTCCCTCATACGTTTCTAGTCTGAACGCGTCTCAAATTGTATGCGACCCTTGGGGCAGAGCGCAGGGGCTTCTTGCTGAAGCAGAGCAATGTGGCTGTGATGTTGTGTCTTGGCGCACCATAATGACGTATTGGGGTTCTGCGTGCGCAGATCTTCTTATTCAGTTTGGGAATGCTGGCTTGAAATAAGAGTACTTTGTTACAATCAGGTACATTCACTCACAACGGGTAAGGTAACGTATATGGAATATATCACTGCTGGCGAAAGCCACGGACCACAACTAACCGCTATTGTATCTGGGGTTCCTGCAGGGCTGTATGTTTCCGAGAAAAGCATTAATGCCGATCTTGCGCGTAGGCAGAGTGGCTACGGGCGTGGTGGCAGGCAGGCTATCGAAAAAGACGTGGTTCAGATCACATCCGGTGTTCGATTTGGGCAAACGATTGGATCTCCTATTACGCTTACTGTGGTGAACAGAGATTGGCAAAACTGGACTGATCGCATGGCGGTCTTCGGTGATGCTCCCAAGGATCTTGTGCGAGAGGTCACCCCACGCCCCGGTCATGCTGATCTTCTCGGTGTTCTCAAAAACGACATGGACGATTGTCGAAGTGTGCTTGAGCGCTCAAGTGCTCGAGAAACCACTATGCGTGTGGCGGCTGCTGGTATTGCGCGCGAATTTTTGGCAGATTTAGGTGTCGATATTTATTCATTTGTGACATCCATTGGGGATGAAGCCATGCATGAGGAAAACCCCATGCAGGATGCGCTTTATTACAGTCAGCTTGATATCGAAATGAGCGATGTGCGCTGCCCTGATGAGGAAGCCTCTCAGAGAATGATGGATGCCATTGATCGTGCAAAAGAGCAGGGCGATTCCCTTGGTGGCATGTTCCGTATTGTAGTAAGCGGACTTTTGCCGACACTGGGCGGCTATGAATCACCGAGAAGCAGACTGACGTCTCGCCTTGGGGCGGCACTTTTTTCTATTCCTGCAATAAAAGGTATTGAATTTGGTTTAGGCTTTGAATCGACAAGGCGCCCCGGAAGTCAGGTTCACGATGAAATTATTTTGGATGAAAAGAAAGGCTTTGTTCGTGCGAGCAATAATGCAGGTGGTCTCGAGGGAGGAATGACCACCGGTATGCCGCTTATTGTCACGGTGGGTATGAAGCCTATTCCAACATTGACCATTCCTCTCAATACGGTTGATCTTGATACGCTTGAAGTAGCCAAGGCTTCTAAAGAACGAAGCGATACCTGCGCGGTTCCTGCTGCTGGTGTGGTTGCAGAATCCGAGGTCGCGCTTGTATTAGCAAATGCCTATCTTGAAAAATTCGGTAGTGATAATATGACCGATATTAAGCAAAACATTGCGAATTTTAAACAACGGATAAAAACGATGTCTCGTTAAGTGTACGAGGTATTGAGCAAACAATCGAGGAGAAGAGGAGTAATGAGCCAGCCAACTCAACGTTATTCAGGTAGATTTGTTCTCACAAAGCCCGTATTTTTTATCGGCTTTATGGGTGCAGGTAAAACAAGTGTCTCCCAGCAAATTGCTGTTACGTGTGGTCTTGCATCAATTGATGCTGATGGATATCTTGAACTGCGTGAAGACCGCATTATTGCTGACATCTTTGCTGAAGATGGTGAAGAAGTATTCCGTGATATCGAGACAGACGTTTTGCGTGATCTATCTCAGCGCTCACCTCGTCTTATTGGCTGCGGTGGCGGTGTTGTTACCAAGCGACCTGAAAATACTGAGATCATGAAATCTGCGGGTTTTGTTGTCTACCTCAAGGTTTCTGCTGATGGTGCAGCGGCTCGTATTCCTAATACGGAATCTCGTCCCATGTTTAAAAATCTGGAAACAGCACGCAAGACCATTGTTGAGCGTCAGCCTCAGTATGAAGCGGCTGCTGACGTTACAGTCGATACCGAGAACCGCACCATCCGTGAGGTTGCAGAAGAAGTTGTTTCTATCTTGCTTGATAGAGGCATCATGGTTGATCGCACAAAGGCATAAAATATTCTATGTCGCGTATCCGAATTAACATTCCTGGAGAAAGCACTTACGACGTTCGTGTAGGAATGAACGTGCTTGACGCGATTGACCAGGAACTTGTTGAGCTCAATACCATCGGTCAGGTCATGATTATCACTGATACAGAGGTTGCACCTCTGTATCTTTCTTCTGTAAAGCAAGTGCTTACGCGTTCAGGGTTTGCGGTTTCAAGTGTAAAAGTTCCTTCTGGCGAAGAAGCTAAGTCAGCTGTTTGTGCTCATGAAATTTGGCAGGCGATGGCTGAATGTGGTCTTTCACGCGATTCGGTTGTCGTCGCTCTTGGTGGGGGCGTAGTGGGAGATCTTGCGGGCTTTTGCGCATCCACGTATATGCGCGGGATTGCTGTCGTTCAAGTTCCTACCACCTTGCTTTCTATGGTTGATTCCTCGGTTGGAGGAAAAACAGCCATTAATCTCGATGCAGGCAAAAATTTGGTGGGGACGTTTTTCCAACCTATGAGTGTCTGCGCAGATCTGTCGGTGCTTGATTCGCTGCCTAAACGAGAGTGGTTATGTGGCTGTGGCGAAATTGCTAAAACGGCCGTTATCAATTCAGAAGACTTTTTCTTTTGGCTCTCCTATCATGCGCAAGATTTGCTCGATCGTAATCCGGATGTGGTTCAGGAAGCAATTACGCGCTGTATCACCTTTAAGGCGTCAGTTGTCATTGAAGACAAGCAGGAAACGGCAGGTGTGCGCGAGTGTTTGAATTACGGGCACACGTTAGCGCATGCTATTGAGGCATACGCAGGTTACGGGGTCTATTCGCATGGTCATGCGGTAGCGCAGGGTATGCGATTTGCCGCCCGTCTTGCTGCGGGGCTTGGGAGGGTTGATTTAGAGTTTGTGTCGCTGCAAGACCAATTGCTTGATGCTCTCGAGCTCTACGAAATCAATCTGGATGCCCCCGCAGAAGACCTTCTTGCCATCATGAAGCGCGACAAAAAGGTTCGCAACGCTACTCTCCGGTTTGTACTTCCTTTGGGTTGTGGGCAATGGGAGATTGTAGAGCTTTCCGATGATGTGGTGTTGCAATACGTGCAGGCATGGGTTCGAAGTGCTCAGTAACATGTGATCTGACTGGATACTCATTCCAGATAAAATAAAAATTCTTTCAAAGGGGGATACAGCTGATGGCTCACACACCTCAACGATTGCGTGCGCTTCGAGCTGCAATGCGAGAAGCGCGGCTAGATGTGCTCTATGTGCGTACTCTTTCTAATATTGCGTGGCTTACCGGATTTGAAAAGGTGTTTGATTCAGAGCAGGCACACGCAGTCATACTTACGAAAGATCGCACCATTCTTCATAGCGATTCACGTTATGTCGAAGCTCTGCAAGCCTGCGCTCAGGGTACTGAAATTGAAATTACGATTGAGCGCGGCGCGCATAGTACCATTCTTTTGAACTGCTGTACCGCACTTTGTGAAACAAGTGCGAGCGATTGGGCCAGTCGTGAAGATTGTACTGGGCAAGCTTTGGGATGGCTACGTATTGGTATAGAAGACAGTATTTCGCTGAGCGAATATCGCAACCTAGAACAGGCGATGTGTGAGCTGCCGGGGATTTCTTTGATCGAACTTGACAGGTTTGTCGAAACGCTTCGTCAGGTAAAAGACGCTCACGAAGTTGAGTTGATGCGCCATGCCCAAGCAATTACCGATGCGGCGTTTGCGCGTATTCTCACGTTCATACGGCCAGGGATGACCGAACGAGAGGTTCAGCTTCAGCTTGATCGGTATATGTTTGAGGAAGGCGCAGAAGGTCTTGCGTTTGACACCATCGTTGCTAGTGGCGCTCACGGGGCAGTTCCCCATGCTATTCCAGGGCATACTCGCTTAGAAGTAGGCGATGCGGTGGTTATGGACTTTGGTGCTCGCTACGCAGGTTATTGTGCAGATATGACCCGTACCGTTTTTATTGGTACGCCAAGTCCTGAGCTTGCAAAAGCATGGGAAACGCTGTGTACGGTTAACGAGCGTTGTGAAGCTTTCATTAAAGAAGGACGCAGTGCAAAAGAGGTACATCTGCTTGCAGAAGAGTTGCTTGCGAAAGCGGGGTATGCCAACTGCATGGGGCATTCACTTGGTCATAGCGTCGGGCTTGATATACATGAAGGCCCGAATCTGTCTCCAGTCAGTGAGGCAACCCTTCAGGCAGGTAACGTGGTTACGGTTGAGCCGGGTATTTATATATCAGGAAAGTTCGGTATGCGCCTTGAAGATTTTGGCGTTGTTACTCATAAAGGCTTCGAAGTTTTTACGAAAACCTCTCATAAGATGTTTATAATAGACACGCTCAATTAAGTCTTGCTAGATATGAAGGAGAAACGGTGGCAATCTCAACAGCGGATTTTCGCAATGGTATGTGTATCGAGTACAACGGTAAGCTTTGTACGATCGTAGAATTCCAGCACGTAAAGCCGGGCAAAGGTGGTGCGTTTGTTCGCACCAAACTTCGTGATATCAAAACAGGTCGCGTTGTGGATTACACCTTTAACTCTGGTACAAAGTTTGAGTCGGTTCGCCTTGAAACTAAGAAGATGCAGTTTCTGTACAGCGATGGTACCGATTTCAATTTTATGGATATGAACACCTATGAGCAGCTTGCAATTTCTGCAGAAATTGTCGGTTCGGTTTCAGATTGGCTCAAGGAAAACGACGAGGCTACATTGCTGTATGCAGGTGATGAACTGATTAGTGTTGAGCCTCAAATGTTTGTTGAGCTTGAAGTAACGGAAACTGAACCAGGCTTTAAAGGCGATACTGCTACGAATACGACTAAGCCTGCAACTCTTGAAACAGGGGTTACCATTCAGGTTCCTACGTTTGTTGAAATCGGAGATGTTCTTCAAATTGATACCCGTGATGGGCGCTTCATAAAACGTGTATAAATTGTTTCTTGGCGGAAAACATTACGCATCGGGGCGCTTGGGAGCGCCCCGTGTTCTATACTGGTAGTTTGAAAATCTTTAGCTATTAGATTGGTGTAGCTTGTCAGTAGAGGAGGTGCGAAGCACTTGGGAAAGCTTGAGATCATGGATACCACCATTCGTGATGGTCAGCAAAGTTTATGGGCAACAAGAATGTCTATTGGAGATATGCTCCCCATTTTGCCTAAGATGGATCGCGTCGGATATTGGGCTATCGAGGCGTGGGGCGGTGCAACGTTTGACACCTGCCTGCGTTTTCTTGATGAGAATCCGTGGGAGCGTTTGCGCTCTATCAAAGCAAAAACCCCTAATACCCGTTTAGCTATGCTTTCTCGTGGTCAAAATCTTGTGGGATACAAACATTATTCCAAAGAAATTGTGCACCGTTTCATCGAGGCAGCGTATCGCAATGGTGTTGAGGTATTTCGCGTGTTCGATGCGCTCAACGATATTCGCAATATCGTTGATAATGCCGAGGCCATCAAAGAGTGTGGTGGACATTTTGAAGGCGCTATTTCCTACACTATGTCGCCTGTTCATACCCTAGATAATTTTCTTGAATATGGTCAGCAGCTTAAAGATCTTGGCGCTGATTCTATTGCTATTAAAGACATGGCAGGTATGCTCACGCCGTATCGTACTGAACGTATGGTAAAGGCGTTCAACGCTGAAATTGGCTTGCCAATTCATGTGCACTGCCACTATGTTGGCGGTATGGCTCCAGCAAACATTATCAAGGCTGCAGAAGCGGGTGCTGCCATTGCGGATACCGCAAGTGCACCTCTTGCGTTTGGCAATTCGCACCCTGCTGTTGAAATGATTGTCGCGGCACTTCAGGAAAGTCGCTATGACACGCAGCTCGACTTGAGTCTTTTGTTTGATATTGCTGAGTACTGGGAAGAGGTACGAAAGCGCGGCCACTACAAGCGCGGTGTTTCCTCTTTGACCCATATGAAGGTGTATTCTCATCAGGTTCCTGGCGGTATGATGTCAAACTTGGTTTCTCAGCTCGAGATCCAAAACGCCATCGATCGTCTTGATGAGGTTATGACTGAAATTCCTACCGTTCGTGCTGAAGTTGGATATCCGCCTTTGGTTACTCCTCTGTCTCAGATCGTGGGTACTCAGGCGGTATTCAACGTGCTGACTGGCAAGCGCTGGAGCGTTGTTTCCAAAGAAATGAAAGATTATATCTGTGGCTACTACGGTAAAGCACCTGGCCCTATGAGCCCAGAAATTGTTAAGAAGGTTGTCGGTGAAGACACCGACAAGATCCTGCCTCCTGACGTTGCGCCAGGATCACTTGTAACAACCACGTTTGCTGAGGTTGAAGAAGAAATTGGCGATTTGGCCAAGTCTGAAGAAGACGTATTGATGTACGCGCTTTTCCCCAATGAAGCTCGTACCTATCTCAGCAAACACCGTACATCTGAAAAGGTTGATTTTCTGCTTGAAGAGGAGTCAAGCTTAACCAAGGAGGACGATTACGTGGATATTAATCAGATTCGTGAACTCGTGCGTGTTGCTGAAGAAAGCGGCGTAGGAGAAATCGTTGTTGAAGAGGAAGGTACTCGTATCGCGGTTCGTATGCCTGGTGCTGCTCCCGCAACTGTTCCGGTGGTAGATGCTGCAAATCCTGCTCCTGCTGCCGAGACTGCACCTGTTGCCCCTGCACAAGCTGCTGCGCCTGCAGCTGATACTGCAGCGCGTCCTGCTCACTGGCATTGTGTTACCGCTCCTATGGTTGGAACGTTCTATGTAGCTCCCGCTCCTGGCGAACCACCGTTTGTCCAGGTGGGTGATGAAATTGCTGCTAACCAGACGCTGTGCATTGTTGAAGCTATGAAGCTTATGAATGAAATTACTGCTGAAGAAATGGGAACTGTTCGTGAGGTCTGTCTCGAAGATGCGAGCCCGGTAGAATTTGGCACACCTTTGTTCTACATTGAGCCTCATGCAAGTCATGATGCTATTGGTCCGGAGAGTGCATAAATGTTTGATAAAGTCTTAATTGCAAATCGTGGTGAAGTTGCACTGCGTGTTATGCGTGCCTGTAAGGAGTTTGGCGTAAAAACAGTTGCGGTTTATTCAACTGAAGATGCCGATACCCTTCCCGTGCAATATGCCGATGAAAAGGTTTGTATTGGTCCTGCTCAAGCAAATAAAAGCTATTTGGTAATGTCTTCGATTATTGCAGCAGCTGTCAATACGGGTGCGCAAGCAATTCATCCGGGGTATGGCTTTCTTGCTGAAAATGCCGATTTTGCGCGTGCTTGCGCTGAAAACGGTATCGTTTTTATTGGACCATCTCCTGAATGTATTGAATCTATGGGCAACAAAGCTGCTGCACGTGAAACGATGAAGGCCTCTGGCGTTCCGACCGTGCCTGGTTCTGATGGGGTTATTGAAACAGTCGAAGAAGCGCGCCGTTTTGCTGACAGCGTTGGGTATCCTGTGCTGGTCAAGGCATCTGCCGGCGGCGGCGGTAAGGGCATGCGTGAAGTTCATGACCCTGCTGATCTCGAATCTCAGTTCTTGGCAGCTAAAAATGAGGCACTTGCAGCCTTTGGTAATGGGGATGTATACCTTGAGAAGCTGGTATTGCGTCCTCGTCATGTTGAGGTGCAGGTGCTGGCTGACAAGTTTGGTAATCGCATATCACTGTGCGAGCGCGACTGTTCTTTGCAGCGTCGTCATCAAAAGCTTTTGGAAGAAGCGCCTTCTCCTGCTTTGACTGACGAAATCCGTCGTGCGATGGGTGTTGCTGCGGTTAAAGCGGTACGTGCTACGGGTTATGAGAATGCAGGCACCATTGAGTTCTTACTTGATCAGGATGGCAGCTTCTACTTCATGGAAATGAATACTCGTGTTCAGGTAGAGCATCCTGTCACAGAAATGGTGACGGGCACCGACATTATTAAAGAGCAGTTGCGCATTGCTTCAGGTGAGCCTATCTCTTGTATGGATCGTGTTCCGTTTTCTCCTAACGGACATGCCATGGAGTTTCGCATCAATGCAGAAGATCCTGATCATGATTTCCGTCCGTGTCCAGGCACAATTACGCGCTTTGAAATTCCGGCAGGTCCGGGTGTGCGTGTGGAGACGTATATTCGTGAGGGTTCACGTATCTCGCCCTACTATGATTCCATGGTTGCAAAGCTCATTGTGTGGGGTTCAGATCGTAAAGAATGCATTGAACGCGGCAAGCGAGCCTTGGGTGAATTCCATATTGAAGGAATTAAGACAACGATTCCTTTCCATCAAACAGTTTTGAATATGGATGCGTTTATTGAGGGTCGAGTGTACACTGACTTCATTGAAACTGAAATGGGGGATGAATAGACATGTCCGATATCAATACTGATGGTATGGCTATCGCACCTGGGGTAATGGAGACTATCGTGACGCTTGCTGTGCGCGATGTGCCGGGCGTAGTAAGCGTGGGAACGGCTCCTTCGGGCATTCGTTCTCTGCTTTCATTCAAGCAGTCTGATCAGGGCGTGAGCGTTACGTTTAACGAAGACGATTCCGTTTCTGTCATGGTTTCTATACAGGTTGTCTCAGGTCATTCCTTAGATGAGGTAGCTGCCACAATTCGCTCGACGGTGGCTGATGCGATTCTTTCCCAGGTGGGGTTGAAGGTGTCGCGTGTCGACATTAACGTTGACGGAATTCAATTTCAGGATTAGGTCTGTTGTCCATGACTAAAGCTACCCAACATGAGGATCGTATTAGCGCGCGCAAAAACACTCTACAGCTTTTGTATCAGGCAGATTTGCTAGGCAAAACACCGCAAGATTTGATAGACGAGAGTTTGCTTGTTCCGGAAAATAAAGGCTTTGATGATTATGCGGTCATGCTTTTGTCGTTGTGCTACAAGCATCTCGATGATATTGATAAGCGTATTATTGATGCAAGCGAGCATTGGGCTATGGATCGTATGCCGATCGTGGATCGCTCGGTCTTGCGTCTTGCGACGTGTGAGATGTGCTATGTCGATAGTGTTCCTATTTCTGTATCAATTAACGAAGCGGTTAATCTTGCTCGAGAATTTGGCGGAGAAGATTCTCCTCGTTTTGTTAATGGTATTTTGGGGCGTATTGCTATTCAACTTGAAGAGGAGCGAGCATAAATGGTTGAACAGCAGTCTGATTCATTCTTGAAGTTGAAAACTCGTTTAGACGAAATAGTTGAAATAGTTAGTGATGATTCTCTACCGTTAGAGGAAGCTCTTGATTTATATGAGGAAGCGGTCGACATCGGGCTGGAAGCTTCGCGTATCATGGAAGAGGGAATTGTAGAATCTGAACAAGACGATTCAACAGGTGATTCTTCAAATACAGATCCTTCTAAGTAAGTAAGCTGTGGAGGGAGGTGTGCATATGACTCGCATATTAGATTCTATTGACGCGCCGGATAAACTTAAGATACTAACTGACGAAGAATTGGGTATTCTTGCTCGAGAAATTCGTGATGAAATCATTGCGGTGACGTCGCGGACAGGCGGGCATGTTGCTTCAAGCTTGGGGGCAGTAGAAATTATTCTTGCAGTTCATTCGCTCATTGACTCTCCGAAAGATCGGTTTCTGTTTGATGTGGGACATCAGTCGTATGCTCACATGCTGATCACGGGCAGGCTTGAAGAATTTTCTACTTTGAGACAGTACAAGGGCTTGTCAGGTTTTCCAAAGCCTAACAGTAATCCCTATGATCTACATCCATCAGGTCATGCATCAGATTCCTTGTCGGTTGCTTGCGGTTTAGCACGTGCTCGTGACTTGGCGGGTGGCGACGAGAAAATTGTTGCTCTTATCGGCGATGCCTCCCTTGCGGGAGGTATGGCATTTGAGGCGCTTAATGATATTGGTCAGGCGCAGACTCCGATGGTGATCATTCTCAACGATAACGAAATGTCTATTGCACGTAATGTGGGTGCTATGGCAAAGCATCTGGGTGCTTTGCGCGTGTCAAGCAACTACCGCAAAGGGCGAGATACCATGCAGGATTTTATAGAAACGTCCTTGGGGCCTGCTGGTAGGGCGATGGTTAAGTTCGGACGATCTGCAAAGGATTCGCTGAAGCAGTTTGTTATTCCAGATACGATGCTGTTCGAGCAGCTGGGCATTGTCTGTACTCCTCCGGTAGACGGTCATGATATTGCTGCGCTCAAAACAACATTGCGTCAAGCGCTTTCGTGTGATGTGCCTGTTATGGTGCATGCAGTTACCAAAAAAGGCGCTGGGTATGAACCTGCTGAAAAAGATGCATCACGCTTTCACGGTATTGGACCGTACGATATTGCAACAGGGAAGTCAAAAAATACTTCTACGGGTATTACTTATACTCAAGCATTTGCTCATGCTTTTGAGTGTGAAGCGAAGCAGGATGAAAAGATTTGCGCCATATCAGCGGCGATGGTTGATGGTACCGGACTTCGTCATTTTGCTGATGAGCATCCCGAGCGCTGTTTCGATGTGGGTATTGCTGAAGGCCATGCGGTGGGTATGGCTAGTGGTTTGGCGTTTGGTGGCTGCAAGCCGGTGGTTGCACTATATTCCACCTTCTTCCAGCGTGCCGTTGACCAAGCAATTATTAATGTGGCACTTTGCGATTTAGACGTTGTGTTTGCTATCGACCGTGCTGGTTTGGTGGGCGATGATGGCCCCACGCATCATGGCACTTTTGACATGGCAATCATGCGTAGTATTCCTAATATGAAAATCATTGCACCCTCAAACGAATCTGAGCTGGTGCACGCGTTGCATACCGCACTGCGCTTGTCGGGGCCTGTTGCACTTCGTTATCCTCGTGGGAAAGGTCTTGGTGTGCCTTTGCCGCAAGACGCTCTTATGATGAAGCCAGGATGTGCGCGGGTTATTCGTGACGGCAATGATGCGGCTATTTTGGCATTTGGGCGCATGGTTTCCTATGCTGAAGAGGCAGCAATGATTCTGCAAGAAGAAGGCTATTCTATCCGGGTTGTCGATATGCGGTGGGTAAAGCCTCTTGACGTTGCCATGATCAAAGAAGCTGCCGAAACTGGTGTTGTCCTTACGGTTGAAGACGGGGTTCGAATCGGAGGAGCTGGTCAGGGCGTTGCCGATGTGTTAGCAACTGCAGGTCTTTCGCCGCAATTCGTGCAGCTGGGTCTTCCTGATAGTTTTGTTGAACAGGGCAGCGTTGATCAACTGTTTGCTGATCTTGGTATCGATGGACAAGGAATTGCCCAATCTTTGCGTGATATGTTGCAAAACTGATCTACTCAGACATATATTGATGTGTTTCTAAAATTCCGCGCAGCCTTTGGTAACAAAGAGGCTATTACGAGCTTATCTAACAGGAAAAGATAATCTTTTGTTTTTGCTCAGAATACTGAATTTTGTGGCGTAATATTGCTCTTTGACCTCGAGTGTTTCCAGTTTGTGTCACCTAGACTTCCACTGTGTTTCGGGCTGTTTTAAGGGCTGTAAACAAGCGCGAATCAGAATTTTTGAACCAGTTTACCGTGTGAAAATACGTGTGTCGAAAACATGTGTAGGTATGAAATGAAGGAGGTAAGCACGATGTACGACACAGGAGCAACCGCATTTATGCTTGTTTGCGCGATGCTGGTTCTACTTATGACTCCGGGTGTTGCATTTTTTTACGGCGGTCTTGCGCGTCGTAAAAACGTGGTCAACACGATGTTCATGTCTTTTGTTCTGATCGGAGTTATTGCAATTGTTTGGATTCTCGCAGGATGGAGTATTGCATACGGTGGAGATGGTTCAAATCCATTCTTCGGAGGTTTTGATCAGCTTGGTTGTTTAGGCGCGGTAAGCGATATGCTCACTGAAGCACAAGCACCAGACGATGGCAGCTATCCGTCAATTATTGATATTGTGTTCCAAGCTGCATTTGCCATGATTACCGCAGCTATTGTTGGTGGTTCTTTGGCAGGACGTATGAAGTTTGGTGCGTTCCTTACCTTTATTACGATTTGGGTTCTGCTTATTTATGCTCCATTAGCTCACATGGTATGGGGCGGCGACGGTAGCCTTATTGGCGACATGATTGGTGCTCTTGACTTTGCTGGTGGTGACGTTGTCCATATCAGTTCTGGTTTAACGGGTCTTGTTCTTTGTCTTTTGCTGGGCACGCGTACCGGTTTTGGTGCTGTCAACCATAGGCCACACAACGTTCCCTTCGTTGTTTTAGGCGCTACGCTTCTGTGGTTTGGTTGGTTTGGATTCAACGGCGGTTCTGCATTTGCTGCTGATGGTATTGCTGCTTTGGCTGTGCTCAACACTGTCGTTGCTTCTGGTAGTGCAATGATTTCTTGGATGATCGTTGAAACGATCAAGACCGGAAAGCCGACCTTGGTAGGTGCTGCAACGGGTATTGTAGCAGGCCTGGTTGTTATTACTCCTGCTGCTGGTTTTGTGGAGCCTTGGGCTGCAATTGTTATGGGTCTTGTTGTTTCCCCGATTTGCTACTTTGCCATTTCGTTCTGCAAGGCAAAGATCGGCTACGACGATGCGCTTGACGCATTTGGTTGCCACTGTGTAGGCGGCATCGTAGGTGGTATTTTGACCGGTATCTTCTGCGTACCCGAGCTTTCCTGGACCGAATTTGGTGGTCTGCTTTATACAGGCGATCTAACGCTCTTAGGCGCACAGATTCTCGGTATCTTAGTAACGATCGTATTTGTAGCTGTCGGTTCGCTTATCATTGGCCTCGTTGTTAAGGCAATCTTTGGCGGTCTGCGTGTTACCAAGGAAGAAGAAGCAGCTGGCATGGACATGACAGCTCACAGCGAATCTGCGTATCCTGCATTTATCGGTTTGGACTAGAAGAGAGGAGTTGAATGCAATGAAAAGAATTTCTGCAATTGTTCGCCCCGAAAAGTTGGAACCGCTTAAGGAAGCGCTTTTTCAAGCAAAAATATCAGGCATGACAATTTCTCAGGTGCAGGGCTGTGGTAATCAGCACGGATGGAAAGAGTATTTTCGCGGAAGCGAAGTTCTTCTCAATATGATTCCTAAGGTTAAGTTTGAGATCGTTGTTCATGATGAACAGGTTGATGGCATAATCAATCTGATTGCTGATACCGCTCGTACGGGTGAAGTTGGCGATGGAAAGATCTTCGTTTCAAATGTCGAGCGCGTTGTACGTGTTCGCACCGGAGAGGTAGACCAAGCAGCTGTGTAGCGTACTTCCTCGTATTTACCACTCAACATATCTACATTAGTTGCTTTGTCTTATAAAGATGGGGAGTCCTTGTGAAGGGGCTCCCCATCTTCTAGTACAAAAAGGAACTTTATTTAAAGCTTTGTTTGTAATGATTCG
>CAYWAO010000010.1:0-36081 GCA_964456695.1 uncultured Cryptobacterium sp. | reverse complement strand
AGAGCACGTAGTCGCCTGCCTCAGTCGGAGCCTGAACGAGCTCGACGTAGTAGGAGATGACAACCTGATTGGTCACCGGCACATTAAAGGTAAAGTCGAAACTGTCGCTCTCCTCGTCGTACGTGAGCACGTAGGCGTACTCTCCGTCGGCGTACTCGTAGAAGCCATAACTGCCGTCACCGAGGTCGACCGCCTCGTAGACCTCTTCACCCACGGTGACCGTCATGCCCTCGCTGACGAAGTCGAAGTCGTAGTCGTCGCCGTAGCCCATCTCGTCGTGGATGACGCTACCCGCACCGAGCGAGTAGAGGATGTCGCTCTGGAGTTCGTCAAACATACCAGTGATGGCGTCCTCGTCGTTCTCGACCTGAACGGAGATGGCATAGGTGTCGTCAGATTCGTCATCAAGGGTGCTCAGGCTCCCAATGAAATTATTAGCCCAAGGGAATCTGTCACCGTATTTCTTAAAGGCGTAGGCGTAGGTGTTGTACCCGGCGTCCTCGGCCTCCTGCCACGCTATGCCCGTCAGGTAGGTGGCGCACTCGAGAGCAGTGTACTTGCTTGCGACAAGGTACGGAATTCCATCTGTATCAGCGGCACTGACATTCACATAGGTTCCCAGGTAGTCGGTCGAGTAGTTCTCAATGATGTCCTCGATACTGCCATACTCCTCGATTCTGTCCGCCTGGACGCTCGTTAGCCATGTTGCAGCATCACTATACGCATCCCAATCGGTGTCACGGATGTACTCGCCGTTGAGCTTGTACTCGTCAGTGAGGGCGTCTGGTCCAGTCAGAAGGGACCAGGCGGAAGAATCAGTCGACGTCCTCACGTACACGGTCTGCGCCGTCGTCGCATCCTCCGTGTTCCAAAGGTAGCCGATGCCATCCGTCACCAGCACAAGGTGCTTGGCGCCGTTCTCGACGGTGCTATCCGCATTCAGCATCGCGATTCCGGCCTCGATGCCGGCCTGGATGTTGGTGCCGATAGACTCCTCGTCGTCCGCCCTGTCAATAGCTTCGAGGATATCTTCTAGGTTGCCCTGGGTGAGCTCCGTGAGCGGCAGGAGCTCGGTCGCGCTGGCCTCGAACCTGATGACGCCGACCCGAACGAGGTTCTCGTCGCCGGTGACGCTCGCGAGCTCCGTAATCATTTTCTTGGCCTCGTCGAGGACATCGGCGCTCGTGGAGCGGTCGATAACGAAGACCACGTCGGAGTAGTTGACGGTCTCGTCGCCCTCGACCGAGAGCTGGACGAGCGCGCGGTTGTCCTCGTCGAGCCCGTCCGCCGTCTTGTCAATCGTAATGCCGCCGCCCGTTGTGATCGGATCAGCATACGCAGCAAGCGGAGCCATGGCACCCAGCGAAAAAGCCATAACCAGCGCTACTAGGAATGCCACAAATTTCGTGCCTATTCCCATAAGCGATACTTCTGCAGCTTTCGCTTCTCTCATAAATCTTCCTTTCTCTCATCTCATTTGCTCTGCGCTCATTTGTGCAAAACGCGCAAATCCAGCGCCTCAAAGGCAAAGGCACACAACAGCAAGAGGTAGAAAGGACGTAAAACTCCAGATTAGAAAGTATTTTTCATGATTTGGGGCCGTATCAAAAAAGTAGACTTTTTGATATGTCTGTAGTACTATCCTTAGCATCTGAAAAGACAGAGGTTTTACCTGGTCGCAGAGATTCTTGGGATGAAATAGCTCCGAAAAGGAAGCTTTTTTCTACTCGTCAAAAAGTCTACTTTTACGTTTGTTTAAAAGATCCAAAAAACAAAACTCACCTGCTGTTATGGCAGCTTGGCCTATCGAGATCGCAAGGTATTTCGCCAAAAGAGTGGGTAAGTTTCAATTGATTGATTGACCGATTTACAGGTCGATATGTTGCCTCTCATCTTCTTTAATCCACTTGAAAAGTGTTGTCGTTCCAACCCTCAACCTTGCTGCTGCCTCTTTTCGGGTTAAGATTCCTGTAAGAAAAGCATCCTTGACTGTCTCATAGTTTTTAGGTCGCCTTTTTGGGGGTCTGCCAAAGCGCACGCCTCTTGCTTTGGCCGCTGCTATACCTTCGGCTTGTCGCTGCTTGGTGTTATCACGCTCAATCTGTGCAACATAGCTAAGAATCTGAAGAACGAGATCTGCTATAAAAACCCCTGTCAGCCCACCTGTCATCTCTCGTGTATCAAGCAAGGGCATATCCATTACCACAATAGCGCACTGCTTTTCTTTAGTGATAAATCGCCATTCTTCAAGTATCTCGTTGTAATTGCGCCCAAGCCTGTCGATGCTTTTGACAACAACTACATCACCAGGGGTGATTTTAGAGATAAGCTGCTTGTATGCAGGACGCTTGAAATCCTTACCACTTGCCTTATCTGTAAATATCCTGTCCTTGCTTACCGGAAAATCACTTAATGCAATGATTTGCCTGTCAAGGTTTTGATCCTTTGCTGAAACACGGGCATAGCCGTATGTTGTGTTGCCCATAGTTGATCTCCCTTCAGTCCTTTTTGATCCAATGAGATACAGGTAAGAATCAGAGAGTAGTGAAGGAAGTGGAGTTGGAAGAAAGGTTTTTTATACGGGTTTTTATGAGTGCAAAAACAACAACCAAAGCGCCACAAAACGTCGCAGAAACCGTATGCATGCCTCAAAATTCGCTCAATTGCATTCGTATATCTAGAAATGCCTGGTTGCAGGAGTGCAGTAACGCGCTTTTACAATATCGCGTCGTATACGGCGAAACGCATCTTTTTCTCCCTCTTCTGCAAGCCACGTCAACATGGTCTCTAAGAGTTCTTTCGACTCGGGATGAAACAGCATATCGCCTAAAGCAGATTGCTCAAGCTTGAGATAGTTCAGCGCACTGTCATCCTTATAGTTGCTGCCCTGGTACACCTTGCTTGCAGCAACTCGATCGCAAAACATTTCTACCACATAGCGAGTCGGAATAGGCTTTCCCTCAAAGGTGGCATTGCGATTGGCCTTCATATCAATCCAATACTCGTAGTGATGCTTATTGCGTCCTTTGTGATGCATCCATGCTGTTGAATATCCTATATCAGCACGCTCTGCGGTATTAGGGCTCCTATCACCCTGATAGTACTTAACCCCTACCCTAAATTCGGTAGGAGAATATTTTGATATGTCGTGTACAAGACCTTGCCAATATAGGCCCACACGAAAACAATGACGCATCACGAAGAATTTGTGATGCGTGATCGTGCAAAAGTGATGCCATGCTTTGCTTATTGTGCTCATACTACTCTCAAATCCACCCAAAATGCCGACAGGCGTTCATGATGCCATCATCATCGCAGTTCGTCGTTACATAGTCCGCATGCTCTTTTAATACGTCTCGTGCATTACCCATCGCAATCGAAGTCCATTGGGGAAGGAACATCGAAACGTCGTTGTATCCATCACCAAACACCACAACATCACTGTAGGGCGCAGCAAGGACATCCATCATGTATGTAATACCACGTTGTTTGTCCATGGGTTCAACAAAGATGGTGTCTGAGTTATATCGAACGTGAGGAACATCATCTAAAGCGCCCGTCTCAAGAATAAGGTGTTCATCTTCGAGTTTGCAGGGAATGTAGACCTTAAAAACACGCGTCAGTGAATCTATGGTAAGCGTGGGATCATACTGAGTAGGTACGTAATAATCACCAGAAATCTCAGCGAAGTCCTCTCGGGGAGAATAGCGGATCAGTTCATTTGCTGTCGTGACCGCCCAAGGAATATGGTGCGCATCAAGGATTCGCAGACACTTCTTAACTGAGTCAATCTCGAGAGAATCCATCCAGAGAAGTTTTCCCTGCAAGGTAACTGAGTACCCACCATCAGCTACAAGGTTGTCGATACCAATCGATGAAATAAAATCAAGCGCATTAATTTGCAAACGGCCTGTTGCAAGCGCAATAAAATGCCCCCGCTCACGCAACAAGGAAAGAGTCTTTCTTGTTGATGCAGGAATTTCACGGGTAAGAGGCACAGCTAACGTTCCATCGTAGTCAAAAAAGAAATACTTTCGCGCTACCATATCCTTCCTCCCCTGTAATCGTGCACAACACTCCCCTGCACCCTGATGCGCCCCGCACAAGCACATGACGCAAACAAGGCGTGGCTTTGTTGAACACCGCACACGCCTCACAACAATTCTACTCGTATTGCCCCGTTATGGAGTTATAGAGTACGCAATGCGACCTCTTTGAGCTGTCGGGCAGATATCTGACTAGGAGCACCCGTCATTGGATCAGACGCGCTACTGGTCTTCGGGAAGGCAATCACGTCACGAATTGACTGCTTGCCCGCCAACAGCATGACAAGGCGATCGAGACCCAAAGCAATGCCACCGTGTGGTGGTGCACCCAATTCAAGAGCATGAATCAAATGCCCAAATTTTTCCTCGATTTCCTCATCCGTTAGGCCACAGACACGCAAAATACGCTTCTGCTCCTCGGCGTTATGAATACGAATGGTTCCGCCACCAACTTCAAACCCATCCATAACCAAGTCATAAGAATAGCTGCCGCATTCAAGAGGTGCCGTTTCGATCTTATCAAGATCTTCCTCAAGCACGTGAGTAAAGGGATGATGCTCAGCGGCATATTTCTTCTCATCTTCGTCGTAGCGAAACATGGGGAAGTTAACAACCCACAAAAGCGCATGACCCTTACGCTCAATGCCAAGTGCGTCAGCCATATGAAGACGCAACGCTGCCAAAACTGCATTGGCAACCTCAAAAGTGTCAGCCGCAAACAGAAGCAAGTCGCCTGGCTCAACCTGGGCAGCCTCTTTGATCTTGGCATAGGTTTCATCGTCAAAAAATTTGATGATGGGGCTTTTTTCTTTCCCATCAGACGTAAAAGCAATCCACGCCATACCCTTCGCGCCATTTTCAGCAGCAACGTCGGCAAGCTTTTCGATGTCGCCGCGGCTCCAATCGCCTGCACCCTTTGCGTTGATGCATTTAACCAAGCCACCGGACTGAGCAACGCTTGAAAAGACCTTAAAACCGCAATCCTTAACAATTTCAGTCAGATCCACAAGCTCCATACCGAAACGAGTATCAGGACGATCACATCCAAAGCGATCCATTGCCTCAGCGTACTGCATACGCTGCAGAGGGAAGGAATGCTCAACGCCTACGGCCTTAAACATCTCAGCCATAACATCTTCCATTATGACCATGACATCTTCACCTTGTACAAAGCTCATCTCAATATCAACCTGAGTAAACTCGGGTTGACGATCAGCACGCAAGTCTTCGTCTCTAAAGCAGCGCGCAATCTGATAATAGCGCTCAACGCCGCCTACCATTAGCATCTGCTTAAATTGCTGGGGGCTTTGAGGTAACGCATAGAACTTCCCAGGATTGGGGCGAGACGGAACAATATAGTCACGAGCACCTTCAGGGGTTGAATTGGCCAAAATAGGAGTTTCAATCTCCAAGAAGCCGCGCTCATTCAATGCAGTGCGCATTGCCTGCGCAACATCATGGCGGAGTTTCAAATTTGCATACATTTCAGGACGACGAAGGTCCAGATAACGCCATTTCATACGGGTCGTCTCGTCGGTTTCGATACCATCCTCAATGGAAAACGGCGGGGTCACCGACGAATTGAGTACAACAAGAGAATTTACTAGCACTTCAATTTCGCCCGTTGCCATATTGGGATTGATGGCTTCATCCATACGAGCACGAACGGTACCCGTCACCTGGATCACATATTCACGGCCAAGGTGTTCTGCAGCAGAAAAATCTTCGGCGCTCACACAGTCAGGATCTACCACACACTGGGTATACCCATGACGATCACGCAAGTCAACAAAGATCAACCCACCGTGATCGCGATTGTGCCATGCCCAACCGCAGAGCGTCACTTCCGTGCCGACATCTTCACGACGCAGCTGACCACAGGTATGAGAATGCATGCTGTACTCGTTAAGGAAATCTGTCATGATTTCATGTTCTCCTCGTCCTTATTGTTTATTCACTAAATCGCTGTAACAGCAGCGATCTTGCACTTTTCCAACCGCAATACTATAGCGAATAGTTCAAAGATTAGGAAAGACGGTTTACTGCTTTCCCTAGAAATCCCTTATATAAAGGCCTTCGTATTTTAGATGCGTTTCTACATCCACTGTATCTCATGCTGCTCTGCATAATCGCATGCATATGTGCCGAACAAACAACGATGCCCTTTTCCTAGCAGCGACCTTATGCAAAACGCGCAGACAGTGTAGTCGTTACCTGATCAAACGCAACCAGACTCTCATCATGCGATGCCATATCGCGAAACTTAACACAGCCCTGCTCAAGTTCTTCAGGACCCAAGATGAGCACCACCGATGAATCAAGCCTATCTGCCAATTTAAACTGACTCTTCAAGCTACGATTCTGATGATCCATTTCAGTAGTAAAACCAGCATCGCGACAGGACTGCACAAGCGAAAAGGCGCGCTCACGTACCGAATCATCAACACAGGCAACAAACACTTGCAACCCCGAAGCAGCATCCGCCTTATTGCCCGCCGCCTCAAGCGCTAAAACACAGCGCTCATAACCAAGGGCAAAACCAAAGCCAGAAACATCGCGACCGCCAATTTCTTTCGAAAGCTTATCGTAGCGTCCGCCGCCACCAATGGCATTTTGAGAGCCCATGCCGTTATCAACCTGAACCTCAAAGACCGTGCGCGTATAGTAATCAAGACCTCGAACGAGACGCGTATCATCTTCAAACGAAATTCCTGCTGATGCCACCAGATGCTTGACCTCGCTATAGTGCTGTTTGCAATCATCACATAGATGCTCAGTTATGCGAGGAGCCTTATCCATCATGTCACTGCAGTGAGAATTTTTGCAGTCAAACGCTCGCAGAGGATTAATGTCGGCACGATGGTTACATTCATCACACAACTCAGATTCATGCTGATGGATAAAATCGCGCACCATTTCTCGATACGCAGGACGACAGGCATCACACCCCATCGAATTGAGTAAAAGACGCATATCAGAAACGGGAATGCCAATCGTTTCATAAAAGCGCATCAACATAATGATCGTCTCGGCATCAATCGTTGGATCGTCAGCACCAAGACACTCAACACCTACCTGACGAAATTGACGCAAACGCCCTTTCTGGGGACGCTCGGCACGAAACATAGGTCCTGCATACATAAGCTTTGCAGGCGCTCCTCCTTGTGGAACCAAATCATGCTCTACTACTGCACGCACAATGCCAGCAGTTCCCTCGGGACGCAAAGAAAGCCTACTTTTTGACTTGAGAGAGCCGCCCTCGAGCAGCTTAGCAAGATTCCCCCCTGAAATAACCGTAAACATTTCTTTGGATACCACATCGGTCGCTTCTCCAATGCCGCGAACAAACAGGTCTGTTTGTTCGAACAGGGGTGTTTCAATAGGCTGATAACCATAGCGCCCAAAAATAGAAAATGCGGTGTTGCGGAAATAACCCCAAAACATCGCATCCTGAGCTAGCATGTCGAAGGTTCCTTCGGGAGTTCGAATAGCCATAAGAGTTAGTTCCCTCACTTTTCTCGCCGTATTAGCGTATCTGCAACATAAAACACCCGTACCTTCTATGAGCACAAAAAGATACGGGTGATCACAAGTTTTTCTATAAATGAGAAACTACCAAGTCGCCCATAGCAACCGTGCCAACGATCTTGTCTTTCGGAGTCGACGCATCAGCAATATCAGCGCTACGCCATCCCTCGTCCAGCACTTCCGTAATGGCCCGTTCAATATCATCGGCGCCTTCAGATATATTGAAGCTGTAGCGCAACATCATAGCCACCGACAGAATTTGGGCAAGAGGATTTGCAATACCCTGTCCTGCAATATCGGGAGCAGAACCATGACTTGGCTCATACAGCGCAACTCCATCACCTAGGGAAGCACTTGCCAACATACCAAGCGAACCGGTAATCTGCGCAGCTTCATCAGAAAGAATATCGCCAAACATATTCTCTGTAACAACCACATCAAAGTCAGACGGACGATTAATCAATTGCATAGCAGCATTATCAACCAGTAAGTCCTCAAGCTGAACATCAGGATATTCTTCCTGTCCAACACGATGAACAATTTCACGCCACATACGACTTGTCTCCAGTACGTTTGCTTTATCAACGCTGGTCACCTTATTGCGACGCTTGCGTGCTGCGTCAAATGCCTGACGCGCGATACGCTCAATTTCATATTCACGATACTCAAGCGTGTCATAAGCGCGCTGACCCTTTGCGCCATTAGCGCCTGCACCTTCTTCGTCGTAGAAGCGCTCACGCTTGCCGAAATACAAACCACCGGTCAGCTCACGGACAATCATCATGTCCACACCATCAATAACTTCTGGCTTGAGCGTAGAGGCGGCTGAAAGCGCTGAGAAGATTTGCACCGGACGCAAGTTCGTGTAAAGCCCAAGCGCCTTTCGAATTCCCAACAGCCCCTGCTCAGGACGAGGCTTTGCAGGATCAGTAGTATCCCATTTAGGGCCACCTACCGCTGCAAGCAACACCGCATCGGACTTTCGAGCAATCTCAAGCGTTTCATCAGGCAACGCGGTATTACACGCGTCAATAGCGCAACCACCAAGTAATGCATCGATGCACTCAAATTCAGCATCGTACTTTTTGCCTATTGCATTGAGTACCTTAACCCCTTCAGCAATAATCTCCGGACCGATGCCATCGCCAGGCAACGTGCATACCTTATAGTGCGAAGTCATAAAAGCCGCTTCCCTTCTAGTCCAAACCTAAAACATGGCGCGTACGATTGAGCAAGCCACCTTGCTCGATGATATCAGCAATAAATGGCGGGAATGGCTGAGCGGTAAATACCGTACCCGTCGTCTCATTAGTAATAGTGCCTGTAGTTGTATCAACTGAAACCGTATCACCATCAGAAATAGCATCAACCGCTTCAGGGCATTCAAGAATAGCAAGTCCCGTATTGATAGAGTTACGATAAAAGATTCGTGCGAAGCTCTTAGCGATAACAACATCAATACCCGATGCCTTGATAGCGATGGGAGCATGCTCACGAGAAGAGCCACATCCGAAGTTTTCTTCCGCAACAAGAATATCGCCTTGCTCTACCTTGTTGACGAATTCAGTATCCAAATCCTCCATGCAGTGTTTAGCAAGCTCTGAAGGCTCAGACGTGGTTAAATAACGCGCCGGAATGATGACGTCAGTATCAATATCGCGACCATAACGATGAACTGTTCCTTTAAATTGCATATGCTTTACTCCTACTTAATATCCTCAGGAAGACCGATATGACCAAGAACCGCACTTGCTGCCGCAACCGCTGGTGACGAAAGATACACTTCACTCGTAGGATCTCCCATGCGACCAACAAAATTACGATTTGTTGTTGCGATAGATCGCTCACCTGCTGCCAAAATGCCCATGTAGCCGCCAAGACAAGGACCACAGGTCGGAGTTGAAACAGCGCAATTCGCATCCAAGAAAATCTCAGTCAGACCCTCTTCGATGCACTGACGATATACTTGCTGCGTTGCTGGAATGATGATGCAGCGAACATCAGGATGAACTTTATGCCCTTTCAGAACTGCAGCTGCCTGACGCATGTCCTCAATACGTCCATTGGTGCACGATCCAATAACGGATTGCTGGATAGTGATATCACGTGCCTCAGATGCAGGACGCGTATTGGAAGGAAGATGAGGGAATGCAACAGTCGGAACAATATCAGCAGCATCAATGTTGTAGACCTGCGCATACTGTGCATCAGGATCTGAATGATACTCGGTGTAGGGACGCTCGGTGCGACCGTCCATATATTCACGCGTCACATCATCAACTGCAATAAGACCCGCTTTACCGCCAGCCTCAATAGCCATATTCGAAATAGACATGCGCTCATCCATGCTCAGTGACGTAATAGCGCTTCCTCTAAACTCCATAGCCTGATATAGTGCACCATCAACACCAACCATGCCAATAATGTGTAGAATGATGTCTTTGCCGGTAACACCCGGGCGAAGTTCGCCTTCAACATTAAACAAAATAGACTCGGGAACTTTAAACCACGCACGACCCGTTGCATATCCGATTGCCGCATCGGTTGAACCAACACCTGTTGCAAATGCACCAAGAGCACCATAAGTGCAGGTATGACTATCGGCGCCAATAATCAGATCGCCCGCACCAACAACACCTTGCTCGGGCAATAGTGCGTGCTCAACACCCATGCATCCCACTTCATAAAAGTGGGTAATGCCCTGCTCACGCGCAAAGTCACGAGTTAATTTAGCCTGTTCAGCGCTCTGAATATCCTTGTTAGGTACATAATGATCAGGAACGAGGGCAATCTTGGTCGGATCAAAAACCTTGTCAACGCCAACCTTTTTGAATTCCTTAATTGCAATAGGGGTCGTCACATCATTTGATAATACAAGATCAAGATCACATTCGATAAGCTGACCAGGAACCACTTCATCAAGACCTGCATGTGCAGCAAGGATCTTTTCGGCCATAGTCATAGGACGTGCCATATCTTCTCCTTCTACCTTCTTCTCACTGGACGTCTTGTACGTGAACTGTCATTATAGCACCCTATTTGATCCACCCACATGTAAACACTATGCCTCTATCTGCTTTCAATATGAGTCATTTGCTATACTTGTATGGTTATGTGTGATTCACTCAGATAAAGGCACCCCCTATAGTGAAGTTAAGCTTACGAAATCTCATGGCCGGGCTGGTTATTATCATTGTTCTGGCGTTTGTATTTTTCCGTGGTGACCAGCTCAATGAACTTGCAGCCACCATGGCAAAGGGTGCCCTAATTCCTCTCGTACTTGCTGTTTGTACACAACTCTGCAAATACTTTTCGCAAAGCTTCGCCTACAAGTATTCTTTCCAGGCAGTAGGCGAAACAATGCGACCACGCCATACCCTTCCTTTAGTATTCGGTACGTTTTTTCTCAACACCGTGTTTCCCAGTCTCAACTTGGCTGGCACCACGCTCATAGTAGATGATGCACGACGTCGCGGTATTGCTCCCGGTAAGGCAACATCAGCAGCACTGCTCATGCAAATCACCGTTGATTCAGCCTTTGCCACCATCATGATCGTCAGTTTTTCCATTTTGGCATTGACCGTCGGGCTTTCTCCCGTGTGGTTACTTTTGGGACTGATTGTCATTCTTTTAGTTGCTGCCATGATTGGAATCATGGTTCTAGGAAACAAAAACCCCCAATTGCTCATTCGGTTCTTAACGCCTATCTCCAACTTTGTGAACAAAATGCGCGTCAAGTGCAACAAGAGCCCTCTAAATCCTTGGGCTGAAAAAACAGTCATGAGCTTTTCGAGTGCCGCTAAGCTCATCGTAAAAAACCCCAGATCAACCGCAAAAGCGTTTGGCTGCTCCATCATCGCAAGCTGCTGTGAGCTTTCCGCATTTGCCCTGGTGGGTTTTTCTTTTGGAGTCAGTATTCCCGAAGCATTAGTATGCGGCTACGTGGTTGCCACACTCTTTGCCATGATTTCGTTTACGCCGCAAGGTGTTGGCGTGGTGGAAGCTGCCGTTACCGTCGCCTTTACTGCATTCGGCTCCACTGCTACCGCAGGCATGGCTATAGGTTTGGTATATCGAGGAATCGTGTTCTGGATGCCTTTCTTAATTGGTGCGGTGTTGATACAAACCACCAAAACATTCCGTCCCCAACTCAACAAAAAGAAGAAAGACAAGTCAAAGACGGGTAATCTTAACTACGAACGCGAAAAGGCCAACATTAAGACGCAAGCCCAAAAGCATAAAGTTGCGGACGCATCAAAACACTCAATTGACGATTATTCAACTCCAAAATCAACCAAGTCCTCTACCATAAACAGCAACGCTGCAGACAATGAGAACCCTGTCGATACCGTCACCAACACTCCATTGTCAGAAGAAGACGTTATATAATTTAATTCAGACAAAAGCACGGCAAAACTCTTCACTCAGAACATCTCTAATCATTTCTTCGCTGCCTTTTGAAAGGATTTCTCATGCCTAGTTTTATTGAACATCTTGCACGCACAACACGAAGTTTCCGACGCTTTCGCAGCATCTACCCCGTCACTGAAGCGTTGATGATGCAGTGGATCGACAATGCGCGAGTGACGGCGAGTGCCGGCAACAAACAGCCCCTTCGCTACCACGTCGTAACCGGCAAAGAAAACTGCGCTGAAATTTATCCTGCCCTTTCATGGGCGGCATCATTGCCTGATTGGGATGGTCCCCAACCAAACGAACGCCCGACCGGCTATATTATCATGGCGGTTGATTCGCAAACCGCCCAAGGAAATCTCTGGCGATTCGATACGGGTATTGCGGCGCAAACCATCATGCTTGCTTCCACAGAAGAAGGATTTGGTGGCTGTATGATTCTCTCCTTTGACAAACACCGGATCAAAGAGGCGCTCTCTATGCCAGCGGATCTTGAACCAGTATTGATACTCGCTCTTGGACGCCCTATCAAGAATGTGCGCCTTGTAGATGCAGTTGATGGAGACACCACCTACTACCGAGATGAAAATCAGAATCACTATGTTCCCAAACTGTCTTTGAACGATATCATGTTCTAACAACACGAAAAGCTAGGTTGCGCGTTATGAAAAAATCAACCGCTCTTAAAACGTTGGGTCTGAGCGAAAACGCCAGTGAAGACGATATTAAGCAAGCACACCGGAAATTAATTATTGAAAATCATCCCGACAAGTTTGGGCAAGACCCCGAAATGCGCGCCAAAACAGAAGAAAAGACAAAACTTATTAACGAAGCTCGTGATGTACTTCTCAATCACTCATGGGAGCCTGAGTATTCCACTGCAGGTACACCGTTTGGTGCCCCGTATAACTACAACCCCTTCGCAACAAATCAAAGCTCACAGCACTCCTCTTCGCAAGGCAACACAACAAACAATATACCTTTTGATGAGTGGCTCTTTTCCGAATCATTTGTTTGGACCATGTGGGACGAAAACGGAACCCAACATACCTATCGTACCGACTATAACCCCACTTCATCTGCTCAGCGACGACGTTCTGGTTCGCAAAAAACAACCAGCTTTTTTACGAGCGCTAATGCTCCTTTCTGGTATACCAGCACCGCTAACACTCAAGGAAGCTCGTCCTCACAACGCTCCCGTCCCTTCAAGGATCCCTTCACCTCAAGCTTCTTTAATTTCGTGAACTTTTTTACCCAAGAACCTACCTGGGAAGAAAAATTACAACAAGTTCGCAATGATCTGAGAATGGACATCAAGTTTATTGTGGCGAAAGCTCTTGCGCTGTTAGCCTGCGCTCTACTCTCCGCCCCCGCCACAGGGCTGTATCTCTACACCATTTTTTCTATTGGACAAGGCATTTGGAAACGCCTCAAATTCTTATCGCTTGTTTTTCTTATTCCTTTTGCGATGCTTGCTATCATCTTTGCCCCCTCAAGTAACAACGTGATAGGTATTTTTGGATTGATCTTGTTTGTGTTCGCTATTGGATTCGACATCTCCAATGTCGTTCGCCACATAAAACGTGTTCGAGCAATAAAACGCCACATAAAAGAAGCTGAGGCTTCATAGTCCCAGCTTCTCATTTTCACAATTATAGTTGGTGTCTATTTCAAGAAGAACAATACAGCTTAGCCAAGATGAAACTCTTCAACGCTCAAAGGCATCTTTTGACCAGTCCACAGCTCAAACTGCTTTGCACCCTGGTAGAACAACATAGCAATGCCATTAGTACATTTGCAGCCTGCTTCTTCAGCCAATTCAAGAAGTTTCGTCTTGGCTGGACTATAAATTGCATCCTGAACAACCAGATCTTTATGGAAGTATGAAGCGTCAGGAATAACGGACTGCCCAACAGAATTGCCCATACCAACATTGGTCGTATTCATCAGCATGTTTGCGCTTGCGATTTCTTCACGAAGCAAATCCTTATTATTCAAGTCTAATAGAGTGGCCTTACAACCGGTTTCCTTGTTGATAAGATCTACCGCTTCCTGTGCATGGTTCCATGATTTACCATTAGCGCGGTTGAAAACCGAAAGCTCAGCAAGGCCAGACTCATACGCAGCCGTCAGCGCCACAGCACCACCGGCACCGCCAAGTCCAAGAAGAACCATCTTGCCACCCTTAACCTGAACACCCATATGCTCAAATGACGACACGCAGCCAAAGCCATCAGTGTTGTAACCTTTTATATAGCCATCAGTATTTACAAGCGCATTTACCGAACCGATAAGCTTCGCAGTAGGATCAATTTCATCAAGATGCCCCATACAAGCCATCTTGTTAGGCATAGTAACGCTGGCGCCCGAAATTCCCAGTACACGCATTGCTGCTATTGCATCACCAATAGTTTCTTCATTTGCCTTAAAGGCGACATACACCGCATCGTAATCCATCCGGTCAAAAGCCCTATTGTGAAGAGCGGGAGAGAAGCTATGCTCTATCGGATCCCCAAAAACGCAATAGACTTTACTGCGTGCCGAAACCTTAATACCCATGTGTCCACCCCTTTAAGCGTTTTGTGAAAGGTAGCAGTAATGCAACCTCGCTGTACCACCTGCATCGGAAAAGTAATTTTATAACCAGTATTCATGCAGTCGTTTCGCCAATAACCATCCTTTCTGAAAACCTACCACGACCAGCATTCTTACTATGATTCGCTTGCGAAATAGCCAACCCTGCCCCTGCAGACAAATAAAACCGCAGAAAGACTACTCATATGTTTTAGAGGTAAGGTGCCACCCGTTACAATAGGAACACCGATAGCAATGAAGTCCTGTGGTGCCATGCTCTGCACAGGCAAGAATTGCAGCTTCAGCATCACTTCGGCAAGAATAGCGGTTTTTCGATTCGCACGCTTTTTTCCTGAGCGCCGCTTCTTTTTGTTGAGCTTTTTTTGAATTGAGCTTCTCCTCACGCGCAAACACATCATCCATGCCCCCAAGCTGAGATTTGAATTCGGCGATGCGTTTCGCTTTGGCTGAGCCCTTTCGACTACCCATTACCAGTTCCCCCTATGCAACACTGGCTCAGTAACGCGAAGCGTTACTGCTTCAATACTTCTCCTGCAAACGCGTGATGCGCACCTCTCTCTAGCACCTACTTTATCTATTGCAATATTATGATATCTAGTTACCCGAAAATGCATAGATCTCTCTGAAAGAACTCTATTTTTTGCTTAATTAGCCAAAATATAATAATCGGGCACCGACTTTGCTTGATGCCCGACTATACCAATCAAACGTATGTAGCTGTCTGCTACAAGGCATTATAGGTTTCGTCATCGACCGGTTCGCACCATTCATTCGCGGTATTTTCGCCCTCAACTCCAATTGCTAGATGTGAAAACCAGCTATCAACAGCTGCACCATGCCAATGCTTGACGTTGGCTGGGATATTAACGACATCCCCAGGATGAAGCTCACGAGCCGGCTTGCCCCACTCCTGATACCAACCATGACCGCCCACACAAATAAGCATTTGTCCGCCACCCTTATCCGCTCGGTGAATGTGCCAATTATTACGACACCCAGGTTCGAAAGTGACATTAAAGACGGGAACTTGCTCGGTGCTTACAGGAGCTATATAGCTCTGTCCAATAAAATACTGCGCAAAGCCATCATTGGGACCACCAATAGGAAACCATAGGGTCCGCTCATATTCAGCGCGCCCCTTATCGGATACCTCTTCGGTATCGTCACCCCACACCTCTTTAGCCATACAGAAGACAGCCCATGCCTTTGGCCATCCCATATAAAAAGCAGCATGGGTCACAATTTCCACTATCTCTGATTTGGTAATACCGTTGTTGCGCGCTGTCTGCAAATGATACATAAACGATGAATCAATGATGCCTTGACTCATCAAAGAGACTACGGTCACAAGGCTGCGATCACGCAAGGAGAGAGACTCTTCTCTGCTCCATACTTCACCAAACAACACATCGTCATTCAGCTGTGCGAATTTTGGCGCAAACGCTCCAAGTTGATCACGGCCCGCAGTTTGCTTAATAGTCATACCATCTCCAATCTAGTAATCAACTTAGCTCTGATCTGTGGTTTCTCTCCCTTCTCTTTGTTTTCATCGTAGGTTCATTTTTTTCGCATGTACAATAGTTATATTGAAATTCACATATTCACGTTAAGCATGGCTAAACCAAAAAGCACCATCTCAAACCAATCGTATACACCACACCATTTCTAAACGTGACGCACCTATACAGACAATCAAATCCTCTCCCGAAACACATACCACGTAACGTAGCGAGACAAGTACACAGAAGAGCTGAATAGTCCACACAACAGAAACGAGCCAACACTATGGAATTACGAGTTCTAACATATTTTTTAACCCTGACTGAAAAAGGAAGTATTTCTGCTGCAGCCAAAGCACTCAATATCTCCCAACCAACCTTATCAAGGCAGCTCATTGATCTCGAAAACGAGCTGGGATGCATTCTGTTCGAACGAAACAAAGAAGGCATCAGACTCACCGATGACGGAATGCTGCTTCGACGAAGAGCAGGAGAAATAACTAGTCTCGTGCATGAAACAACCTCAGAGCTGCAGCTTTCGCATGATACCGTTGCAGGAACAGTATCTATTGGATGCGCCGAGACACGCGCGATGAACCTCGTCGCAAAACTGATCACGTCGATACATAAAAAGTACCCGAAGACCACCTTTACTATCGTCAGTGACGTGGCAGAAAATGTTGCTGAACAAATAAACAGAGGCACATTCGATTTCGGCCTTATGCTAAGAAAACCCCACATAGAAGGCTTCAAGTATTTAGAGCTGCCCTATCAAGAACGATCAATCGCCATTATGAAAACCGACTGTCCCCTTGCCGAAAAAGATACGCTCTGCGTACAAGACCTCATTGAATATCCTCTCGTACTTCCAGCCTCCTACAAGAAAAGCGGCATACTCGAGCCTCACAAAGCTCAAAGCGATGGCGGCGATCTTAACATTGTGGCAACTAGTAATCTTGCCTATAACGCCATACGTCTCGTAGAAGCAGGCCTTGGAGTGGGGGTCACCATCGAGGGACTGAAAGATCTTACCCATACCGAACATGAAACTCAGCTAGCGTATAGAGTCATACGCGACATCCCACCCATTTCAACATACCTAGCATGGAAGCCGTTCCAATTTAGATCAAACGCAAGCAAAATCTTTTTGGAAGAAGTGAAGAAAGCCTTTGTCTAGCCTCTCGCCTCTCAGGATGTGCTGAATCTGTTCTCAGGGCAGCGTGCAACGAAAAAAGATGGAGCTGCACCGCACAGCTCCATCATAATCACACAAACTAGAACCTATCGAATTCTAGAAATATATTTGGTACTATCGCCGCGCTTACTCAGCAGCCTCTGGCTTAGGCTCTGGCTCAGCCACAGCAATTTCAATGCCCAATTCCTCAGCGGCAGCCTTCATTGACAAGGAAATGCGACGACGCTCAACATTGACGTCCATAACCTTAACCTTCACTTCATCACCTACGTGCACTACCTGAGCAGGTGAATCAATGTGTTTCACAGCCATTTCGGAAATATGTACAAGACCTTCAACGTTTGCACCGAGCTCGATAAATGCGCCAAATGGAACGATCTTGGTCACTTTACCATCAACAATCGTGCCCACAGGATAGGTTTCAACAAGCTTAGTCCAAGGATCTTCCGTGGTCTGCTTGAGGCCCAGAGAAATGCGCTCGCGCTGGAGATCAACATCGAGAACCTCAACCTCAACTTCTTCGCCAACTTTAACAACCTCGGAAGGATGGTTGACATGACTCCAAGAAAGCTCAGAGATATGAATCAAGCCGTCGATACCGCCCAAGTCAACAAACGCGCCGAAGTCAACAATGGAAGAAACAGTACCCTTGAGACGCATACCCTTGGAAAGCTTCTCAAGAATTTCAGCACGCTCGTTCTTGCGACCTTCTTCAAGAAGAACACGACGAGAAAGAACCACGTTATTGCGGTTGCGATCCATCTCGATAACACGAGCTTCAATCTCGGTACCCAAGTAAGCAGAGAGATCCTTAACACGACGAAGATCAACCAACGATGCAGGAAGGAAGCCGCGCAAGCCGATATCCAAAATCAAACCGCCCTTGACAACCTCGATAACCTCACCGGTAACAACTTCGCCAGCCTTGAACTTCTCTTCAACCTGAATCCAAGCACGTTCATACTCTGCGCGCTTCTTGGAGAGAATAAGACGGCCATCTTTGTCCTCTTTCTGGAGAACAAGAGCCTCAAGCTTGTCGCCTAGGCTTACAACCTCTGAAGGATCAGCATCCTTACGAATAGACAGTTCTCGAGCAGGAATAACGCCTTCGCTCTTAAACCCAATGTCAACGAGAACTTCGTCATGCTCAATCTTAACGACTGTACCGTCAATAAGATCGCCCTCGTCGAAGTCGGTCAAGGTGCCATCAATCATCTGATTCATTTCTTCATCAGAAACGTCCTCAAAGTCAATGACGGAGGTGTTCTTAATTTCGGTCAAAACGGACCCCTTTCAAAAATGCAATCAGGGACCCTTCGTACGTGTTTGCAGTCTCAAACATATACCATGCATGCCGCATTTGAAACGCCAACAGCAAACATGCCTCGGGGGCCTATAGTTCCACGCCTGCCCTTTTGACAGACCCGGAAAGTATATCATACAGACCCACACGAAAAGAAACTACTTGAAGGATTTTAAGGTAATTTGCATCGCCTTCTCTTTAAGCGACAGAATATTCAATACGCAAGAAAACGATACTTTAAACCTACCTCAGATTTCAAAAGAATTCCTCTCACCTCTCACCCGTATTGTTTTTTGGGAGAACAAACATAAACCCAGCACTGAACACGTCCAGATTGCCGCTGATCGAGCTCATGTTTAACCTGTGACACCTCGCATTACAAAACAAAAATCACGAAAACCGTGTTAAGCAAAGGTACTCAAGAGATGTATACGCTAACAGCAACGAGGTTATCTGTAGCTCAGCACGCAGACATTATCGGTTGGCCACCCTAACCTCACGAAGATTACAAGAGGGCGAACACGCTTAAAAGTTTTAATTAAACTCCATATTGTCCACATAAATGAGATGGAAAACGTTTTCTCATACGAGAAAAAGAAAGGCTACAGCCAAAGCAGTAAAAACAAATCCGTAAAAACATGACTGTCTCAAAAATGAGACAGTCATGGAATTCGTCGTGACAATCAAGGCAGAAAACGCATGTATACCCCGGTTCTCCTTCTGTTTGACTACGAATGAGCCTTCTCGAACTCTTTCATGTAGTCTACAAGCGCCTGAACACCTTCGATGGGCATCGCATTGTAAATGCTTGCACGCATACCACCCACGGAACGATGACCTTTGATGTTTTCGATGCCTACCTTTTTAGCGCCTGCAACAAATTCTGCATCCAAATCTGCACTGCCTGTAACAAAAGGCACATTCATGATTGAACGATCTTCCTTGCGAGCAGTAGCCGTATAGAAATCAGTCGAATCAAGATAGTCGTACAACAGCGCCGCCTTTTCCTCGTTGCGCTTCTTCATAGCTTCAAGCCCGCCAAGAGACTTGATCCACTTGAAGACCTTACCGCAAATATAAATGCCATAGCAAGGCGGAGTATTCGACATGCTATCTGCGTCAACCTGGGTCTTGTAACGCATGATAGTTGGAGTGTTGGGAAGCCACTCGTCCTTAATCAAATCATCTCGAATGATAACAATAACCACACCGGCCGGACCGATGTTTTTCTGAACACCACCATAAATCAGACCATACTTCGAAACATCCATGGGCTCAGATAAGAAGCAGGAAGACACATCGCTTACCAAAGGAACATCACCGGTATCAGGCAGCTTGTGATAATGGGTGCCATAAATTGTTTCGTTTTCACAGATGTAGACATAGTCAGCTTCAGGATCAAATTCCAGCTCATCAACATTGGGAATGTAGGAAAAGTTTTCATCCTCACTTGATGCAACCAAGCGAGCGTCACCAAAAATCTGAGCCTCTTTATATGCTTTCTTCGACCAAGAACCTGAAACAATATAATCTGCCTTGCCTGAAAGCATGAGATTCATAGGGATAGCGGCAAATTGTTGAGTTGCCCCACCTTGCAAGAACAACACGTGATAATTGTCGGGAATATTCATAAGTTCACGTAGGTCAGATTCTGCCTGCTCGATGATTCCTTTAAAGGCCGCTGAGCGATGACTCATCTCCATCACTGACATGCCTGTTCCCTGATAATCAAGCATTTCATCAGCAGCCTCTTGCAATACTCCTTCAGGAAGCACTGCTGGACCTGCAGAAAAGTTATACACTCTTCCCATACAGCCTTTTCCTTTCAAGACAGTTTGTGCGATACGAATCGAGACGTCATATCGCACCTTTTCACATCTGGTAAAACTTTACCACGTTACATCACCAATGAACTCTTTCTCATAAAAGCTTTACGCGTACAAAATAACTTACACGCGCATCAAAAGAGCGCAAACTCCCTTCCCAATGTGGAAAACCCCTTATCGAGGCGTACAGAAAGAAACACAATTCAACTAAGAACGCATGAGGGAATAGCATGGATAACGTTATACGTTGGAGCATCATCGGTTGCGATGATGTCGTCGAAACAAAAAAATGGACCGATATTTTGGCCTATAGCTCGAATTTTAGGTTCACAGGCACATTAAAAATAAAAAAGTCAGACGCAAATAGACATCTGACCAGGTATTTCAATGGTGGGCGATAGTGGTTTCGAACCACTGGCCTCCACCGTGTCAAGGTGGCGCTCTCCCCCTGAGCTAATCGCCCGCATGTTGATAGCTTATCAGCAAGAAAACACTCTACCAGAACAAACCACAACGTCAACACGTAATTTGCTCCACGGCATCCGAAGACAGCGAAATCAGAGTGTAATGAGACAAATTACTTACCGGCGAAAGAAAAACCGCGACGATTTGTTCTGCTTATCCTTGCGCTCAACAAACACAATTCCACATGCATCTGGACCGATATGAGCACCGATAACAAAACCAATCTGCTTGCGCTGAAACGCCATCGCATCCGCATCAGCTAAACGCTGTTCAAGCTTTTCGCAATTTTTCACACCGTACGAATATATTGAGTACAAAGGGAAACGCTCATCAACCTCATATTTTGAGAAGAGCTTCATCACAGCATCAAGAGCCTTCTTTCGCCCGAGACAGGCATTAACAAGCACAACTTCACCTTCTTCGGTCACTGTGATAATAGGCTTGAGATTGGCAGCTCCACCAATTTTGGCAACCGTCTTGGTCAGGCGACCGCCTCGTTGCAGATACTCCAGCGTATCGAGGGCAGCTAAAATCTTTACTGAACCTTTGAGATCCTCAAGAGCATCGGCTATCTCTGCTGCCGAAGCACCCTTATCGCGCAGATCTGCGGCATGATCAACCAATATTTGGATGGCATACGTCGCAGTACGAGAATCAACAATGTATATTCCTTCATTGCCTGCCATCGCTTTAGCAAGCAAAGCATTTTGGTACGTCCCACTCAGTGCAGACGACAAGATAAGCGCAACTACTTCATCGCCCGCCTCGCGAGCTTTTTTAAAGGTATCCGCAAACACATACGGAGGTATTTGCGATGTTGTAGGAAAAGCCCCTGTTCGATCAAGCAGCTCATAAAATTCATCTCTGCCTAGATCGATGCTATCGCGATATTCCGTTCCGTCTATATTTGCAACAAGAGGAATTACTTCAATACCTCGTGCCTGAGCATCCTCAGGCACGTAGTCTGATCCAGAATCGATTACAATCCGAACCACAAAAACAGCCCCTTTCGCACCCTTGTCTCATTTCCTGCATACCTCATAGTAGAGAAAAAAATAACACCTACATGAGCTCAAAAGCTCGCACATAAAAGATATAAAACTCGAGTCTTGCCTCTTAAAAAAGCAACATCTGTAAAGAATAGCGGTTTCTCGAATATTCTTTAAGGCTTTTCTCTTACAAAACAACAAGCATCTTGGATGAATTGCTGTTGAAAGCTAGTATAGAAAGCACCACAAATTCAAGGAAAAGAGATGCCTATGTTCAAAGACAACTTAGATACTATTGTTGCGGCTATAGCGGAAAACTACAGCTCACCTGAAATTTTCTTTACCGATCCTGACAAGCATTTCCCCAACAAAAAAGTCATTATTGGAATAATTAAAGACATTCGTCGCGTCATGTTCCCCCGATATTTCGGCGATGAAACCCCTACGGGCACCAATCCGGAATATTTTATTGGCGAGACCCTCATTCGCATCGAAGATGCCTTGCGCAAACAGCTCCACGAAGTAATGCTATTCCGCTGCTGTGAAGATACAGAAGCTGGTGAAGAAGTACTATGTGAAGAGACCGTCAACAAACGTGTCGATGAAATTTGCAATCATTTCTTCAATAAGCTTCCCGAAATCCAGCGCATCCTTTTAACCGATGTTCAGGCAGCATTCGATGGTGACCCCGCTGCACAAAGCAAGGAAGAAATTATTTTTTCGTATCCCGGATTTTTTGCCATCTTCGTGTATCGTATCGCACACGAACTGTACGTCCAGAACGTACCCCTTATCCCCCGCATCATGACCGAGTATGCCCACAGTGGCACTGGAGTGGATATTAACGCAGGGGCCACCATCGGTGAGTATTTCTTCATCGACCATGCCACCGGCGTTGTTATCGGCGAGACCACCATCATCGGCAATCACGTCAAGATTTATCAAGGCGTTACCTTAGGCGCACTCTCAACGCGCGCGGGCCAACAGCTTTCGGGTATAAAGCGCCACCCCACTATTGAGGACAACGTGACGATTTACTCCAACGCCAGCGTACTTGGTGGAGAAACAATTGTAGGACAAGGAACGGTAATTGCAGGCAGCGCCTTTGTTACTGAATCTGTTCCTCCTAATTCCCGCGTGAGCCTCAACGGACAGCGCATCAACGTACGTCAACCCAAGAAAAAGGATGGCGTTAACTGGGAATAAGAGTGTTTGCTCTTTGTCTTTAGTTCACTCGTTATCAGAAAGCCCTCGTTATCTTTGGAGGGCTTTCTTTTTGTCTGCAGATGGGGAATATACAAAGAGAGAGTTACCGAGCGCAGTCTCGCATCATCTATGACAAAGATCGCAAACAGCAGCGAACAGAAACGCACAGCAACGTATGTTTGATAAACCTAAAACGCTCTGAATCGATCATAGCGCTGTTGACGCAGCTGATCGGCACTCATCGGCAATAACTCCGTCAAGGAACGCACAACAAACTCATGCACAACCGCAGCTGCCTGATCAGGATTTTCGTGTGCTGGCTGATCGCCTTCTGAGAGCACTTCTTCAATCAGGCCAAGCTCGTGAGCCTCTTTAGCACTCATTTTCATAACAGCTGCTGCTTCGGGAGCCCGAGAGCGATCTTTCCACAAAATGGAAGCAAAGCCTTCAGGCGAAAGCACCGAGTATACCGCATGCTCTTGCATGGCAACACGATTGCCCATAGCAAGTGCGAGTGCACCACCAGAACCGCCTTCACCCAAGACAACGCATACAACAGGAACCGTAAGACCAGCCATGGCGGCCAAATTGTCTGCGATCGCATTTCCCTGGCCGCGCTCTTCGGCTTCCATCCCACAAAATGCACCCTGTGTATCTACCAGACACACAATAGGACGTCCAAATTTTTCGGCCTGACGCATCAAGCGCAAGCCTTTTCGATAACCCTCGGGCTGAGGGCAGCCGAAATTGCGAGCAATGCGCTGATTCAAATCGGTGCCTTTTTCCTCTGCGACAACGGTAACGGGTATACCACCAATCCAACCGATGCCGCCAATAATTGCGCCATCGTCTGCAAAAGCTCGATCACCATGCAACTCAATAAAGCCATCAACAATGCTGTCGATGTAGTACTTAGCAGTAGGGCGATGCACATTACGCGCTAGAAGCACACTCTGCCACGCAGGATTTGCTTCTTTTTCATTAGCGCTGATCTTTGCAGGACGAATCGAAGGCGCATCCGCCACACCACGCTTACGAAGTGCTCGTTTGAGCGATGATGATTCATCTCTACCAAACGCAGCACCCGCTACACCCAACAACTGAGAAAAGAAATTGCTTCCTCTGTTCTTTTCGGCAGCTTGGCGCAACGATTCTTCATCATGTATATCAACATTAAAATGAGATGCCACCGATTCATATGCTGCCCGATGACTTGAACGAAGGGCTTCTGCCTTCTCTTCTTCCGACAAGCTTGCAATTTCCAATGTTGCACAGTGCAGTTCAACAATCTGAGAAAGATGCTCACGCAGCATATTGCGCTCAACAATGGCGTCGATCAAACCATGCTCTAGTGCAAATTCTGCCGTCTGGAATTCATCAGGCAAGGTCTGCTTGATGGTGTCCTGAATAACACGACGTCCTGCAAACCCTATCAAAGCATGGGGCTCTGAAATGATAATGTCGCCCTGAGTCGCAAAGGATGCCGTAACGCCACCGGTTGTAGGGTCGGTAATAACCGAAATGTAGAGCAGACCCGCACGGCTATGACGCTCAATAGCAACACTGATTTTGCCCATCTGCATCAACGACACAAGTCCTTCTTGCATACGCGCGCCACCCGATGCACTAAAGATAATGAGGGGCAATCGTTCATCAGTTGCTCGCTCAATAGTGCGCGCGATTTTTTCACCCACTACTGAACCCATTGAGCCCATCATGAATGTCGACTCCATAATACACAAAGCAACTTTTCGCCCATTCAAACCTGCGCTACCACAACGAACCGCTTCTTCAAAACCACTCTTGGAACGATTCTTTTCAAGCAGCGCATCGTAGCCAGGAAACTCCAACGGGTTGGTTTCAACCACGTCAGCATTCCATTCTTCAAACGAGTCTTCATCAAACATATAAGCAAGCCGCTCATCTGAGGTCAGACGATACAGCTCACCACACGTTGGGCAGACTCCGCCGGTTGCAAGAACAGGCTTTTCATCATGATTCAGCTTACATGAAGGACAAGCGCGCCAGATAACCTCATGCACCTCAAAATCCGGATCAGGAACGCACTCCGCCCACATCGTGTGTGTGCGATCCCCTTCCAAGGGAATAAGCACTTGAACCTGTGCCTGACTTGCCAACATGCGTAGCAAGGGACTCTGAGCAGTTCCAGGGTCACAAACCAGCATTACTGAAGCACCGCTCTGCTCCACTGCCTGCATGATGGCATATTCATTGGAGAATAAACACGCATCAAATTTCGGTCCCAGAGAAGCAACCTGTGCTGCGCCCGAACAGGAAAAGCCCCGTGCCTTGTCGTCTGTTCCCGTCACCCAAATGTCTGAGAACTCATACTTTGCACACGTCTTTACTGTAGCTTTCATGGGCGAGCCATACCCCACCACCAACAAAGGACTGGTAAGAGTTCCAGCCAAAACAGGGAGCTGATATACAACAGTCGGGGTTTCGCTTGCCACTCTACTCTGAGGACTCTGCTGTGCAGCAGTCATCATTGAGTGCCTCCCTCTATGTGTTCAGTACGAGCAAGAACATATTTCTGTACTGCACTTGCACATACTGCTCCATCAACACACGCCTCAACATCTGCAACAACCATGCGCGAGGAGCTTTTCGTTATAGTTGCTTTAAGCGTTACCGTTTCCCCTGGCAGTACCGTACGACGAAATTTTGCCTTATCAATTCCAACTAAATAGCCAACTGATCCTTCTTCGCGGCCATCTGTGCTCAAAATGCAACAACAGGCCGCCTGAGCTAATGCCTCCATTAGAATGACCCCGGGAAGCACCGGATGACCGGGAAAATGACCTTTAAACAATTCTAGATCGGGGTCCACATCTAGCTCCGCTACCACGTCGGTTCCGGGATTACACGACAACACACGACTTACCCAAACGAACGGATCTCTATGAGGCAGCAGGCGCAACACTCCCTCACGTTCACAGGGAAACTCTACTGCGCCCTGATTTGGTTCATTCATTACACGTCCTCCTTAAACGGAGAGATTGCCAACGAAGCGTTATGGCCACCAAAACCGAGCGAATTGGACAGTACGACATTTTGATCGTAGTGCTCGATAAGCTTGGTTGGCACCATGACAGGACACTCTGGATCCGGTTCCTTGAATCCTGCCGTAGGAGGAACAACTGAGTTTTGTACAGAAAGGGCCGAAATAATTGCCTCAATCGCACCAGCAGCACCCAGCATATGCCCGACTGCACCCTTAACCGATGTGACAGGAACGTGAGCAGCTCGCTCACCCAACAAGGCATTCCATGCAGCAGATTCAGTGCGATCATTAGCGGCAGTAGCTGTGCCATGGGCATTCAAGTGACCCACATCTTCAGGAGTGAAGCCTCCCTCTGCCAATGCTTGTTTCATTGCACGAACCGCCCCTTCGCCACTTGGTTCTGGCGCGGTGATGTGATGAGCATCCCCTGTTGATCCAAACCCAGTAACCTCGGCAATAATATGCGCACCACGCGCTTGGGCATGTTCAAGCGATTCGAGAACAAGAGCACCCGATCCTTCGCCAGGAGCAAATCCAGCACGACGACAATCAAAGGGCAGGGACGCATTGGCCGGATCGTCTGATTTGGTTATCGCGCCTAAGTTCGCAAAGCCCGCAATAGACATGGGTGCAGTACTTTCTTCGGTACCACCTGTAAGCACAGCATCTGCAAAACCAAAACGAATCAAACGATACGCCTCACCTACACAATGCGTACCAGTAGCACAAGCCGTAACAATGTTTAAACAATCACCCTTCAAGCCATAGCGAATAGATAGATTGCCTGCTGCGATATTAGAAATCATGGTCGGAATAAAAAGAGGACTTACGCGCTTAGCGCCCTTTTCATGCAAAACGACCGATTCTTTTTCAAAAATATTAAGACCACCGATTCCCGATCCAAACACACAAGCAAATCGGTCGTGATCTTCTGCGTCCATATCGATACCCGCATGCGCCATCGCTTCATCAGAAGCAAGAATGGCATACTGAACAAACTGAGCAAAACGACGTGATTCCTTTTTCGTAAATCCAAACTCAAGCGGATCATAGTCCGGAATAATTCCGGCCACATTGATACCGAGCGTTTCTCGCACTTTCTCGGGCAACAGCGAGAAACAATGCTCGCCTTTGCAAACTTTTTCCCAAAGAACATCAACGCCAAGTCCTGCTGGAGATACCGCACCAAGGCCAGTAATCACCACACGATGCAGGGGCACTGAAGATACTGTTGAACTCATAGGGACAACCCTCCATCTACCGGAACAACTTGACCGGTAATATAACGAGCATTATCACTTGCTAAAAAGCATACTGCTGCTGCCACATCTTCAGCAGCACCCAACTCACGCAACGCAATGCGCTGCGTTACTGCTTCGCGTGTTTTTTCACTCAACGCACGCGTCATATCCGTGTCAATAAAGCCCGGTGCCACCGCGTTAACGGTAATGCCACGAGCCCCCAGCTCTTTAGCAGCGCTTTTTGTCATGCCAATAATGCCTGCTTTGGACGCCGCATAATTAACCTGACCAGCGTTACCATAGATCCCGACAACACTTGAAATGCTCACTATTCGTCCGCTGCGCTGTTTCATCATTACAGGAGCAACGTGACGCAAGCAATTAAACGCACCTTTGAGATTGACCGAAATGACGGCATCAAATGCCTCTTCACTCATGCGAGCTACAAGACCATCACGCGTGACACCAGCATTGTTAACCAGCACATCAATACGGCCATACGTTTCACGAACAGCCTCAATCATATGTTTTGCTGCCTCAAAATCAGACACGTCAGCGCAAAACGCCTCTACTTGTACCTGATAGGTATTATGCAATTCTTGGGCAAGCTCACGGCAGGCTTGTGCACTATGTTCACTCGAATGATTGAGTGCTAAGGCATACCCACTCTCTGCAAAAGCGCGAGCAATTGCCATTCCAATACCGCGACTTGCACCTGTTACTAACGCAACACGATTATTTGTTACTGACTTGTCAGCCATACAAACCTCCCTCGTGTGTTCATGAATTTTTGTTTATTGAGCGAGAGCTTTTTCCCATTCGGCAAACGTTCCGATCTTAATTCTGTGAGAAGAGCGATCGATACGCTTGACCAAATTGGTAAGCACTCCACCAAAACCAACTTCGATAAACTCAGTTTCACCCTGATTGACTAAAGCGGCAACACTCTGCTCGAACTTAACCGGACTCATGATCTGACGCGCTAGCCGATCAGCCGCTTGACCTGCATCAAAATACTGAGCATCAGAGTTGCATACCAGTGGAATGGCACCCTCATTCGTAAATGAAAGCGTTTTACAAAACTCACCTACCCGCTCAGCCGCTTCTTTCATCAAAGGACTATGAAAGGGTCCTGCGGTTTTTAATCGAGCACTGCGCTTTGACTGCTCTTTCCAGTATGCCTCTGCACGATCAATGGCAGCGCACGTTCCCGAAACGACCACCTGTCCAGGAGCATTATAGTTAGCACACACTAAAACATCGCCCTCGGAACACACATCACACACCTCTTGAGCCTCATCGTGCGACGCACCCAATAAAGCCAGCATGGCTCCTGGTGTCTTTTTGCACGAATCCGCAAGAGCGTGTGAGCGCTCATTCAAAAGAGCAAAACCCTCATCGAGCGACACAATGCCTGCCACCATCAACGCACTTATTTCTCCAAGAGAAAATCCCACTACCACATCGGGCTTGCGACCTTGCGACAGAAGAGCACGCCCAAGACCTACCGAAAGAGCCGCAGTAAGAATTTGAGAATGCAACGCATCGTTGACCTGATCTTCATCGCCATGCGTGCTGAGAGATACGAGATCGATTCCCGTTACCGTATGAGCCAATTCAAACGTCTGAGCAACCTCAGGTATACCCAAAAGGTCAGAGCCCATGCCAACCTTTTGTGCTCCCTGACCTGGAAACATCCAAACGCTCATAAGTTATACCTCTGACTTCCATGCACGACGCGCATTGCGATCAGCCATATCCTCAAGTGGTAAAGCGCCCCATATCTGAGCTTGCGTCACAAGATCTTGCACAATCTCGGCAGCAGGCTTGATGTCATGCACCAAGCACGCAACCTGCCCAGCCATAAGAGACCCCATATCAACGTCTCCCTGAACAGCACGACGTAAAGACCCAGCAAGACGCTCTTCGGCCTCGGCGCTCTCGCCCTTACCAGCTGCCTCCATTTGACGAATTTCACGGGTAAGACGGTTCTTAAGACCGCGAACCGGATGCCCTCCCGCACGACCGGTCACAATCGTGTCGGAGTCTTTTGCCGCAAGAACCTTATCCTTGTAGGCTTGGTCAACACAGCACTCTTCAGCAGCTAAGAAGCGCGTTCCTACCTGAACGCCTTCTGCGCCAAGCGCAAACACTGCCGCCATACCGCGACCATCTGCAATACCACCTGCAGCAATCACGGGAAGAGATACAGTATCACACACAGAAGGAATAAGGGCCATGGTAGTAAGCTCTCCGATGTGACCTCCTGCTTCGCATCCCTCAGCAACAATTGCATCAGCGCCACAACGCTCCATGCGACGAGCAAGAGCCGCTGACGCAACAACCGGCATTACGATAATGCCCGCTTCTTTCCACTGAGGAATGTAGGCGCCAGGATTGCCAGCACCTGTTGTTACCACGTCAATACTCATATCAATTGCCAATTGAGCAAGCTCAGGGGCCTCAGGATTCATCAACATAATATTGAGACCAAGTGGTTTATCAGTGAGCGTACGCGCAAGCTCAATCTGCTCTTTCACCCACGCCACAGGAGCAGATCCACATGCGATAATACCCAATCCGCCAGCTTCACTAACTGCTGCAGCAAGCCGAGCGTCAGCGATATTTGCCATGCCTCCCTGGATTACAGGGTACTCAATTCCCAATAATTCAGTAACTCGTGTTTTCATGTACTGATCATCTCTTTTCACGCTGATTTTCGCGTTACCTTAGCAAATGTATGATTTAGAGAGAGTCAATATACTCAACCAGTTCTTCAACTGTCTGAATGCCTTCAGGTTCACCAAAGTCAATGTCGAGCTTCTCTTCGATCTCACAAATCAACTCCGCCATATCAAGAGAATCAATTCCCAACTCGTCAAAGGTTGCCTCGTTGGTGACGTCATCTGGATTGATATCAAGGGTTTCTTCCAAAATCTCTTTGATTGCATCAATGGTTGCCATAGCTGTTTCCTTTCTAAGTTGTGCGCCTAGCTACGCGCAGCTTCGTTTTCTTGATCGAAAAATGTCTTAACCTTTTCAAGCGCCTTATATAGAACCCGTTCTTCCTCCTGCGTCAAACCATCCAGTGCACTCTCCGCCATCTTTTTATGAAACGCATCGTGTGCACGATAGGCTTTTCTGCCTTTTGATGTAAGCCGAACAAGCACTTGCCTACGATCTTCTTCGCCACGACTACGCTCAATGTACCCTTTGCGTTCAAGTTTTGAGATCGACGCAGTGAGTGTGGCGAGTGTCACATCAAGGCGTGCAGCAACGACCTTCATAGGATTAACTTCATGAAGACCAACCGCCACAATAGTGTGCAGCTCAGCAATGCTTAGCCCTTCAGTCAGACGATTGTTGAGAGAGCGTTCTTCAATACGCAAAATAGAGTTGAATGTCTCTGTAAGCATTTCATCGACAATCTCTTTGCCATTCTTTTTCCAGACACGTTCATCAATGTAATGCTCCACGATTTCTCCTCTTTTAAACTCGTCCCGTATCAGGAATCATGCCAATACCAATGGCGCCCGCTCCAAGATGTGTTGCGATAATTGCGCCGCAAAGACAGGTACCACAATCTACATATGGTATATCTGCCTTTTCAATTGCCTCTTTCAAATCATCAATTGCTTGTTGGTTATTTGCCTGACAGAACCGAATGCGCTGAACACCTTGCTCTTCTGTGCGCTTTTGTAGCTCTTCAACAAACGTTTTAATGACCCCGCGCATGCCCTTAGCTTTACCGTATGCCAACAACACGCCGGATTCGTTGAACGAGAAAATGGGTTTGATATTCAGCATGCTTGATGACTTAACCTGATCTTGAGACAAGCGCCCACCTTTAAGCAGGTTATCAAGCGTTTCCGGAGCAACCAAAAAGAATGTTTGCGCTAAAGTCTTTTCAACCTCTGCCTGCGTTTCATCAAGCGACGCTCCAGCATCTCGTAGAGCACATGCTTGCTGTACAGCAAGGCCCATACTTGCCGTCGTACCAGCAGCGCCTGCGTCGAGAACACGCACATCAATATCAACAAGCGATGTAGCCGATCGAGCCGATTCAATCGTACCCGACAAGGTTCCTGCAATATGGATGGACAAAACACCGTCATATCCTTGCTCTGCAAGAGTGTTGTATAAATTTTGGAAATCATAAGGAGTAGGCTGTGAGCTCTGTGGAATAGATTCCGATGCAGCCATGCGCTCGTAGAACTGTTCAGAGGTAATATCAACCTGATCTTTGTATATCTCCCCATCCATCAACACCGTTAACGGGATCATAGTGACCTGCAAGTCTTCATATTCTTCTTGAGACAAATCGCTTGTTGAATCTACTACGATAGCGAACCCCATAAGCGTCTCCTCCCTGAGGTCACCTACTCGATTTCTACAAAAGTACTATCGATGTGGCCTCGTATTTTACATTTACTTAGTTTAACTAACTAACTAAGCACGTAATCATAGAGGAGAATCCTATGCTTAGCAAGACATGCTCACAATTTACGCACAGGAATGCACCCGGTGATGCTTGTTTGCATTAAACTCGGCCCCGACCCGACCCCTGTGCGACCAGGAATCTTATTGACGGCGGCCACCACCATAAGAACGTTTTCGCGAACCAAAAGCGCTGCCCTTGCGCGCCGTTTTTTTCAAATCGCCCAAAATATCTTCTTCAGACTTGCCTTCAAGGTGTATGCGCAATGAAACGATTTGATCACGCACCTGCGCAGCCCGCTCAAAATCCATTGTTGTTGAAGCTTCAAGCATCTCATCTTCCAGAGAAGCAATAATGCGAAGCAATTCGCTTCGAGAATAGGTAGCCAACTCAGCATTAACTTCCTCAGAACTACGCTTTCCTTCGTCAGTATCCAAATAGTCGGTAATATCGGTAATACCCTTACGCACGGTTTGAGGAACGATGCCATGTTCTTCATTAAACGCCATCTGGATAAACCGACGGCGACGTGTCTCTGTAATAGCTCGATCCATTGAATCGGTAATTTTATCGGCGTACATAATAACTTGGCCATTCGCATTACGCGCAGCACGACCAATCGTCTGAATAAGAGAACGGTGATTGCGCAAAAATCCTTCTTTATCCGCATCCAAAATGGCAACGAGCGAGACCTCGGGCAAATCGAGACCCTCGCGCAAAAGATTGATACCTACCAGCACATCAAATTCGCCTTTGCGCAAGGCACGCAAGATTTCAACGCGCTCCAGTGTGCCAATGTCAGAGTGCATGTAGCGCGCCCGCACACCCTGATCAAGTAGATGCTCGGTTAAATCTTCTGCCATGCGCTTCGTCAATGTAGTAATCAGAACACGTTCATTGCGCGCAGCGCGTGCCTTTGATTCATCAATGATGTCATCGATCTGAGAAATAATGGGTCGCACATCCACCTCAGGATCAAGTAGACCCGTGGGACGAATAATCTGCTCAACTCGCGCCTCACTCACACGCTCTTCGTAATCGCCCGGTGTTGCTGAAACATACACAAACTGCGGAATGCGCGCTTCAAATTCATCGAAGCGAAGCGGTCGATTATCTAAACACGACGGCAGTCGAAACCCGTGTTCTGCTAACGTCACTTTGCGTGAACGGTCACCCTCATGCATCCCTCGGATTTGAGGAACCGTAACATGACTCTCATCAATAAAACATAAAAAATCGCTCGGAAAATAATCAATCAAGGTATACGGAGGCTCCCCTGGCGCACGACCATCTAAGTGGCGTGAGTAGTTTTCAATCCCTGAGCAAAAGCCCATCGTTTCTATCATCTCCAAGTCATACGACGTGCGCATTTCAAGACGCTGCGCTTCAAGCAGCTTGCCTTCCTCCTTAAATTGCTTCAAGCGATCCTGCAATTCATCTTGGATACTTTTGATGGCACGTTCGAGCGCTGGACGAGCTGCTACATAATGAGAGGCGGGCCACACAGGAAGTGCCTCGTAGGTGTTCAACACCTCACCCGTCACATTATCTATTTCAGAAATTTCTTCAATCTCATCACCCCAGAACTCCACCCGAATAGGGTTGTCTGCATACGGAGGGAATACATCAAGGAAGTCGCCACGTACGCGAAACGTTCCACGCTTGAGCTCGTAATCGTTGCGATCATATTGGATATCGATCAGCTGATGAATAAGCTCGTCTCGATCTTGCTCGACCTCCTTATCCAAAAACACCGCCATACCCGCATATTCCGCTGGAGAACCAATGCCATAGATGCACGACACCGATGCCACCACAATAACATCGCGTCGAGAAAGCAGCATCGACGTAGCAGCGTGACGAAGCTTTTCCACCTCTTCATTGATGGAAGCATCTTTTTCAATAAAGGTATCAGTCGTAGGAACATATGCTTCAGGCTGATAATAATCGTAGTAAGAAACAAAATAGACAACAGCATTATTAGGGAAAAGCTCCCTGAGCTCAGCCGCTAACTGTGCAGCCAGCGTTTTGTTAGGAGCTAAAACCAACGTGGGTTTTTGTACAGCTTCGATCGTTTTTGCCATAGTGTAGGTCTTGCCCGACCCGGTTACACCGAGAAGTGTTTCATAGCGCATTCTCGATGTGATGTTTTCAGCCAACTCCTTAATAGCCTTTGGCTGATCTCCTGCCGGCTCATACGAAGAAACTACTTCAAAGGGCTGCGAGGACAACCGAGCAGTTGGAAGCTTACCTTCCATAGCATGCATAGCATGACCTTCAAGACTTTGAAGATGCGCCATGACACTTCCTTTCAATACAAACAAGCAAGCATTAAACCATGAGTTATGCAAACACTAGCATGAAAGCTGAGGAGCGATCGTGTTGTTCCACCAGGCATCAATCTGGTGTTCGAACTCTTCTACTGAACTATCGTTAACAAAGACCACATCAGCGATTGCTAAGCGCTGCTCTTCGGGAACTTGACTTGCAAGACGATTGCGAGCATCTTGCTCACTAAAACCACGAGAGGTCATAAGACGCTGGATGCGCACTTCCTCGTTGGCCGTCACCGCAACAACAATATCGGCATGCTTGTAAAAATCGTCTCGCCCATCGAGAATAGCCATTTCCAGCACCACAACCTGATACTGTTCGCCAAGCTGCGCTATACGACACAAACAGCCCTCGTAGAGATGCGGCTGAGTGATTGCATCCATACGCGCGGTTGTTTCAGAACTCACAAATGCACGAGCCGCAAGCTCAGAACGAATGATCTCGCCATTATCATCGAGAATATCGATTCCAAACGCATCTACCAGTTCGGCTTTCATATCGGGATTATGGAGGTTCTCATGACCAATTTCATCGGCAAGCACAATACCTACACCCTTGTTTTGTAAATGCTTCATTAAGGTAGATTTGCCAGAGCCGATTCCACCCGTCACAAAAATGCATATCATGCTAATCCCCCTTGCAAGACAACACGAAGCTCGTATCACATCCGCTCATATCATAATAGCGGTTGCGACCCCACTGAGCAGAAAGACGCCATACGAGACCAAAGAAACAAGCGGGTTTACACAGCACTTGTACTTTCGATCAAATTCGCTCCAGAATCATGCAATGCAGAAGTCTTTTTCTATCACAAGCATCATTTTTGCACTCGCAGACAACAGCATGAAGCATTAGTGAGAAAATAAAGCTTCGTGACACCCATGAATCACCTACGCTCCCTTTGAGAGCCCATAGATAAGGAGAAAGCCATGAGAGCACTCGTTCAACGCGTAAGCCAGGCGCGCGTCACCGTCGAAGGCGAAACCATTTCACAAATCGGAAAAGGCCTGTTAGTACTCTTGGGGGTCGGGCATGACGATAGCGAAGCCCAGGCTCAAAAACTCTGGTCAAAAATTTCAAAGATGCGCATCTTTGAAGACAATGAAGGCAAAACAAACGTAAACCTCGACGATGTCGGCGGCAACGTAATGGTTGTGAGCCAATTCACGCTCTATGCCAATTGCAAGAAAGGTAACCGCCCTTCATTTACTGAAGCAGGATCACCCGATGAAGCAAAGAGACTCTACGAATACTTTACCGAGCTGGTGCGCGCTGATCGAGGGGAAGTTGCAACAGGATCATTTGGTGCAATGATGCAGGTTGAACTGGTAAACGATGGTCCTTTCACCATCTGGCTGGACACTGAAACACTGTAATCAATCGGGTTATAGGCCAATTAATCAGTTTCGATGTTTTCTAGCCCCATATTTATGGTGTTTGAGCTGCGATGATGTTGAAAATCATCAACACGTTTTGGCCTATAGCCCACATCATTCGGGAATAATTCAGGAATTTTGAGCTATAGACCCCCTTTTGGCCTATAGCTCGAATTTTGATTATTTGGGATTTTAGGAAGCCTAGTTCGTACCAGATTTGTACCGAACACAAGTCTTGAAAATAAAAAGCTAGACTGGAATAAGCGTCTTGCCAGGTGTTTTAATGGTGGGCGCTACTGGGTTCGAACCAGCGACCCCCACCGTGTGAAGGTGGTGCTCTCCCGCTGAGCTAAGCGCCCGTAATATAAAAAACCGCGCAGAGCACGGATTAAAAAGTGGTGGGCGATACAAGATTCGAACTTGTGACCTTCTGCTTGTAAGGCAGCTGCGCTCCCGCTGCGCCAATCGCCCAAAGACAAAACGTATTTTCTCACACAAAGGTTTTTAAAGCAACGTCAACTTTTATCCAAACCTGAAAATCGGGAGCAAGCGCCCTATATGAGCAGAACGACCTATCCTCCCACGGACTACACCGCAGTACT
>CAYWAO010000009.1:0-40893 GCA_964456695.1 uncultured Cryptobacterium sp. | reverse complement strand
AGTGCTTTTGATATGTATCGTGCGAACCGTAGCTGTTGTGTGGGGTACACAGCAGCTACGCTCGTGTGTGCGGTTTGCTGCGTTAGTCTGAGCTGGATAGCTCACTTTTGAGCGGAGCGCATTCCGAGGAGCCTTTTACTGATTCTGTCTGTTCTTCCGAAGGCGCGGATATAGCATCAAGATTGCGAATATCTTTGTTGAGCCAGCCGGCTGCACAGCAGAGTATCGTCAAGCTTCCGCATATGGCAAACCAAGTTGTGATCCCAAGAGCTTCGGCAAAAAATCCTGAAAACATGAGCCCAATAGGAGCTGCTAGCGAAGAGCCGGTTAGAAAAATACCCATGACGCGACCAAGTTTGTCATCAGGAATACGTTTTTGAAAGATAGGCAAAATGGGCGAGTTATAGCAACCGAGTGCTGCAGCGGCAATGCCGATAAAGATGGCATAGAGCAAAAACTGGTTTGATTTCAGCAGGCCGCAGGAAGCAAACGCAAGACCAAATACAATACCGGACAGTACAATTATGCGTGTATGCTTTGATCCGCCTCCCCAAATCAGAATAATAGCTGAGCCAACGAGCAAGCCTAGGCCGAAGATGCCCTCGATGAGGGATGCCATCCAGCCATCACCACCAAAATTCTGATAGATCATAAGAGGCGAGAGGGATGCGGAGGGCATGATAAGAAGCATGGTGATCATGACCATGAGTGTGAGGTTGCGAATTCCTTTGTCTTGCAGTACGAGTGATACGCCTTCGCGTAAGTCAGCTATAACAGAGCTGCGGGACTCTTTAGCAGATGCAGAGAATACGGGATTTTTGCCAGTGGTGGTTGTTGTGCTAGTGGTTGTGGCGTGTTTCTTTATGTTGTTTGTTGCACGTGCGGTCTTGGGGATGCGTGCTTGCGCAAGAAGAATGCATGCAAGGGCTGCAAACAGAGCATCAAGAAGCATGACGCCGGGAAGTCCTACTAGGGTGTAGAGCAAGATACCTGCTGCAGGACCTGCTATGGAAGCAATGCTGGTAATGGATTGATCCATGCTATTGATGCGTACCAGATGGCGCTCAGGCACTAAATGGGGCATAAGCGCACTCAGAGCAGGACTATGAAATGCTTGCGCTGTCGCACGGACGGTAAGTAAGAGGATGATAAGACCTACATTGAGAAATCCATTTGCAACTATGAGTGCAAGAATCAACGAAAATAATCCTGCGCATCCATCTGCCAACATCATGACATGCTTGCGATTACAACGATCAGCCACTACGCCACCAAAGGGACTTAGTACAGCAATGGGTAAGAGACTTGCGGCTGCGGTAAGCGAGAGCCACATTGCAGAAGAAGTGGTCTCCGTAATAAACCAAATAGCGGCGAAACTTGCCGCAAATGTGGCCAAGACTGATAGTGCTTGTCCGCTCCAAATAAGAATGATGTTAGTACGCCATTGGTGAGGAAGGGGATAGCCATTTACATTGATCTCAGTAGTAGTTTCGTTAAGCGAGGGAGAGCCCATGAGTAATCCTTTCACGATTCTGAACTTCTGATGGGTACGCTAAACTGTGTTGCAACAACACAGTCAAGAGATTTTTGTATTTGAGGATGTACGGACGCGTGAGAGTGCTTGGATACGTTATGGAAGAAAGGTTGTGACATGGAAGCCATGTTCAAAGCTGGAGAGTTTGCCAAGCTGTGTATGACTACCAAAGAGACGCTACGTCACTACGACAAGTTAGAGCTTCTTAGCCCTGCTGCGTATGCAGCGAATGGGTATAAACTCTATTCAGTTTCGCAGATCTCTGATTTTGCTCTTGTTACGGTTTTGCAGAGCTCGGGGCTTTCGCTTTCAGAAATTCGCGATGTGTTGAATTTGTCTGACCCTGATGGTTTGACTGAAATTCTGGAAGAGCGGGTAGGTGTAATAGAGCAGCAAAAGGTTGAACTTGAGCGAAAACAAGCTGCTCTCAAACATGCTCTTGATCAGGCCAAGAACATCCGTGCTTGGTTTCAGGATCCAGATGTGCGCATAAGTCCAAGTGGTTACCGATGGCGTATTACGTATTGCCCAGAAGAGTATTTTCTTGACGCTTCTTTGGGGTATGCAGAAGGAGAGGAGGGACGGTTTGTCGATGCGGTCAAAGAACATCTGGGATATTGCAGAAAACAAGGATGGCCTGTTGGTTTTCAGTCGGCATATCGCATCGATGCTGAAGCGGTTGAGCAGCGTGATTACGCACAGGGTCTTTGCGTAGAAGTGCGCATTTCTGAGTGTATTGATTCAGATCGGGTACATAGCAAGCCTGCAGGATGGTATGTGCAATGGCTGAATCAGTTTGATTTTGTGAGTGCGGTCACTCTCGGCCAAAATCCGCTTTTTGCTGCGTATGATGCCCTGCAGGATTTTGCTAAAGAGCAGGATTGGCATTTTGTGGGGGATCTGTATGATGCGGGAATTCCCTTGTTCGGAGGTGTCCACAGTAAAAGTAGCGTAGTGTTCACAGAAGTTTCCATGCGCATTGATGGTGAGCCATCGCAAGACTAAGGTGGTGAGCGCCGCATGCTTTGAGGGCCTAAACGCTGCATTTTTGGGCTGCCTTATGCATGGGCATTTGATGCTCGATATAATGATCTGGCAGAGATTTAAAAGAAGGCTCGCAGGATGCGCAGGGTGACGGGTCTGTGAGATACGCGGTATCAGGACTGCGGCGAGGATAGGGGATATGACGGGCGCGAAGAGGAAGGTAGAGCTATGATTTCAATCGACACGACGCGTTGTGAGGGCTGTGGCACGTGTATCGAAGATTGTATTTCTCATACCTTAGTGTTGTACGATGGTAAAGCACACGCGCGAGGTGCATGTTTTCAGTGCGGTCATTGTGTTGCTCTGTGTCCTTATGAGGCAATTTCAATTCCTAATTATAGTGATCCGTGCATTCCGTATGATGCGCAGACTTTTGATCTGCAAACCATCAATCTGGTAAACACCATCAAATTCAGGCGAAGCGTTCGTCGTTTCAAAGATCAGCCCATCACTTATGATGATCTGCATATTCTTATGGATGCGGCTGCTCATACGCCAACGGCAAAAAATACGCAGTCGTGTCGCTTTGTCTTTATCCAAGATAGCCTTACGTTTATGAAGGAACTGGTGTGGAACGACTTGCAGTTCATGTATGACAATGATTTGTATGATGAAGAGCAATTTTTAGGTATTCCCTACGAATCATTCGAGAGATTTATAACGCTGCGCAAAGCAGACCACCCACAGGATTTCCTGTTTAGAAATGCTCCGGCAGTATTGTGCATTCAGGCACCCGATCCCCTCGATGCGGGACTCGCTGCAAGCGCGATTGAGCTTGTGGGCAGCACTCGAGGAATCGGGGTGCTCTATAACGGATTCTTGCGGCGCATTATTGCAGGGATGCCTGAAGTGCAAAAGTATTTAGACATGGACTTAGAAGAAAAGCCTTTGGCAGTGTGCATGTTGGTAGGGTATTCGGATGTAGCGTACCTGCGTACGGCACCACGCCGCAATCCCAGTGTGGTGTTGCGCTAAGGCTGCTGTGCTGTATCGATACCAGCGTCTAATCCTTCTTAGCTTTTGTTGCTTCGGCGGTTGCTTGAGCTTCTTCAAGAATGGCCTGAGCAGATTGCTTGGCGTGATCTACCCCTTGGGAAATGCCGCGAGATATACCACGGGCTACATTTGGGGCATGAGCTGCAATCGTTTCTGCTGCTGATGATGCAGTTTTTGCCGCTTTACGTGCAACAATAGGAGCTTGTTTGGCTGCTTTCTGTGCAATAATGGGCGCTGCTTTAGCTGTTGTGTTTGCTACAACGCCAGCGCCTTGAGCGACCTTCTTAGCAACGATGGGCGCTTGCTGGGCCACTTTTTTTGCAACGATGGGCGCTTCTTTTTTAACTTGTTCTGCTGCTTGTTTTGCTTGTTCTTTTGTTGCGTCGGCAATTTGAGCAGCTGCAGAATCAAGCTTTTCCTCGAGCAGCGATGCTTCGCGTCCGGTATAGTTGCGCTGACCCTTGCTTGCAAGTGCCGCACCTCCGACAAGGGCTGCAGTACCTGGGCCAGGGAGGATAAGCAGTGGCACCCCTGCTGCACTGAGGGCTACGCCAGCAGCCATTTGTGCAGCTCCCTTTACCTTTTGTGTTGTGGGGACATCAGGTGTGTCTGATTTGTGGGGGATTACTTCTGGAATGACGGTAGCAGGATCAGTTGTTGACGAAGCATGAGCGTATATGCGTGCATACGAAGTGGTTTCATCAGCCGAATTATCTGAATCAGATGAATCGCTCGGTTCAGCTGATTCAGTAGGTCCATCCGAATCAGTTGCTTTGCTTTGCTTGTCTGGATCGGTCGAATCAGCTAAGTCGGTCGGATCAACCGACTTAGCTACCTGTTCTTCAGAAGATTCGACGTTCGTCGCGTCTGAGTGTGTTTCAGGCTGTGTGGTATTGGTTGCGTTTGTAACAGATACAGGAATATTGCTTACCATGTTCTCTACCTCACGAAATCAGGGCTGATCATAGGATATGTGCCTTATGAAACTAGTCTAATCATAGAAAGCATCATTCTTCGGCAAACCAAAATCCTTCAAAGTCATATTTAAACGTACGATACCCCTGCATGTCACAATCGTAAGAGAACTGACGTATAAGTGTTCCTTCACTGTCATATTCGCCAAACACTGCAGCGACGCCGCTATTTACTACCCAGTTGTTCTCGTCGCTTTCATTATCGATTTGAGAGGCATTGGAAACAATGGAAGAGTACGGTACCTCAAATGATTCCACGAGATCAAAAGTGCGCTCGTTCTCATCGATGCGATAGATGTAAACTAGGCTCACATCGTCACCGTCGTCATAAAGACCCGTTCCAACGCGTGAATCGAGATTTATCGAAAAATCGTCTCGACTGCTTACTCCACAGTAGTTGTTATTGTATAAGCGCAGATAGTAAACGCCTTCTTCGGTATCATCATATTCAATCAGCTCGGCAGCGTGCTGACCATATTGGTAGAGAAAATCGCTTGCCTGATCAAGGCAGTACTCTTCATAGGGGGTGCCTTCCCAGAACTGAGGGTCGCCCGCAATCCAATCTACTTCAGGATCGTTGTGGACGTTAGTTACCTTGATAAGAGATGATGTTTCTCGTGACGAGATAATGATGCTGTCGTCTTCTTCTAAATACTGCACCGAGTTGATGTGGATCCAGTCCCATTCTCCCGCCTGCCAGAAAAATGGATCGGTTGCAGTAACGGGACGCGTGTGGTCCTCGTAGAAATCGTCCATAAGATCGGAGAAGTTTACCAGTTCCGTGACGTTGCCGGTATCAAGATCTATTTCCAGCACGACATCTTCTACCGTTTCGGTGTCGGTGTGCTCAGCAAGGGCGAGCACCGTGTTATCCTCTCCAAAATTGATGTCGTGATGTAGTTCATAGCCATCGAGTGGATACACTTGCTCAACTTGGCCAGTGCTTGATATGCGTGCGAGTCTTGTTGAGGAAATGCAAGTTACAATACTATCGTCGTATTCGAGAATGCGATCAAGCCCGAATCCTTCGAGTATCATTTCGTAGCGCATAGTGCCTTCGTTGTCAAAGAAGAAGCCGTAACCCAGATACCCATTGGTGCGCATCATGGCATACAGACCCTGAGAAAGCTCTTGATTAGATTCGCCATTTGTATAGGAAAGTTCGGTGGCGTAGCCCGATTGTGTTTCAGGCATAGTTATGCTAAAGGTGATTTCTTGACGTACGACGCCCCATTCGCCTGTTGCGGTGATGGTGACCTCATTTGTTTTACCGGGAACAAGACCAATGATCTGGATGCTGTGTTCGGTTGTATATCCACCGGATGCCGTCGCTTCGTAATCTTGGGTGCCTTCAGCGCTGATGGTGTAGCTGATCTGCGTTTTGAAATCGGTGGTGAAGTAGAGATACAGCCCATTTGAGCCTGTTCCGTATGGGTTAAGGATGGCAAGGGGCTTTTCAGCGCTCCAGTCGCCATGCTGTTGGGCGTTTGAGAGGCTGTTGGCGATTCGCTCTTGGACGGATTCGTCGTAATATGTAAAACCGTCTTCCTCAATTTCTTCAGGAACGATCTGGAGTACTTCAATGCTTGCTTCAGCGCTTGACTCTCGAATTTCGAGGTTGTTTTCCTCATCTGATCCAATTAAATCACCCGCATCTTGCGCCCAATCGCTGCGAACAGCCGATTCTTGTTCTGTGTACGATTTTGCAAGATACATAACAACGCATCCCGCTACGATGACAAACACAACAGCAATGATAAGGGCAATAAGGATGCGTTTTCTTTTGCGCCAAGGCTTTTTGTGGCGGATGGTTTGCTCTTGGCGAGATTTGCCACTAGACGTAGGGTTATCCATCAGGCAGCTCCTCTGATAAGTTCGTTTTTATCTGTGGTAGTCCGATCATTACTCGGATATCGTCAATATATTGGTTAAGGGCTTCTCCTAGATCGGTATCAGCTATGGTTTGGTCGCATTCAGTGCGATCTAGGAGAGACTTGCTTGAATGCACGCGTGCGTTGTGGCTGATAGCGGCTTCTTTGCCATCAAAGGGATCGTGCGTAAAGAGCGTTGTGCCGCACGGGTCAGATACTAGGGTAAAGCCAGCAATTCCTGTTGTGGATTGGTAGGCGCGAGAAAAGCCGCCGTCAATGATGAGAGCGAGCCCATCGCATTTGATGGGGCTTTCGCCGTCTTTGACCTTAACAGGGGTATGCCCGCAGACAATGCGTGACCGTTCGGGGTCCATGCCGAAATCTTCGAAGATGCCAGCCAGCACATTCTTGTCTTCGAGAAGCGAATAGTAGGAATTCTTGACTTCTTTGCGAGCAGCTTTATCGGCAATTAAGTAGATCTCGAAGGTTGCCATCTTGCTTTTTGCAAAGAGGGGAGATCCTTCGCCAAGCCATAAGTACCAAAGAAGATCGCGTCCCTTCTTCTGGTCTATGGGATCTTGGGCTGTAAAAGCTTGACATACATAATAATCGACTGCATCAAAGAGCGCTTTTCCTTTGTAGGTGTTGCCATAGATGTCGACTTCTTTAAGGGATCCGTCGGTGTTGAGGGGAACACAGGCGTGATACATAAGCGTATTGTTTTCAATGTGATAGAGGCTTCCCTTGTCTAAGAAGATCTGGATATGGCGCTGGAGCTTCTTACATTGCATAAATGAGCTCTCGAGTGAGCGCATAACGGTCTCTTCGTCGTCGGTGAGTTTGTATGGATCATTCCAATCAACCGTGGGAAATTTCATATCAGTGATCTCGTATTCAACGCCATCAACGACAATGGTGCCCTTTTCGCGATTGATGGTGTGAAGGAGTTTGCGATCTTCTAGGCCGTATGAGGGGTTTTCATCTATGAGGTGAGCTTCAACTTTAAATTGAAGAATTGCCATTGCCTTTTGAACTTTGACGTTAAGCTCAATTTCTTCTTCGGGAAGATCGTAGGTGCCTTTGAGGGCATATCCGACGCAAGGGTCGTCTTTATAGGCTTTTTGAGCAAACGTAATAAGAGGTAAAAGATTGATGCCATATGCATCGCTGAGAATGGAGAGGTTGGCATAGCGAGCACAGTTGCGAACCACATGAGCAATGCAGCCGCGCTGGCCAAGTGCAGCACCCATCCATACCACATCGTGATTGCCCCACTGGATGTCAAGATTGTCGTAGTCGGCTATTTCGTCCATGATCAGGTCGGGTGCTGGACCGCGATCGTATACGTCGCCAACAAGGTGTACCTTGCCTACCACAAGTGATGAAATAGCATGAGCGATATCATTTATAACGTCTTGGATGCTGTTCGTTTCGATGAGGCTTTGGACTAGGGCTTCGGTATTGCCTAGCAGAAGCGTCTCAATGATTTTTGTTGATTGGTTGGGGAGCGCGGCGTACAGCGCTTTAGTAGGAACGTTCATCTGTATATGTGATAACACGGCGCTCAGATACGAAAGCGTAGAAACATACCAAGCATTCTCATCCGTGGCACGTGAGAGCTCATAGGAGCTTTTTTCTTCAGGGTAAATGACGAGGTTTGCCAAGCATGCTTTTTCTTCGCTGCTGAGTTCATCGTGAAAGATGTCATCGATAAGCGTTTGGAGCTGATTGCATCCACTGCGAAGAATGTAAGCGAACGACTCATATTCGCCATGTATATCAGAGAGATAGATCTCAGTTGGTCTAGGAAGTGTCAGCGTTTGTTCAGCAAGTGCAATTTCACATGCGGCATCAAAACGGGTGGGGAAGCGTTCACGAAGTAGCTCGAAGTAGCGTGATGTGTAATCTTGCATGTGCGACCTCCTTGTTTGGGATCGTTATCTCAAAAGTTTGCCCCCATTCTACCTGAAGAGAAAGGTACGTTTTGGTTTTACCGTACTTCGACATACGAAATGCGCTTAAGAGCGTGGGTTGTGTGCTTCTGTGTGGAATTACAGGCGCAACAAAAAAGAGCTACACATGGGGTAACTATTTCAACGTTTCAGAAGTATCGCGACGAAAGCAAGCCAATTTCTATGCTTACAGTGTGTGACTATTCCACTGCAAAGTTGATGGATGAGGCAGGCATTGATGGCGCCTTGGTAGGAGATTCGTTGGGCGTGACCATGCTTGGGTGCGAAAACACCCTAGTAGTAACGATGGACGATGCGCTGCATCACATCAAGCCGGTTGTCCGCGGTGCAAAACATGCGCTGGTTTGGTTGATAACAATAACGAAGTTGGCGAAGTTATGCGCTATGAAAGGCACGGGGGAGATGCGTTTACGTAGCAATCGTAGCGGATCATTTTTCCTTTGAGCGAATAGCTGGGCTTTTCTTCAGCAAGCCACGGTGCTTTTAAAGGACGTTTAACCACAATTTTTTGGGGATTGCTCATGCGTGCTGCCGCAAAAAGATCGTATTCATCGCCTCCCGGCGGCTCAATGATGTGCAAGATTTGAAAGTTCTTTTTTACTGCAGCACGTTTTTGTCGTGAGGGAAACATAGGGTCGAGATATACCACATCACTGCTCAATGCTCCCTCTTGCAAAAACTCGATGCTGTCGCCTTCGATAAGGCTTAGGTGCTGGGTGATACGTGCAAGATCAGATTCGTGATTGGCTTCAGAGTGCTTAGTGTCAGAAGGCTGCCTAGCGTGATCGAGAGCATCGTGCAGCAGAGCAGCAATGAGAGGATCGCGCTCAATCATGGTGACGTGAAAACCTGCAGCAGCTAACAGGAGGGAATCTCTTCCCAGTCCTGCAGTGGCATCAAGTACGTTGATCTTGTTCGGGCTCTTCCCTTTTATGCGAATTGCTCTAATCAAGATCTCCTTCTCAAGATTGTGAGGTTTAAGGCGTGAGCGCATGTCAGTAAAGTGATGACTAAGCACCATATTGTTCTGTTCGAGAAATATGTTGTTGTGCGTAAGGTGCAGATTTAGGCTGCTTTTAGGTATCTGCTGCGTATCATCGCGAACGGTGCATGCATCTTGGGAAGTGAGTGTGGAATCTATGATAGAAACAAGAAAGCGCCTAGAAAGGCGCTTTGCAAGTTCTTGAGCATCATTTATACGAGTTGGGTGATCAACATACATCCTGAGTTCAGTATGTTTGAGTGGGACGCTCATCATAAGGGTAGGATGCTTCTACTTATTTTCTTCGAGGCGCTGAGATTCTTCAAACGTAGCACGACCCATTTTGATGCCACCCATAACGTGAATGTGCAGGTGTCCTACGGTAGCGGCTGAGTCAGGACCGGTATTGATGACGCAGCGAAATCCCGATTTGTCAACTCCCTTGATCTTGGCAACTTCGGGCACCACAGAAAGCAGATGTCCCAAAATATCAGCAGGAACGTTGTCTTGCAAATTGTCGAAATGTCGTTTGGGTACAATGAGGGTGTGGACTGGTGCTTCTGGTTCAATATCGTCAAATGCAAAGCACACGTCATCTTCGTATACCTTTGCGCTTGGAATTTCTCCTTCAATGATTTTGCAGAATAGGCAATCGCTCATGGTGTTCCTTTCGTACGCAATGGAGTGAACTTAAGTTCGTGAAATGTGCATCTCCTCATTCTACTGCAATTGCGCGTGCGATGAGTTTGGCTCTCGCACTTTTACATACGCACGCGTTCTTACGATTCTGTAGAGAATCAGCATTGCGGTGCCGGTGATAACCCAGGTTATCGGGTAGATCAACAGTAAGTTGTCATAGCTGTATACGAGAGGGAAGAGAGTAAAGATGTAGACAATACGCAGTATGCATGATCCGAAAATAGTGACTGCGGTAGGTAGAACAGACCAGTTCATGCCGCGCATGGTGGCAGCACTTACTTCATATGTAACCGTTAAGAATTCAAGTAAGCAGGTACGCCACATACGTGAAACAGCAAAACTCAGTGCGGCAGCTTCGCTGGTGAAAAGGCCCAAAAAGGTATCTTCAAAGAGGACGAAAAAACCGCCCACTAAAAACGTAAAGCCAATACCGGCACCCATACAGAAGCGAAAGATCTTATCGCAGCGATCAAGTTTGCCGGCAGCATAGTTTTGTCCGGTGAAGGTAACGGCTGCTTGCGCAAACGAACTTGCAACAAAATAGGCATAGAGTTCGTAGTTTTGCGCCGCCGAAGATCCTGCGGTTGCATAGGTGCCAAAACCGTTGATGGCGCTTTGAACCACCACGTTGGCGAGCGCAAACACCATGCCCTGTATTCCCGACGGAATGCCAATATAGAGAAGCTGTTTCAGGTCCTTGGGAACGACCTTCATATCTTTGAAGGTGAGGCGGAAGGTTTCTTCTTCATTGAGCAGGAAGTAGACTACTATACCGGCAGCAAGGGCATTTGCGAGTACGGTGGCAAGTGCGATGCCATCAACGCCCATTCCAAGACCCTTAGTTGCAAGTACGTTAAGGCTAATGTTGACAAGAGCTCCTACGACAAGTGCATAGAGGGGACGGCGTGTGTCTCCCTTGGCACGTAAAATGGCTGATCCGAAGTTGTAGATCAAGGTGAAGATGATGCCACCAAAATATATTTGTAGATATATACGTGCTTGATCCCATGCATCAAGAGGCATGTTGACCATAGCAAGAATGGGCTCTGTTGCGATAATGCCCGTGATCGTTAGGGCAACGCCGCCCACTATGCAAACAGCAACGGTGGTTTGAATAGCGCCACGGATGCGTGCGTAGTCTTGATGTCCAATGTGGATCGCAACTACGACATTGGCACCAATGGAAAGTCCCACAAAGAGTGTGACAAATAATCCAATGATGGGGCTCACGCCACCGACAGCTGCAAGGGCAGTGCTGTCGATAAATTGACCCGCCACAATAGAGTCGGCCGTATTGAACAGCTGTTGGAAGATACTCGTCAGAGCGAGGGGAATGGTGAACAGAATAATACGTGAAGCAATAGGGCCGTTGAGCATATCAATAGTATTGCTGCGTCCCTTACTGGGGCTCATGGGCTTGGTTGTTGTTTTGCTCATAGGTGTCGGTGCTCTCGTCTTGCTTAGATGGGATCTTCTATGGTCTCTACAAATCGTGGGAAATGGTTTTGACAAACGTCTACGGATTTTAGAGCTTAAAGGTGAAAATTTGGGCTATATGCCAAAAATTCATACATCATCGATTTTAAACAGTTCTAATACTCCTGATGAGTTTATTGATCATGTGGGCATAAGGTGCTTGCGTTTCATTGGAGTGCTTAGTTTATGTTCCCGTACTCTTTTGCGCTGATTTTTGAGTATAATTTGTGAGTTACACGACTAACGCAAGTGCCATATTACGCAATGCATCGTGCTGAAATGATCAACGGAAAAAAGAAAGGTTGCATCGTGGCCAGTAGCTACAAGCAAACTATGAATTTGCCGCATACTGATTTTGCTATGCGCGCCAACTTACCTGAGAACGAACCAAAGCGCCTTCAGTTCTGGCAAGATATTGATGTATATCACAAGGTGCTTAAAAAGAACAAAAACAACGCATCCTTTGTGTTGCATGATGGTCCTCCCTATGCCAACGGACCAATTCATATTGGTCACGCCTTCAACAAAATTCTTAAAGATTTTGTCATTAAGAGTCATGCGCAGCGTGGCTATTTCACGCCTTACATTCCTGGATGGGATTGCCACGGTCAGCCTATCGAGCATATGGTGGAAAAGACTCTTGGTCCTGAGAAGATGGCTGAAACCAGCCAGCCTGAGTTGCGCGCACTGTGCCGCAAGTGGGCTGAGGACAATATCGACATTCAGCGTGAGGGCTTTAAGCGTCTTGGCGTGAATGCTGAATGGGATAATCCGTATCTCACATTTATTCCCGATTATGAGGCGGGCAATGTCGAAGTCTTCAAGACCATGTATCTCGATGGTTCGATCTATCGTGGTCGTAAGCCTATTCATTGGTGTAAGCGCTGTCATACGGCTTTAGCTGAAGCTGAAATTGAATACGAAGATGAACAGTCTCCTTCAATTTTCGTGAACTTCAAGCTTGATGCAGTTCCTCCCATTTTTGAGGCAGCTGGTGTAACTGATTCAGCATATGTGCTTATTTGGACGACGACTCCGTGGACGCTTCCGGCAAACACGGCAGTATGTTTAGCGCCAAATGCGGACTATATCATGGTGAATGCGGATGGAACGCACACCATTCTCGCATATGATCTCCTGGAAGACGTTGCCGAAGTTGCTGGATGGCAGTCATATGAACCTGTGCAGGATGAGCATGGTGAGACCATCACGGTGAAGGGGCGCGACTTAGTAGGAGTGTCCTACACCTGTCCCATCCGCCAAGATCTTAAGGGTATGATTATCTACGGCGACCACGTCACACTTGATTCTGGTACGGGTGCTGTTCATACTGCTCCTGGTCATGGCCAGGAAGATTATGCGGTGACGCGCGAGTTTGATCTTCCTATTCTTATGCCCGTTGATGACAATGGTGTCTTCACTGATGAGGCTGGTCAGTTTGCGGGGCTTGATGTGGATGAGGCTAATCCTAAAATTATTGCGTGGCTCCAAGAGCAGGGCACACTTGTGGCTCATGTTGATATTACGCACAGCTATCCTCACTGCTGGCGTTGTCATCAGCCAGTGATTTTCCGTGCGACGGATCAGTGGTTTGTATCCATGGAGAAAAATGACCTGCGCAAGAAGGCTCTGGATGCTATTGACAATAAGGTAACTTGGGTTCCAGCGTGGGCATCGCGTCGCATTGGAGCTATGGTCGCAGATCGTCCTGATTGGTGTATTTCTCGTCAGCGTTCTTGGGGTGTTCCGATCCCGGTATTCAAATGTGCGCATTGCGGTTCTACCGTAGCTACTGAAGAAACGTTTGATGCCGTTATTGACCTGTTCTACAAAGAAGGTGCAGATGCTTGGTTTACTAAGCAGCCTAAAGACTATCTTCCTTCAGGAATTGCGTGTGAAACATGCGGCTGCACGGATCTCTTGCCCGAAAAAGACATCTTGGATGTGTGGTGGGAGTCTGGTGTTTCCCACACCAGTGTTTGCATGCATCGCAGCGATGAAGGTCTGCGCTATCCTGCTGATATGTATCTGGAAGGTTCTGACCAGCATCGTGGCTGGTTCCAATCTTCTTTGCTTACCAGCGTTGGTGCTTATAGTGAACCGCCCTATAAGTCAGTTATGCACTGCGGATTTACCGTTGATGAGCAGGGGCGCAAAATGTCCAAGTCGCTAGGCAACGGTGTCGACCCTGCTGAGGTGTGCGAGAAATATGGTGCTGATGTATTGCGCCTGTGGGTGGCAAGCGTTGACTATTCTCAGGACGTCAGCATTTCCGACAACATCTTAAAGCAGGTATCTGATGCGTATCGTCGTTTCCGTAATACCTTCCGTTTCTTGCTGGGTAACTTGGATGACTTTTCACCTGCGGATGCTGTTACGTCTTGGGATGAGCTTGAGCCTATTGACCAATACATGATGGCAAAGAGCTATGCGGTACTTCAGGATATTGAAGAGGCCTATAAGGCATATCGTTACAACGCGGTCTATCGTGCTGCGTATGACTTTGTTAACGACCTATCTGCAGTGTATCTGGATGTAACCAAGGATCGCTTGTATTCGGAAGCACCAAATTCGGTGCGTCGCCGTGCGGTTCAAACGGTATCGCTGAGCATTTTGGAGATGCTGGTGCGTGTGTTGAGTCCTATTCTGTCGTTTACCTGTGAAGAGGTGTGGCAGCACTATCCAGCTTCACTGCGTGAGTCTGCTACGCATGAAGAAAGTGTTCAACTCGCAGGTTGGCCTACACGAAACGATTTTGCTCTGTTGCCTGAAAGCGACGATGAGCTCAAAGCGCTTATGGAATCGTTTGCCACGGTGCTCACGGTGCGTGATGGCGTGACAAAGGCCTTGGAAGATGTTCGCGTTGAAAAGAAGATCAACAAGTCTCAAGAGGCTTTGGTTGTTGTTCATGCCCCCCAGCAGATTCTCGATGTACTGAAAACATATAACGTAGAAGTATTTGAGGAATTGTTTATCGTTTCCGAGGTGCGCTTCAATGCTGCAGAGGAGCTTTTTGTTGAGGTATTGCCAGCAGAAGGCGATAAATGTCCTCGTTGCTGGAATTTCCGTATCCTTGGTGGTAACGAGCATCACCCTCGCGTATGTAAACGCTGTGGCGATGTTCTCGATCAAATTGGTTTTAGCGAAGCGGAGTAATCTTGTCGGATAACGCTTCCCATACACAGGATCATGCCTTGTCTCGACCTACCAGTACGCAAACGGGTGCTGGTAGGTCGTTTATATCCTCGCCTCATGCGAAGAAAGTTCTTCTTTTTGTAGTGGTGGCAGTAGTTTGGCTATGTGTTGATGTGTTCACTAAAGCTATTGCGAATTCCTACGATAAGGGCGAGGTGTTTTGGGGGCCCTTTGCTGGACTCGTGCAATTTCGTCTAGCGTATAACACGGGAGCGGCATGGAGCGTGTTTAGTGACTCTGCCTTTGCTCTCGGTATTGTTTCCCTTGTCCTCATTGCGGTAATTGCAGGTGTGATTTTCTTTTTTTCTGATTACGTAAGTCTCTTTGGTGCCGCTATGCTTGGGCTGGTGTTTGCCGGGGGATTAGGAAACGCACTTGATCGCTTTATCTTGGGGTATGTGGTTGATTTTATCCAAGTGCTTTTTATTTCATTTCCGACTTTTAATGTTGCTGATATTGGCGTAACTTGTGGCATTGTGCTGTTTGTGGTGTCAATGCTTTGGGGTATTCATAGATCTGTTCGTACTGAAAAGGAGAATCAAAATCATGGCGCGTAGTCTTTCGTGCACGGTTTCTGATATGTATGACAACATGAGGCTTGATTCGTTTCTTTTCGAAGCGGGATTGTATGAATCTCGTAGTAAAGCGGTCAAACAAATCGAAGCAGGCAAGGTATTTGTCGGCGGTAAGACTCCTACGAAGAAAACTATTGTTCATACGGGTGATTTCATCGTGTATGAGGAATTTGAACAAAATGATCGCATATATCTAGAGCCGCAAAACATTCCTCTTGATGTGTTCTACGAAGACGATGATCTTGCGGTTATCAACAAGCAGGCAGGGTTAATTTGCCATCCTTCCGTTGGTCATCCTGATGGCACGTTGTGTAACGCATTGATAGCACGCTATGGTCGAGATCACCTTGCTCATATTCAAGGAGATGATCGACCTGGTATTGTGCATCGCTTGGATGGGGATACGAGTGGACTTATGTTGATAGCTAAAAATGATGAAATTGGCTATATGCTCCAAGATGAAATCCGCTCACGTAATGTAGATAGAAAGTATCTCTGTTTGGTGCACGGCAATATTGCAAGCGATACCGGTTTGATCGATGCGCCCATTTTCCGTAGCGATAAAAACCGTTTACGGATGCAGGTTTCAGATAAGCCTCAAGCACGCTCTTCTGTGACAACATTTAAAGTTCTTGAGCGCTTTGAATCTGGACCCAAAGATAACGGGTTTTCTCTCATAGAATGCAAGCTGTATTCAGGCCGTACGCATCAAATTCGTGTGCATATGGAATACATCAAGCACTGGTGCGTGGGTGATCCCACATATGGTACGCCTGGTAAGGCGAACAATCTTGGTTTGGATAGGCAGTTTCTACACTCCTATTTCATTGAGTTTATGCATCCACGAACCAATGAAACGCTTTGTTTTGTGGCGCCCTTTCCTGATGATTTGCGTGAGGTACTGTATCAGCTTTCAGAGAGACGTATTGGTTTGACCGATGTTGGCTCTGAGGTACTTAAGCTCTATGTTGAACACGATACATCCCATGCTGAGTGCTTCAATCAAGCTTCACTCGACTCATTTTCTTATTTGTAAAACAGAGATTTTGTAAAAACAATCCGTCCATGTTTTTCTGAAACAACATAGCGTATAGCGTAGTAGCATATAGGTGTAAGACAAGGCTAACTTATACAGGATACTTCGTATGAAAGCTTGATATTAGCAGGTGAAAAGCGTTGTTTGGGTCGTCTTGTCCATGAGGATTTTTACGTGAAAAAAGCGGCTTACGCAATGTTTAAAATCGTTAACTTTTCCAAAGTTAACCTGGGCTTTCGTGTGAATTAATTGTCAAACAAAAAGGCATGCTCTTAACATATTTTTAAGAAGCTAGATAATCAAATAGTAGAGATTGTACCTATAGGTCTTATGCAGAACTGTTATTAGTCCCTATGGGTTGGATCGAAATAGAGAACACCAAATAGTTAGGAGACGACATGAAGCACGGGTTATTAGTTGGAGCAGGTTTTCTTCTCGGCAGCGTTGGCCTAAAGGCTCTTACAAGCAAGCCTGCTAAGAAGGTATACGTGAAGGGAATCGTACAAGGCATGCGTGCTAAGGAAGAGATTGGAACTATGATTGACGATGCACGTGCTGAGTTCGATGACTTGATTGCTGAGGCTGGCTATGTCAAGAAATGTGAAGACGGAGAAGCATCTGAGACTGAAGAGTCTGACGAGGAAGATTCCGACGACGAGTCTGACAAACAGGTAAAAAAGACTACCAGTACTTCGACGAAGAAGACTGCAGCAAGTAAGTCAGCCAGTGCATCTGCTGGTAAGGGTGCCGGTAGGGGCTCTGGTAACGGTCGTGATCACGGTCACGGTCATGGCGGAAAGTAGGAGCGCGTGAATTTTTCAATTGTGCATGAGGTTCCGGGGCGTATTCGTATCAAGCTGGACGGAAAGTTGCCAGAGTCTCATGCATGCGCATTAGAAGAGCGATTTCTTTCTTTTGGGTATGTAACCAAGTGCGTTGCGTATCCAAAAGCTGGTTCTCTTGCCGTGACGTTTGAACCCACTGAAGAAGTACGCCAGCGCGTTATTGAAGATCTTGAAGCGATCGATCCGCTGACGCTGCTTGATTCTGAAGAATCGCACGATATCTTAGTGCGCGCGCCTCGTTTCCGTCATCTCGTAGCGCAGATTGCCAACATGGTTATCGCCTATTATTTGCGCAGGTTGATTTTGCCTTTTCCTCTTAAGGTGTTATGGGTCATTTGGTCGGCTATTCCATTCTGGCGCGCTGCAATTGAAAGCTTGCGCGCACGAAGACTTGACGTGCCCGTACTTGATGCAGCTGCAATTACGATGGGTCTCGTAAAGGGTGATCCTTCCACCTCGGGAAGCACGATGTTGCTTCTTGAAATGGGAGACGCACTTGAGAACTATACGCAACGTCGTACGGAAAGCGGACTGATTCGCTCTCTGCTTACGTTACCTGAAACGGTTCATGTGGTACGCGGTGATGTTGAGAACGAAGTAGAAATCGGCGCACTGGCAGAAGGTGATTGCGTAGTTGTCAGAACAGGGCATCAAGTTCCTGTTGATGGTACGGTGATTAGGGGAGAAGCTGCAGTAAATCAAAGTTCTCTTACGGGTGAATCAATGCCGGTCATTCGCAACGCAGGCGATTCTGTGTATGCCGGAACGGTGGTCGAAGAAGGTGAGATCTTTGTAACAGTTTCGGGATCTCCTGAAGATAGCAAGCTTCGCTCAATTGTGACTATGGTAGAGCAGTCTGAAGCGCTGAAATCAAGCGATCAACGCCATATTGAGAGTGTGGCTGACAGCCTTGTACCTTGGAACTTTTTGTTGGCAGGTATTGTGGCGGCTACGACACGCAATATCGATAAGACCTCAGCAGCGTTGATGGTCGACTATTCATGCGCATTGCGCCTTTCTGGCTCAATTGCAGTTATGGCTGCTCAGCGCGAGGGTGCTCAGGCTGGATTTATGGTTAAGGGGTCGAAATACTTCAATCATATGGCTCAGGCTGACACGATTGTGTTTGATAAAACAGGCACGCTTACGAGGGCTGTTCCTTCGGTACGTGAGGTGGTTCCGTACAATGGCTGGGAGCGTGGCGAGGTGTTACGTTTGGCGGCGTGTTTGGAGGAGCATTTCCCTCATCCGGTGGCGCGTGCGGTGGTAAATCAGGCTTATGATGAGGGGCTTGAACATCGCGAACGTCATGCTGCTGTCGAGTACGTGGTTGCTCATGGCATCGTATCCCAACTTGATGATGGCCGTGTAGTGATTGGTAGCGAGCACTTTGTGGTTGAAGATGAGCAGATTTCTATTAGTGAAAAAGAACTCGAGTCTGTTCATGCTCAAGCTGAAGGGGCATCACCTCTATTCTTGGCTGTTGATGGCATTTTGCGCGGTGTTATTTATATTGATGATCCGCTGAAGGACAACATCGCCGATGTGTTTGACGAGCTTCGCCAACAAGGCTTTAAGCGCATTATTATGTTGACGGGCGATAACGACAAAAGCGCTTCACGTATTGCACGAATTGCCGGTGTTGATGAGTATCAGGCTGAGTTGTTGCCTGAAGATAAGTGCCGCATTATTGATGAGTTGCAAGCGGAAGGTCATAAAGTGGTTATGGTTGGAGATGGCGTTAATGATTCGCCTGCTCTTTCTCGCGCATACGTCAGTGTTGCGATGGGTGCAGGAAGTGCTATTGCGCGTGAGGCTGCAGACATTGCGTTGGTAACTGATGATCTCCATTCACTTGTTGAATTACGCAAGCTCAGTGTTGGACTTGAGAAGCGTATGAAGCAAGGCTACCAGTTTACGGTTATGTACAACTCTATTCTGCTTGCGCTTGGTATTTCGGGTATCATTACGCCTCAGGTTTCTTCAATACTGCATAATACGGCAACCGTTGGAGTTTCGGCATTGAACGCACGGCGTTTTTTACCACCCGAGGCCTACGTTTCTCCTATTGATTAGGTGATGTGCTTAGTGTGATGTGAATTTTGCATATCAAGAGTAAGATGTGCAGAACGGGTTGGGGTAACAATTTGATAGATGCTGAAATGGGCTTCGTAGAGAAGCCCATTTCGTTTGTGAATCGCTCGTGTTTGCTTAACATCTGTGCTTCGAGTGTACGGTATGTAGTGGGTTAGAACGTGCGTCATAGTGTCTTTTGGTGCTTCGTTTTTTTTCGTTGCAGTGTGTGTAAAGGTTTATGGCACATGTTGCCACGTTGAAGATCCATAGCGCACCTTATTGTGTAGTTCGTTGATCATTGATGCGAGCGGGGAAACGACACACTGAACAGCGAACCTTTATCCAAGCTACTTTTTACGCTTACGGTACCGCCAGAGCGCTCTACCGCGTGACGAACGAGGGACAACCCTAGGCCTGTGCCACCCAGTTCGCGGCTGCGGGCTTTGTCGACACGATAAAAACGTTCAAATATGCGTGTTTGGTCTGCCTGAGGAATGCCAATACCGGTGTCCTCAACACTGATGACGATATTGTGCTTGCGGGTTTCAAACGTTACCGTAATACTACCTTCTTCGGTGTAACGTATGGCATTTTCAATTAAGTTGTCGAATACGAGCGATGCATCCGAGGGTTCCATATCGGCGTAACAGTCATCACCTGTGCCAGAGTGATCATGCAAAACAAATTCAAGCTGTTTGTCTTCGGCTTCACCCTTGTGGGCAATAAAGCTTGTTACTAACGAGCTGTGAAGATCGGTTCGGGGAGTTCGCTCACTGTTGGGTGATTCTTCTAAGCGCGATAAATCCAAAAGGTCAGTTACCAGGCGCTGTAGGCGCTCCACCTCGTTTTCAAGACGGTCAATGAACAGGCTGAGATTCTTCTTGTCATCTATTTCTGAGGCATCACGAATAGCTTCAGAGAGAAGACGGATGCCTGCAACGGGCGTTTTGAGTTCGTGGCTGGCATTAGCCACGAAGTCTGAGCGTACCTGGTCAAACTTCTTGAGTGGTGCATGAGATTTTCTGAATGCCACAATAGCGACAATAAGAACCAAGATGCACCCAAGAGCAATAAAGACAACAGAGGCAATTTGAGCATTTTGCGTGATGACAGTAAAGGCCGTCGATGGTTCGCTTGCACGGACTGCGACTGATTTGCTTTGGTATTCTGCAGGAACTGCAACATATAACCAGCTTTCCCCGTCGGTGGCACTAATGCGCTGAGCTGTTCCGGTATTGCCCTGTAATGCTTCAATAATTTCTTCGCGATCAGCGTGGTTTTCCATGATGGATGGATCCACCTCCGAATCAGCAAGGACTGTACCGTCTGCGGCAACTACCGTGATACGCAGATCAGTGTTATTGGCCGCAGTATCGACTAAGTTTTGAACGTCTTGGGAAGTGGATAGCGCGCTTGCAATACTTTGTACTGTTGAGGTTAAGTTTTGGGTTTGCCTGTCAACAAGTTCGTCGTTGAGTGGTTTGTAGATAAACGTAATTGTACAAATAACAAACAACAGCGTAATAACGAGGTAACTTACGACATAGATTTTTGCCCAGTGCTTTGTTTGCTGGCTTATCTTGCTGGCATGATTCTTGAGTCGCGAATGAATACTCATTCTTCAGTCTTTCGTACTGGCTCAAATCGATAACCCATTCCATGCACGGTATGAATATAGCGGTAATCACTTACTTCGTCCAAAACAGAACGAAGTCTGCGAATGTGGACATCAATCGTACGAGATGTGCTGAGATAGTCTTCTTTCCAAACTTTTTGGGTAAGCCATGTTCTGCGGCAGAGCATTCCCTGTCGTTCAGCAAGAGCAAACAGCAGAGAAAGTTCTTTGCTTCGCAGTTTGAGAACTTGGCCTTGCACACTTGCGGTGTTGTTTTCCATATCAAGGGTAAGATCGCCGTAGGTTTGTGGTTTTGAGGCATGTACACCGTCAAGCTCGCTACGACGCAGGTTCGCTCGGATGCGCGCAAGCAATACTTCGGTTGAAAATGGTTTCGTTATATAGTCATCCGCTCCTGCGTCAAGCCCCTTGATTTTATCCTTGTCCGCATCAAGGGCGGTGAGCATCAAAATAGGGGAGGTGAATCCCGAGGATCGCAGTTTAGACGCAAGTTCAAAGCCATTCATACCGGGAAGCATAACGTCAAGCAGAACAAGATCAGGCTCAATATCGAGAGCAGTTTCGTAGCCTACTTGGCCATCTTCGCATGAGCTAACAGCATAACCGTGTTTGGTGAGGGAAAATTCCGTTGCCAAGCGGATGGAGGGGTCATCCTCTATGAGGAGTATGGTAGTCAAAGTAGTCTTCCTTTCTCAACACCTTTCTCATTGTGCACCAACCCCCGATTAAAAGGCGATATTTAACAATTTTTTATGAATTCATATGCGGATTTGTATATCGTCTATCTTTTTGTTAATTTGACCAGGTGTGTTACGACTGAATGGATCAGCCTGTAGCGTGAGACAAAATTGAAAGACATGATTGCTTGCCTACAAACGCTCTGTTTTTTATAGAGTATTGTTATGTGCCATAATAGGAACACTTTTTAAAAATTGCTGGTATGTGTCTGTAAACGCAGATTTTATCTTTGGGAGGAACGAGATGACTCAATCGCTTTCGGGTCGGCATTTTTTGAAATTGCTTGACTTTACTTCAGAAGAGATTTTGTCCTTGGTCGACTTGGCGCAAGAACTGAAGGAGAAAAAGCGCGCGGGCGTTCTTTACAAAGAACTTGAGGGTAAAAATATCGTGCTGCTGTTTGAGAAAACTTCTACGAGAACGCGCTGTTCGTTTGAGGTAGCGGCCTACGATTTGGGCATGGGCGTTACCTATCTGGATCCTGCAGGATCTCAGATGGGCAACAAGGAATCTATTCCTGACACTGCGCGTGTGCTCGGTCGTATGTATGACGGTATTGAGTATCGCGGCTTTGGCCAGGATATCGTTGAAACCTTGGCAAAATATGCCGGGGTGCCAGTATGGAACGGGCTGACCAACGAATGCCATCCCACGCAGACTATCGCAGATCTGCTGACTATTAGAGAACAGTTCGGCTCATTCGAGGGATTGAAGCTCGTGTTTATGGGGGACGCCAAAAACAACGTGGCGAATTCGTTAATGGTGGGCTGCGCAAAGGTGGGTATTGACTTTGTGGCCTGTGCGCCTGAATCTTCGTTTCCTGATGAAGAACTGGTACAGACATGTCTGTCGATTGCACACAAACAGGGCTGTGATATTACGGTCACGTCTGACGTTGAGCAGGCTACCAAGGATGCCAATATTTTGTACACAGACATTTGGGTCTCGATGGGCGAGCCTGCCAGCTTGTGGGAACAGCGCATCAAGGAACTCTTGCCTTATCAAGTCAATGCTCAGGTAATGAACAATGCTGCTGACAATGCTATTTTCATGCATTGTTTACCGTCATTTCACGATACCAAAACCACGGTTGCTCAAGAAATTGAAGAAAAATTTGGTCTCTCCGAGATGGAGGTCACCGATGAGGTGTTTGAGTCGGAGGCATCTAAGGTGTTCGATGAGGCCGAAAATCGTATGCACTCTATCAAGGCCATTATTTTGGCAACGCTTCGCTAAGTGTGGGGTGCAGTCGGTATAGAGGATGAGAGAACGCATGAAAAATGTAGGGTATTACAACGGAGTCTATGGCTTGATCGAAGAAATGACCGTGCCGTTTTTGGACCGTGTATCATTTTATGGTGACGGTGTCTATGATGCTACTATGGCGCTCGATGGGATTGTGCTTTTTGCTGAAGATCACATCGATCGCTTTTTCAATAGCTGTGCGCACGTAGAAATTGATCCGGGAATTACCAAAGGAGCTCTGCGGGATCTTCTAACCGAGATGGTTGCAAAAGTCGATGGATCAACTCACTTCGTCTATTGGCAAGTTACGCGCGGCACTGATTATCGTCATCACTCATTTCCTGAGTCATTGGCGAACTTGTGGATTATGATCGTGCCCGATGAAATGGAGGATTTGTATCACTCGCAGCAGTTGGTTAGTGTCGAAGACACGCGGTTTCAGCTTTGCGATACAAAAACTCTCAACTTGCTTCCCAATGTTCTTGCGGCTCAACGTGCTAAGGAGACTCAGTGCTATGAGGCGATTTTCGTGCGTGATGGATATGTAACTGAATGTGCTCACAGCAACGTCCATATGCTCAAAGAGGGGACACTTATTACGCATCCTGCAGATCATTATATTTTGCCTGGAATCGCACGCAAACATCTCTTGGCTGCATGCGTGGCTTTGGGCGTGCCGGTTGAGGAGCGTCTCTTTACCTTGGATGAATTGAAAGATGCTGATGAGGTTATTGTGACGTCTTCGAGTACGTTGTGTCTACCCATCGATCGCATCGACGATCAGTATGTCGGCGGTAAGGACGAAGTATTACTTAGTAAGCTTCGTGCATATGTGGAAGAAGATGTCAAATCTTACATAGCATCACGTCAGAAATAAGCGTGGTACAATTTCAACCATTGTTTTTGCAGATATACTACAGGTGCGTCACGCGTGCGCACGCATGTGGGACAGATGTGTTGTTAACGGCTGTCTCAGTAGCTTCATAGGGAAGGATTATTCTACATGACTATTCGCGAATCTTTAGAGGGCATTGTGTATCAGGCTCTTGATTCAGCAATCAAAGATGGCGCATTGCCTCTTGATGAAGTTCCAAAGCCTACGTTAGAGCGTCCTCGCGAAGAAGGTCATGGTGATTGGGCGTGCACGGTTGCAATGCGCTTGGCAAAGGTTGCGCGTATGAATCCGCGTGCTATTGCGCAAAGTATTGTCGATCATATGCCAGATACTTCTTTGGTTGCTACTACTGGGATTGCAGGTCCTGGATTTATTAATTTCACGTTGTCGAACGCAACGTTTCAAAATATTGTTTCGGAAGTACGCACACAGGGTTTTGATTACGGAAAGTCAGTCTTGCCCCAGCCTGTTAAGGTGGACTTGGAATATGTGTCAGCAAATCCTACAGGACCTATGCACGTAGGTCATGGCCGCTGGGCGGCACTCGGTGATGCTATTGCACGTGTCATGCGTCATGCAGGTTATGAGGTTGATGAAGAGTTTTACATTAACGATCAAGGCAACCAAATGAATGTTTTTGCCGATTCTCTGGTGGCCCGATACCAGCAGGCGTTGGGTCTTGATGTTGAGATGCCGGAATCATCGTATGGTGGCGGCTATGTTAAAGAGCTTGCGCAGCAGATTATCGACAAAGACGGTGACAGGTGGTTGAGCGTAGACGAAGAGGTTCGTCGAGCAGAGTTTCGCGAGATGGGCTACGAAGCGATGCTTGAAAGCATTAAAGAAACTCTTGCGCTTTTCGGTAATTCGTTTGATACGTGGTTTTCCGAACGCTCTTTGTTTGCTGCTGATGAGAATGGGAAGACGAAGATTGATCGTGCCTTTGATGCCATGAATGAGCGCGGCTATATATACGAAAAAGACGGTGCGACATATTTTCGTTCAAGTGAGTTTGGTGACGAAAAAGACCGCGTGCTTGTTAAGAACAACGGTGAATTAACCTATTTCATGTCTGATGTAGCCTACCATTACGACAAAATGCAGCGAGGCTATGATTACCTCATTGATATTTGGGGAGCGGATCACCATGGATACATCCCTCGTTGTCAGGCAATGATGACAGCCTGGGGATATCCGGGTGCTCTAGAGGTGGTACTAGGTCAGCTCGTAACGCTGTATCGTGATGGCCAACAGGTTCGCATGTCAAAGCGAACCGGAGAGATGATCACGTTTAGGGAATTGATCGATGAAGTGGGCGTTGATGCAACGCGCTATATGATGCTTTCTAAATCGTCTGATCAATCAATTGACTTTGATATTGAAGTGGCCAAGAAGAAGGATGCTTCAAATCCGGTGTACTACGTTCAGTACGCCCATGCTCGCATTTGTTCTATTTTGCGCAAAGCAGCTGAGGCGCGAGGTATCTCCACCGTTGATACGAGCATCGATGATTTATCTCGTGCTCTTGATATAGAACATGCCGATCTATCGCTTCTGGTTCATGACAGCGAGCTGGCACTGATGAAATCAATGGCTGATTTTTCAGATTTAGTTGCGGGTGCAGCACGTGATAGGGCACCGTTTAGATTGACGCACTATGCTCAGGATTTTGCGGGACTGTTCCATTCCTTCTACACCAATTGTCGTGTTCTGGGAGAGGGACACGATATAGAACAAGCTCGCCTTGCGCTTGCTGATTCAGCGCGCATTATGCTTGCATTGACATTGAGTCTGCTTGGTGTTTCTGCTCCAGAACGAATGTAGGGTAAGCGTAGACCTCAAGCGAATGTGGGGATGGACAAAGCAATACCTATGGAAGAAGGGTGCTGGCTTAAGGCCAACACCCTTCTTTGGGGTGTGCCTAAAAAGTGAGCCCTTCTTACAGAGGTGCTTTTTTGAGAGGTTGGAATCGAGAGATTTTGAGGTATGAGGCGCATACCAGCGTATTTGACAAGAACAGTGGTATGTTTACAGCCGCTTGTCTATTACGCATTGGCGAGAATCTGCGCACCACGCACATTATCTTTTAGAGAGATTCGATGCGCTTCAATGCTCCAATACAATATACCAATATCCTGTCCTTATGCAGTTGTGATTTAGTCTGGCATTAAAACTTCTAGTTCACTGGGGAAGACTTTGATAGCAACTGTTTTGCTATCAAATTGCTCACCATCAATTTGAGTAGCGATAGGGGTATCGTATTGTATGGTCAGCGAGCGCGTTTGCATGATATGTACGTGAGGATTGTCGACGTGATTTCCTACATGTGCTTTCGCGAATAGGGCTAATGCCTGGGTGAATGAGAGCGTTGGTGTGATATAGCACACATCGAGGAGCCCATCATTGAGTTGAGCGGCAGGGCACACCTTAAATCCGCCACCGTAATAATTTCCATTTTGAACAGCAACCATGTAGCTGGAGAGGGTTTGCGGATCGCAGTCTCCAAGCGTCAGCGTGACCGATCGTGCTACTCTATGGTTTTTGAGCTGGTTGAATCCACTTTGAAGATACAGGCTTGTTCCTGTTCGTTTAGTACGCTTACGTAACTCTTGTGTTCCCAATGCGATGGCGGCATCTAGCCCGAAGGAGAGAGTTTCCATAAACCAGCTGCTGTTAGCGCGCCCAACATCAATTAACTTTGGTACGAGCAGACGAGATTCAATGTGCTGAAGCGATTTTTTTGGATTGCGATCTATGTGTATGCTGCGTGCAAAATCGTCTCCATTGCCGCAGGGGATAATGCCGAGTTTTGGACGAACGGTTTTTGAGAGTTTCATCAGCCCGTTAACGGTTTCATGGACGAGGCCGTCTCCACCAACAACAAAGATCGTATCGTAGTGTTTTCCTTGTTCAGCTGCGATCTTAGTTGCGTCTTTAGGTTGAACCGTGTATTGAAACGCTACATCGCTCAGGTATTTAGGATGTTCAACGTGAATACGATTAAACACGCTAACAGCATAGGCGGCAACTTCTGTTGCTTTTCCGCTCCGTGCGGCTGGATTGACGATTACGAGAGTATTTCCGTACATGGCAGTTCCCGATCACCTTGATACTATATAGTTCAGATAGTTTGTATCATATCTTATGCGTGTGGGGTAGAAAGTAATACGTAGGGGGTGTCTTATGGGTGTTAAACCTGAAAACAGGTGGACGAACGCAACCTATACCGCCGTCCGTCTTTTAGAGGAAGTTCCTCGCCCGAACACCTCTCATTCCCATATATATCGTAGCAGCTTTGACATCCAAGAGTTTCCTTTATGCGATCGTATCGAATTATATTGTGTGGCTGAACCAGGTAACCGTGCGCTTATTATTGATACCGGTCATTTGGATCTTTGCGGTACGGAGGCTCTTGATGGTATTCATACACGTCTCGCTGTCCCATGGGATCACACCGCTGTGTTCTTGACTCATTTTCACGATGATCATGACGGAAACCTGTTGTACTGCATTGAGCAGGGCGCATCACATATCTTTGCGGGCCCAACGAATCTCGACGATGTTGCTTTGCTCGAAGGGTTTCTTTTGCTTAGTGCTTCTCCTGATTTACCGCGAGATATGGTACGGGACTATATTCATCTTATTGCTAGTGGTAAAAAAGCTCAGGCTGAAACCGAACATATCCGCACCAGTATGTACGGTGGAGAAACCGTGAGTCTTGCAGGCTATGACTTTGAGGTTTTGCTGACGCCTGGTCATACGGTAAATCATGTATGCCTTTTGGAGCCTACAGAAAAGATTCTGTTCGCAGGGGATCATATCTGCGATATGCCACCAGGACATTTACAGTTTGTCCCTGATCAGCATTTGGTACGAGAATATCTGCGCAGCTTAGCAGAACTTAAAGCGATGAACCTGAGTGCGGTATATATGTGTCACCATGATCCACTTATCGGTGCTTCAGCGATCAATGAATTTATCTCCATGCTTGAGTCTCGCTATAATTCACTCGTGGAGCGAACAAGGGCATATTTTGATGATGACGATGATCTTACTGTTCGTAAAGTGGCTGAGAAAGCAGCAGCCCATTATCCCGAGGGACTGGCGGGATTTCCTGTGTTTGTCCAGGTGCAACGTATTGCAACGATGTTTGGCACCCTTGAATACTTGTACGATGTGGGTCTGCTGTCACGATCTTTTAGCGATGAGGGTGCGTTTGTGTACCACCGCCTGTGGTAAATGACATTATGTAAGCACCCCTCCTGTAATGAAGGGGTGCACTGAGAAATGATGTCTGTCTCTATCTTAAGATTAATTATGATTAGGGACGCTGGCCCATGCCGCCTTCAAGAGTAAGCGTTTCGCCGCTCATATACTTAAAATCGGGTGTACAGAGCTGTAGTACTACGCGACCAATTTCAGTTTCTACGTTGCCGTAATGACCCATGGGAGGCATGTGGACATTGGCATCATAGGCATCAGGATAGTCGTCTTTAAACTTTTCTAAGGCTGCTGTCCATGCAAGGGGGCAGACGACGTTTACATTGATTCCATCCTGGCCCCATTCGGTTGCAGCAACACGGGACAAGCCTCGAATACCTTCTTTTGCTGCAGCATAAGCACATTGTCCATAATTTCCAAAGAGTCCCGCGCCAGAGGCAAAGTTGACGACCGATCCTTTGGTTTCCTTGAGATGGGGATAGCATTTTTGCATATAGAGATACGTTGCGTATAGGCCTGAATACATGGCAAGGTTAAACTGATCCATAGTGTGATCGGCAATCGTGACTCCAGAAGCACTGGCCTGTGCAACATTGACCAATGCATCGAGGCGACCATATTCTTCAATAACCTGATCAACTACGTTTTGAACAACGGTCTCATTGTCAGCGCCAGCACTTACATCGGCCTGTATGGGAAGTACTTTGATTCCGTATAGGCGTTCAAGTTCTTCCTTTGCGCCCTCAAGTTTAGAAACATTGCGTCCCGTGATGGCAAGGTTAGCACCTTCTTTAGCAAAAGCAATATCAATACCATAGCCAATTGCTCCAGCAGAACCATCCTTTAATACTGCTCGTCCTCCACCGGTTACTAGGATGGTTTTTCCGTCAAACTGTCCCATGTTGCCCTCCTTTTTGACTACGTTGGGTACAAGTACAAACGAATGCCGATTTTACGGGCATGATTAATGCTTATCGTAAGAATGCTTATTTATCTTTAATGGTAGCCAGTGAGAAGGCAAAAAAGATTGATAGAGTTTGGATCGGTTGCAATATTTTCATAAGTGGTTGTATAAGCATTATGCAAAATACTTATTGGTTCGCCTATTTAGACTCTTGCGCTAATTCATGAATCGTGTAAAATATCTGCTTGCGCTTATGGTGGCTATAGTTCAGTTGGTTAGAATGCCAGATTGTGGCTCTGGAGGTCGTCGGTTCGAGTCCGATTAGCCACCCCAGCGCGACATAAAAACTAGTAATCATCCCTTGCACGATTAGGGTGATTATTCTAGAATGTTTGAGCGCTTTGGCGTACATACCATGTGGACCGTTAGCTTAGTTGGTAGAGCAGGGGACTCTTAATCCCAAGGTCCGGGGTTCGAGTCCCCGACGGTCCACCATTTGAATTTCATGTCAGAACCCCCATACCGAGTTCTGGCTTTTTTTATGTGTTTGGTTTGATACTTGAAAAACGAATCTGTCCGAAAAATCTTTTCGCCATATCATGGAACTAATCTTTACGGTGTAGAAGGCTTTTGGAATTGCGTTTTCAGTGTCTGTTTGCTGTTTTTATGGTGCGTTAGGAGAAATGCTAGGTGGAAGTATTTGAGCTTATCCTGTTGTTGATGATTGCAGTTCTTATTTCCTCAGTACTCGATCAGGTTGTCCCCCGCATTTCCTCTCCTTTGATACAGATTGTCTTAGGCGTTATTATTGCTACTTTGGCAATTTCTCCTATTGAGGTGGACATCGATCCCGAGCTTTTCTTGGTGTTGTTTATTGCTCCTTTGCTGTTTAACGATTCCATTGAATCGAATAAGAAAAGTTTGTGGGAGAACAAGGGAATAATTCTTTCGTATGCCGTGGGCCTGGTTTTAATTATCATGCTCTGTGTCGGGTTTGTTCTTAACTGGCTTATCCCTTCAATTCCTCTTGCTGCAGCGTTTGCTCTCGGTGCGGCGCTTGGTCCTACCGATGCTGTTGCGGTTGCGGCTTTGAAGCGTGAAGCTCAAGTAAGCAAGCGCGAAAGCGCTATTTTGCAGGGTGAAGCGTTGATCAACGATGCATCTGGTGTTGTTTCATTTCAATTTGCCATTGCTGCTGCGGTAACGGGTGCCTTCTCATTGGCAGATGCGGCGGTATCGTTTATTGCGACCTTCTTTGGTGGTATTACGCTTGGTATCGTGTTTGCGCTGGTACTTTCATTTATTGCGCGTCGTTTGCATGATATGGGACTTGAGAACGTTACGTTTCATGTCATGCTTGAAGTTTCCATGCCCTTTGTGGTGTTCCTTGTGTGTGAGCATTTTGGAGTATCGGGCATTTTGGGGTCGGTTGCCTGTGGTATCGTGTGGTCCATGTTGCGCGAACGCCGCATATCACCGTATCAGTCTCGTCTCAATATTACTCTTACCAGTGTGTGGCGTGTGGTGAGCTTTGCACTCAATGGCGTCGTATTTGTCTTGCTGGGCTTGCAGTTGCCCAACGCTATGCAGTCTACCTGGGATAACGTCTACATTGATAATATTCAGCTGATTGGCTATATCCTTATTCTTACTGCACTTATTGTGGTCTTGCGCTTTATCTGGGCGCTTCTTATGGCGCGCCTGTTTACGAATCCGCTGACCGGCAAGCGCGATAAGTTCAACAAGAAGACCTTAAAAAATGCGTTGGTTACCACGATTGGCGGCCCTAAAGGCGCCATTACCTTATCAATTGCGTTCTCTATTCCGTATTTGTTGGATAGTGGTGAAAGCTTCCCGCAACGTTCGCTCATTATTTTCTTGGGTTCGGGCGTTATTGTTTGTACGCTGCTTTTAGCAAATTTCTTCTTGCCCATGCTTGCACCGAAGGACAAGGAGGAAGTTGATGAGGATGAAGAAGAGCAGTTTGATCGAACTAAGATTGAGATCTTGCGCAATGTCATCGAACGTTTGATGGCTGATTCTACTGATAAAAACGATCGTGAAACAAAGGTAGTTATCGGGTCGTATAACCAACGTGTTCGATCTATTCGGTCAAAAAGCACCATTGAAGAACCACCGATATCCACGGAATTGCGCTTTGCGGTCATTGATTATCAGGCACGGCATCTCATTGAGGCGGCGAAAAATAAAGAACTTGAGCCGTATGCCGCGTATCACATTTTAGACAGGCTTGCGAATCAGAAAGATTTGCTTGCTCACACCAAAGATAAGTCCTTGGTACGAAGCGTTAATTTTGGTCGCGTTCGTGTCTTCTTCTCGCTGTTCAAGCATAGCATCCTAAGCTCGCTTCCGTTTAGCCGTGCGGAAGACAAAGCAGCGATTGATCACGCGCGGACTAAGAGTGAAGAATATGCTGTCGAGTTCTTGCGCTTACTTGTTGATAGCCCCGAGTATCCGACTGATGAGGTTGGACGTCTGCTTATTCGCCATGAACGCGCACTCAACGTTTACACCAGTTCAACAGATGCTACCGTAACGTCTGAGGTGGTAGAAAACGCAACGGCTATAACCAATGATATTCAGCGCAAAGGTTTGCAGATAGAGCTTGAAGTTATCCAGGACTTCTATGCATCGGGTGATTTAACGCGCGCCCAAGCAAAAGAGATGAGAGACAACGCGATGCTTATACTTATCGATCTTGAAGATCAGGTATAAGATAGGCGTATGAATCTCACCAAGCTACAAGATATCAAGGCTCAGTTGGCAAGCGTTCCGACTGAGCCTGGTGTGTATTTATGGAAGAATGCACAGGGCGAAGTTATCTATGTGGGTAAGGCAAAGCAGCTTCGTGCACGTATGCGTCAGTACGTGAATTTCCAAGATACGCGCGAGAAAATTCCGCTGCTTGTTTCTCAAATTGATTCATTTGAATACATTGTCACGGCCAATGAACATGAAAGTCTGGTGTTAGAGAAAAACCTTATTAAACAGCATTCACCTTTCTTTAACGCGGACTTCAAGGATGACAAAAGCTATCCCTTCATCGCGCTCACCAAAGGTGATGTTTTTCCTGCCATAAAATACACGCGCGAGACCCATAAAGCAAAGACACGCTATTTTGGCCCTTATACTGACAGTCGTGCTGCACGTGATCTGGTTGATATCGTGCGTCGTGTGGTTCCTATTTGTAGTGCGTCGTGCGCTGATTGGCGCCGTTTATCTCGTCGTCTTGAACAAGAAGACTATGAACAGCTTGAGCTTTCCGAGCGCCCTTGTTTTGATGCTCATGTGGGTCTCGGACCGGGTGCATGCTGTGGTGCTATTTCTCCTGAAGACTATCAAGAACAAGTCAAACGGGTGGAACGATTCCTGTCGGGGCAGCGCAATGAGTTTATTGCTGAGCTTAATAACGACATGCAGCAAGCGGCGACGGAATTAGATTTTGAGCGTGCGGGACGAATCAAGTCACGAATCGAAACGATCACCTCACTTTCGGAATCTCAGCACGTTGTTTCTTCTCGAAACTTGAACGCAGATGTAATAGGGATCTATCGAGAAGAAACTATAGCGGGCATCACCGTGTTTCTTTTGCGCGAAGGGCGTATTGTCAACACCAATGAGTTCGTGTTCAACAAGGGTAAAGATGTGCCAGAGGAGGAGCTTCTGCGCATGTTTATTCTCCGCTATTACGACTCCACTGAGTCGATTCCTCATGAGCTCATCGTTGAACAGTTTCCCGAAGATGATGGAGTTATCGCATCGTGGTTGACTGAAAAACTTGCGAGTTCTCATGGAGCAAAGGTTCGTTTCACTGTACCGCAACGGGGTGAAAAGCATGCGCTGATGGATATGGCTACATGCAATGCGCGCCATGTGCTACTGCGCTACAAAGCTCGTAGTAGCTACGATGATCAGCGTATTAATGATGCGCTGCTCCAGCTTGAGAGTGCACTTGCTCTTGATAAGCCTCCGTTGCGTATTGAGTGTTTTGACATTTCTACCATCCATGGTCGCTATTCGGTGGCATCCATGGTGGTGTTTACCAATGGCAGACCTGATAAATCTCAGTACCGACGGTTTAAGATTCGTTTGGAAAGCGATGAGGCAAATGACTTTGCCATGATGAGCGAGGTGTTTGCGCGTCGCTATTGTAAGGAACGTCTTGAGGACGAGCGGTTTGGCAGCTGCCCTGATTTGATTATTGTTGATGGCGGCAAGCCTCAGTTGAGCGCAGCACTCGACCAGCTCAAGGAATTAGGAGCGGGAGATGTTCCTGTATGTGGCCTAGCGAAACGAGATGAAGAGCTTTTTGTTTCGTGGCAGGAAAGCGGTCCTGTGGTACTGCCCAGCGGAAGCCCGAGCTTGTATTTGGTCAAGCAGGTTCGCGACGAGGCTCATCGTTTCGCCATTACGTTTCATCGTCAGTTGCGTGGAAAAGCCATGACGACCAGCATTTTGGATGAAGTGGTAGGAATGGGACCGAAGCGCAAAAAAGCGCTTTTAAAAGCGTTTGGTTCATTTAGCGCGCTTCGTAATGCTTCGTTAGAAGATATTAAACAAACGGGGACTGTTCCTGTTCAAGTTGCAGAAGATGTGTATGCTGTGCTTAGACAATATAATGGAAAGAAGGAGACGAGCGTCGAGCAAACCTCAGCATCACTCGCGCAGCGCCAAACGCACATAGATGAGGACGAATCTACTGCTTAGGAACGCTAGACCTCACCTTTATGGCAGACGGGATAGGGATGCGGGCGGATGATGCGAGGCGTGCTGTGTCTGAGGGCTCGTGATAAGCAGGTCTTATCGTCTTGTTCAACTATCAGATTGCCTGCGTCTTGTCATGATGGCACCAAAGTATGAAAGGGGTAGTCGCTGTGACAAAAGGTAAAGTTACTGAAGCGATGGATGCTACTCAGAATCTTCAGGGCAAATCTGGTCCTGATGTTGTGATTATTACTGGTATGAGCGGCGCAGGACGTACTGAGGCTATGCATACCTTTGAGGATCTCGGATATTTTTGTATTGATAATTTACCGCCTTCGCTCATTATGAATATGATCAGCTTGGCAAGCCTGCCCGGTCAAAGCGAAATTGGCAGAAAGCTGGCCATCGTGTGCGATGCACGCAATCAAGAATATTTTAAGCAGCTTGTTGATGAGCTTGCTAATGTTCGAGCAGCAGGAATCACCTATAAGATTATCTTTCTCGATGCACGTGATGAGGTGCTGGTTGCGCGTTACAAAGCTTCTCGTCGGCGCCATCCTCTTTGCGTGAACAACAGTCGTTCAATTTCTCAAGCAATAGCCTACGAGCGCAGTTTGACGCATGAGCTACATGAGCTTGCTCATTCCTACATTGACACAAGCGATATGAAGCCACGCGAATTACGTGAAGTGCTGCGTTCAGTCTATTCGGAGGAAACAGAAAAAGATGGCCTGAACGTTGTTGTGTATTCGTTTGGCTTCAAACACGGTGCTCCCCAAGATGCCGATATCGTAATCGATGTTCGTTTCTTGCCTAATCCGTTTTATATTCCCGTGCTTCGTGGGCTGACTGGTCTTGATAGGCAGGTTGCCGATTATGTTCTCGAGCAAAAAGAGACGCATGTGTTTTTAGATGCGTGGTCAAATTTGTTGAACTGTATCATGCCGGGCTATATTGCTGAAGGCAAACAGCATCTTGCGATTGGTGTTGGATGTACGGGTGGTCAGCATCGCAGTGTGGTTTTGGCAGAAAAGACCGGGGAGTTCCTACAGGAGCAAGACTATAATGTGCGCGTGTTTCATCGCGATATCGCGCTTGCTGACACCAATCAGGAGGCAACAAAATGAGAAGAGGGTCTCAGGAGGGTCCTGGTTCTCGGATGGGCTTTCGGCAGTACAATGCACAAAAGGGCTCACAACACTTGCAGGATCTGCAGAAACCATGTACCGGTCGGGGATTTCGTAGTGAATCAACGACGACGCAGGCCTTCAAAAAAATTGGATCACTTACCGATAGGCATGCGGCAAAAAATATTGATTCCACTTCGTTGAAGGCGGTTGTTATCGGTGGAGGAACGGGAGCACCCGTGTCTATTCGCACCCTGCTTGCCTTAGGCGTGCAAACCGCTGCGGTGGTTGCCATGGCTGATGATGGGGGATCAACGGGTATTTTGCGTGAAGAGGCTCATGTAACCCCGCCGGGTGATATACGCAAATGCCTAGCTGCGTTCGCATCAAATCCAGATGATCCGTTAACCAAGGCGTTTAAATATCGGTTTGACTTTGCACGTAATCATACGTTGGGCAACTTGATGCTCTCTGCTCTAGAAAATGCTACGGGCTCTTTTCCTGAAGCGATAAAAATATGTGAGCAATTGCTTGGTGCGCGGGGGCATGTGTACCCTTCAACGCTCAACAACGTTACCCTGTGCGCGTGTACAGTCGATGGCAGGCGGTTGTGTGGTCAAGCTCGTGCTTGCAAATCTTCTTCTGCACTTGAAACGGTGTGGTTGGAATCCCCGGAAGAATGCTTGCCGTACATGGAGGCTATTCGCGTCATTCGTCAGGCCGATTTTGTGATACTAGGGCCTGGGTCATTATTTACGTCTATTATTCCGAATCTATTAGTGCCAGGTATTGCGGATGCCATTAAGCAATCAAAAGCAAAGACTATTTTTGTGTGCAGTTTGGCTGATCAGCAGGGTGAGACATGGGGTCTTTCTGCGCGCGAGCATGTGGAAGCGCTTCTTCGTCATGGTATGCAGGGCTGCCTTGATTATGTGTTAGTTCACGCGTCCGGCAAGCCCGAAAAAAGGCGTCTTTCCACTGAATCGTTTGAAGCGATAGCAGGATCGGCATCGCAGATTAGTGGTCTTGCAGAACTTAAGGATGGGAAAAGTCTGACCGAGAAAATAAAAATTCGATCAGTCAAAATTAATCAAGAAGATATTGATGCTATTCAGGCTCAGGGCCCGGTGGTGCTGCTGCGCGATATGAAAGATCCGCAACGACCAACATGGCATGATCCTGAAGCATTAGCGGATGCCTTTATGGGGGTGTTCAGACTTTGTCGTTCACGGCAGAAGTAAAAGAAGAACTTTCACGCGTTGAGCCTACCTGCTCGCATTGCGATGCGGCAACGCTTGCCGCGCTTATTCGCATAGAGGGCTCCATTTTTTTACATGGGCCAAGACAATTTCGCCTAGAAATTTCAACTGACGTTCCGCAAGTTGCACGTTTTATTATTCGCGCTCTTCACAATATGTATGCGCTAAAAACTGATCTGACCATGCGGCGGAGTGTGTTACATAAAACGCCTAATTGGCTCATTGATGTTCCGAACCAGCCTGGTTTGCAAGATGCGTTGCAGGATTTGGGCATTATTGGCGAAGAAGGTCAGGGCTTGCAGCGTGGTATTGATCCCAAATTAGTGCAAAAGTCCTGTTGTCGTGCTGCGTATTTGCGTGGAGTGTTTCTTGGTAGTGGCTTTATTTCTAATCCTCGAGGTGATTTTCATTTTGAGTTGACCGTTGAATCACAGACGATGGCGCATGATATTGTGAATCTTCTGGCGACCAAAGACATCCACGCAAAAATTGTCGAGCGTAGAAATTCATACACGGTGTACCTCAAAAGCGGTGCTGCAATCTCGTCATTTTTGGCATTTGTTAGCGCGCATCAAAGCGCACTGAAAATGGAAAACGAGCGCGTCATCAAGAGTGTTCGCAACGATGTAAACCGTCGCGTAAATGCAGAAATCGCGAATCAAGCAAAAACAGCCGAAGCGTCAGTCGAGCAGGTACAAGCAATTCGTACGTTGCTCGATTATCGTGATATCAAATCACTACCGCGGGGTCTCCAGGAATATATTCAGCTTCGCGTTCGGTATCCCGAGGCTACCCTTAAGGAACTAGGGGAGCGGGCGAACCCTCCACTCTCAAAGTCGGCTATTTATCATCGAGTTCGTCGTATTGAACAGATGGCCCGTGAGGTCTCAGAGAATTCAACAAAATAGACTCTTTTTTTGATCGCTTCTTTTGCGTGGTAGAATGCTCCTTAGCATTGTGCTAACAATTCTCAAAGCGCAATGTGTGAATCTATACCACTCTTGAAAGGAAAGCCTATGGCAATCAAAGTTGGTATCAACGGCTTCGGTCGCATTGGTCGTCTGGTGTTTCGAGCAATGGAAAAGGATCCAGCGTTTGATATTGTCGCGATTAATGATCCAGGCAGTATCACAGGTGCAGCCCATCTTTTGAAGTACGACTCTATCCATGGTCGTATTTTTGATGAAGTACATGTTGATGGCGATTCTATCGTGGTGGATGGTAGGTCTGTCCGCGTTCTTTCTGATCGTGATCCCGCGAATCTTCCTTGGGGAGATTTGGGAGTTGAGCTGGTCGTTGAATCAACCGGATTTTTCACTGACGCAAATGCTGCACGTGCCCATATTGAATCCGGTGCAAAAAAAGTTCTGATTACTGCGCCCGCTAAAAACGAAGACATTACCATTGTTATGGGTGTCAACGATGAGCTCTACGACCCAGAGAAGCACCACATCGTATCTAATGCATCATGCACAACTAACTGCCTTGCTCCTCTTGCTAAGGTTTTGATGGACAACTTCGGGATCAAGCGTGGTTTCATGAATACCATTCATGCTTACACTAACGATCAGAAGGTACTCGATCAGTCTCATAAGGATTTGCGTCGTGCTCGTGCTGCTAACTTGTCTATGATTCCGACAACCACCGGTGCTGCTCGTGCGGTGTCTTTGGTTTTACCTGAGCTCAAGGGCAAGCTTGATGGCTTTGCGACTCGTGTTCCTACTCCTGATGGATCCATGGTTGATTTGACTGTTGAGCTTGATTGTGAAGTGACGATTGAGGAAGTCAATGCTGCGGTTAAGGCTGCTGCGGAAGGTTCACTTAAGGGTATTTTGGCCTACGTTGAAGATCCTATCGTTTCGATGGATATCGTGGGCGATCCCCATTCGTCACTGTTCGACAGCCAGCTTACTATGGTACTTGGTGGTAAAAGCAACATGATCAAATGTGTGTCGTGGTATGACAATGAATGGGGTTATTCAAACCGTGTAAAAGATCTTGCTAAAATAATGCTGTAGCAAGTAGGCTTGAGACAGAACAGGTAGTAATGAAAAGAAAAAGTCTCTTATGTAGCGTAGGAGACTTTTTTATGTCAAACCATTGCGAATGAGGATGTATCGGTTTGTTCCGAGTATCTTCATGCGTAGGTGCAATAACAGGAAAGGCATGACAGATGAGCAATATTAAGTCACTTACTGAAGCTGATGTGGCGGGTGAGCGTGTATTGTGTCGTGTGGACTTCAATGTTCCTTTAGCCGATGGCGTGGTAAGTGACGATACGCGTATCCGGGCTTCTCTGCCTACTATTCAGTTTTTAATGGATCATGGTGCAAAGGTGATCCTGTGTTGCCATCTTGGGCGTCCTGATGGTATGGGGTATCAGGAAGAATATTCACTGGCGCCGGTAGCCAAGCGTCTTGCTCAGATATTGGGAAAGCCGGTGACCTTTATTCCAGAGATTGTAGGCAAGCCGGTTCAGCAGGCGATAGATCAGCTTGAATGTGGAGATGTGGCGTTGCTTGAGAATTTGCGTTTTGATAAGCGTGAAAAGAAGAATGATCCTGAATTTGCCCAGCTTCTTGCTTCATTGGCAGACATCTATGTTGATGATGCGTTTGGTGCTGCGCATCGGGCGCATGCTTCCATTGAAAAGATTGCTTCGTATTTACCGGCCTACGCTGGCTTGTTGATGGAAGAAGAGGTTCGTACCCTAACTGAGATGCTTGAAAATCCTGAGTGTCCTTTTGTGGCAATTCTGGGTGGCTCTAAAGTATCCGACAAGGTTGCTATCATCGATTCTTTGATCGACAAATGCGACACCCTGATCATTGGTGGCGGTATGTGTTTTACCTTCTTGGCGGCGGAAGGTTATACGGTGGGCACATCACTTATGGAAGCTGACTGGGTAGAGCGTGCAGGCGCTATGTTAGAAAAAGCGCACAGAAAGGGTGTCTCAATCTTGTTACCGCAGGATGTGTTGTGTGCAGATGCGTTTGCTAATGATGCCGTAACACAAATCTGTACAGTAAGCGACATTCCTGATGACATGATGGGTCTTGATATTGGGCCAAAGACCGTTGAGGTCTATGCTGATGCGGTTGCTTCTGCAAAGACTGTGTTCTGGAATGGGCCGATGGGCGTGTTCGAGATGCCCTCGTTCGAAGCGGGAACAAAAGGTGTTGCTTTGGCGGTTGCTGCGAACAAAGATGCTGAAACTGTCATTGGTGGCGGTGATAGCGTTGCGGCAGTGAATAAGTTTGATTTAGCTGACCAGATGACCTTTATTTCGACTGGTGGTGGAGCTGCTATGGAGCTTGTTCAAGGAGAAACGCTACCAGGTGTTGAGGTTTTGAAATGGTAGTTGGTTTCTGATAGGGGGAAACTATGCGCAAGTATATGATGGCCGGAAATTGGAAAATGAACAAAACCATTCCAGAGGCGGTGGTGTTGACGCAACAGTTGTGCAATCAATATAATCGCAAATGGGACAATGTCGATATTGTGCTGTGCCCTCCCTCTATTGATTTAAAGTCGGTCTATACCGTAATTGATTTTGATAAGACCAACATTGCTGTCGGCGCTCAGAATGTGCACTGGGAAGAATCAGGCGCATATACGGGTGAGATCTCGATTCCTATGATTAAAGAAGTGGGTTGTGAGTATTGTATTGTGGGACACTCCGAGCGCCGAGAGATGTTTGCTGAAACCGATATGGCTGTCAATTTGAAAGTGCGAGCCTTGCTTGAGGCAGACATTGCTCCTATCGTGTGTGTGGGTGAATCGCTTGCGATGCGTGATTCTGGAGACTATCTCGATTTTATTGTAGCTCAGGTTAAAGCAGCCTTTGCTGGGCTTGATAGCAGCGATATGAAGCAGGTTATTGTGGCATACGAGCCTATTTGGGCTATCGGTACAGGTCGTACCGCTACTCCTGAACAGGCCGAGGAGGTCTGTGCTGCTATTCGCCAGGTACTGCGTGAAACCTTTGATTCGACAGTAGCTGATGAGTGTCGCATTTTGTATGGCGGTTCTATGAATGTAGGCAACGTAGAGTCCTTGCTGGCTCAAGAAGACATCGATGGTGGTCTGGTTGGTGGTGCCTCGCTGCAGGCTGACTCCTTCCGGATGTTGATTGAGGCTGCTAACGAAGCGTAACGCATAGTCTGTTTCGTTTACCTGCTATTGCGGTACTGTGTGGATGAAATTGCAGTGGAAATACAAAAATAAGGTTGGTATGCTTGCCTAATAAGTTAGTTGTTTCTATAATAATCAATTTGTATATGGCTGAATTTTACTGACAAAAGATTGGAAATACGTTGTCTGTTATTGCGATTATCTTTACGGTTTTACTCGTGCTTTCGGGAATTGGACTTATTGTTTTTGTTCTTCTGCATTCCGGCAAAGGAACTGGTTTGAGTGACATGATTGCTGCTCAGATGTACAACAATCAAGCGGGATCCGGTATCGTCGAGAAGAATTTGGATCGTATTACCATTATCCTGGCAATTGTGTTTGTCGTCTCTTTGATTGTACTCATGATCGTGTATCCTCAAGGCACAATTGGTTAAAAATAGTCCTTGCAACTCGTCTTGTTTCTGCTAATATATTTTTCGCTGCAACAACAGCACACAGGCTGATAGTTGCGCATCAATGTCAGAGTGGTGGAACGGCAGACACGCTAGCTTGAGGTGCTAGTGCCTAACTATTCGGGCGTGCGGGTTCAAATCCCGCCTCTGACACCAGTTAGAATTTCCAAAAGCGGATGCGGATGTATCGTATCCGCTTTTTACTGTTCTACCGTTCGTACACATTAATGAATGTATTGGTATTCTCGATTTTTTATTTCACCTCACACGCCTCTGGTCTG